>JAUNGJ010000044.1 GCA_030524585.1 Eubacteriales bacterium | reverse complement strand
TGATTCGCACCCTGCGCTACTGGACACATCATTTCTACTTCATGTGAATAAATCATTTTAAAACTCCTTTCAATCTTGCATGATTTTTCTACTCGTATGGTGTGTTAAATTTATCACCAATCTTTACTTATTTTCTCATAATTTTGAGAATTCGTCAATCTATTTTACCAATTCCCAGTAGTTATTCTCTATCTGATATTCCTGCAGCCTATCTGGAGCAAAAGGTGCGGTTACCCATCCATATCCCGAATTGTTTTCATCTCCCTCTGTATAGTGGAAGCTGAATCCAATTTCCAAACCGTCCTCATCTGCAAAAAATACGGGCAGATAAGTACCCTCTTTGGTATCTTCGCCAGATAAAGCCTTTTTCATTTCATCAATATCAAGCTCAGACAGGAGGTCATCTCTGTCTGCTTCATTTCGCATAACATCCAGCCATTCTTTCACAAACTGATCACTCAGATTGATAATATCTTTCACTTCATAGACCGTTCCGTCCTTCAGATTGATATTCTTTGTGCGAAGTCCTACATAATTTGCATACTCGCTTCCCTCATAGCTGTAGTCCTCAAAAGCCACACTGATGTAATCTTCCGTCAGATAGGTCACCTTGTATTGCACATAATCTGCAATAATCGGATATTCCTCACCCAGAACCCGTTCCTTAATCTCCGTATTCGGATTGTCATATATGCGGTCTATGGATTCCATGGCGCAGCTCTTCAGTTCCTCATTAACCTTCTCCTCTATGCCGGGATCTGCAAGCCCTTCTATCTGCGGATAGTAAATTTCAAAATCCACGTATGTGGTCTTTGTATCATCCGGTGAATAAAGATAGCTGTCCTCTTTTACTTTAAAAGATAAATTCTGCTCTTCATATTCCGGGATTCCATCAATACCGGTCATCGAAGTTTCATCCGCATCTTCATCAAACAGATCATCCTCTTCATCATCGTCCTCATAGTCGTCAGAAGGAAACACATCATTATATGTATAAGGATTACTGAAGGCCTGTTTTGCTTCATCATAAACCATCTTCGCCAGCAGCCCAATAAATGCTGCACACACAACTGCCACGATCACCACAATAATAATCACCCTGTCCCGGGACTTTTGCGGCTTCATCGTTCCAGGGGCGATCATCATTTCCATCGGAATGAAGGTTTCCGGTCCCAAATTCTGTACCGGAGCCACTTCCCGCATTCCCAGATGAAGCATGGCCGTCACTGCCGACGGAAATACCTTCATCATTACTCTGGTAACCACCAGTGTCTGGGCACAGAACTGATACATATTCTGCATCAGCTGGCGTCCGATCCCTTTTCTCTGCCATTGCTTTCTCACATAAAGAAGTAAAATGTTTCCTCTGCAGTCAACACCGCTTACTCCACACAGTTCACTGCCTTCCCACGCTCCGAATAATACAATCTCTCTGTTCTGAATACGAGGCATAATACTGTCATATTTTATAAACTGCTGAAAACCAGAAACCGCTTCAGGATTCTGAAGCGGCGCCACATCGGATACATATACTTCCCACACAAGATGCAGTGCCGGGAGGACTTCATTTGCATTTATCATTCTTATAAACATATCAATTCCTCCCTGAGCAGAGTAAGCGCCCGTACTACTGCATAATCTCTGTTCTTTTCACGGTTGCCGGTAAATAAAAATCTCTCCGTGCGCACCTTACCGTTCACACAGCAGCCCACATATACCAGCCCTACCGGTTTCTCTTTTGTTCCGCCGTCCGGTCCTGCAATACCGGTTACGGAAAGTGCCGCATTCGCCTCTGCTGCTCTCGCTGCGCCTTCTGCCATCTCAGCCGCAGTCTCGGCGCTGACCGCACCGTACATCTCCAGCGTCCCGGGAGACACTCCCAGAAGCTTCTCTTTTGCACCATTGGAATAGGTAATATAACCCTCGTTGTAAACCAGAGACGCTCCCGGCACATTCATGATTCTTCCCGCCAGAAGTCCGCCTGTGCAGGATTCTGCCGTAGTCACCGTCATCTGCTTCTCTTTCAGAAGCGCTACAACCGCTTCCTCCAGTGTTACCTCTTCCTCTGTGGTATAGATTTTGTCACCGAAGCGGTGATACAGCTCTTCTATCATCGGCTCCATCAGCGCATTCGCCGTTTCTTCGTCCTTCGCCTTTGCGGTCACCCGGAAATGTACCTCTCCGGTCTTGGCATAGGGTGCAAGCGTTGGATTGGTCTGCGCATCCATCAGATCTGCAACGATGGTCTCTGCCCGGCTCTCGCCAATGGAACAAACCTTTACCATCTTGGAATAAATTCCTTCCGGCTGCAGTCTGTTCAGGTAAGGAGCAATATCCCGCTCAAACATTGGTTTGATCTCGTTCGGCGGACCCGGAAGAAGAATTGCGATCCTGCCGTCCTCATTCTCCAGAATCAATCCCGGCGCTGTTCCGTTATGGTTGTCCACAACCGTCGCTCCCTCCGGGACAAGAGCCTGCTTCCAGTTATTGCTGGTGATGCCGTCCGGATTCTTGATACGGTCAAAATAATTCTGGATTCTCTCTCGTGTGTGAGGGTCTTCCACAAGTTTTTTTCCAAATACCTTTGCGGTAACCTCCTTTGTAAGGTCATCCTTTGTAGGCCCCAGACCTCCGCTTAAGATTACGATGTCCGATCTGGACAATGCCAGCCTGATAGCATCCTCCATACGTTCCTCATTATCCCCAACCGCACTCTGGTGATAGCAGGATAATCCCAAGACCGCAATCTTCTCCGCCAGATAGGCGGCGTTCGTATTTACAATGTTACCAAGCAAGATCTCTGTTCCTACAGATATCAGCTCAACTGTCATCTTACATGCCTCCCTTAGTCAATACTTCGATGTTCTTTGCCACATAATCAACCAAAGAAACCACCGTCAGTATTAAGGATACCCAGACAAGGATCAATCCAATCATATCAAAGACACCGCCGAGGTCTGCAATCAGCAGAATGATCATCGCCATCTGTGAGACTGTCTTAAACTTGCCCCAGTAGCTGGCAGCGATCACCACATTATTATCCGAAGCAACCAGACGGAAACCACTGATAATAAACTCACGGGCGATTACGATAATCACATACCATGCGGCCAGTTTCCCGGAAGGAATAAAACAGATCATGGCAGAACATACCAGCATCTTATCTGCCAGCGGATCCATGAATTTTCCGAAATTAGTTACCAGATTCCGGGCTCTTGCAATCTTTCCGTCCAGCATATCCGTCAGACTGGCGATACAGAAGATTGCCAGCGTGATCCATTTGTTAGCAGGACCTCCGATATCCGTAAGCATAAATAACACAAAAAACGGAACCATGATCATTCTAAGTACTGTCAGTTTATTTGGTAAATTCATTCTATCAACTCTCCTATCAAATCATATTCTAATGCTCCGGTCACCTTCACTCTCGCAAAATCTCCGGACATCATTTCTTCCTCTGTATTAATAAATATCAATCCATCAACATTCGGCGCATCTTTGTAGGTTCTCCCCACATATGCATTCTCGTCAGCGACCTTCCCTTCAATCATCACTACGACTTCTCTGCCGACCATATCATCCGCCAGATCAAATGCAATCTCCTGCTGAAGCTCCATAAGCTCTGCCTGACGGTCTTCCTTGACCTCCTCCGGGATCTGATCCGGCATAGTGGCTGCCGGTGTATCCTCCTCCGGCGAATAGGTAAATACGCCCAGTCTGTCGAACTCCATCTGATCCACAAATTCCATCAGCTCTTCATGCTGCTCTCTGGTTTCTCCCGGGAAACCGGTGATCAGCGTTGTTCTGAGAGCAATGTCCGGGATCTCCTCACGAAGCCTTCCAATAATCTCTATCAGCTGCTCTTTGGAAGTTCTTCGTCCCATCCGCTTCAGTATCTGATCATTGGCATGCTGGATCGGAAGGTCCAGATAATGGCAGATCTTCGGCTCTTCCTTCATAACACGAATCAGGTTCTCATCAATTTCCTCCGGATAACAGTAGAGAATACGAATCCAGCGGATTCCTTCAATCTTACACAGCTCTCTGAGCAGTCTATGTAATGATTTCTCACCATAAATATCCCTGCCGTAAAGTGTTGTCTCCTGGGCTACCAGAATCAGCTCCCTGACTCCCTGCTCTGCAAGCTCCCCCGCTTCCTTCAGAAGCTGTTCCATCGGAACACTCCTGTAATCCCCGCGAATCTTTGGGATGATACAGTAGGTACAGTGCTTATCACATCCTTCTGCGATCTTAAGATAGGCAAAATGTCCGCCTGTCGTCACCAGCCGTTTACTGTCCACCTGAGGCAGAGCATCGATATTCTCCATGTAAAGCTCTGAATTTCCTGCCAGCGCCTGGTCAATGGCCTCTGCAATCTTGTCATAGGAAGCCGTACCAAGCACCGCATCTACCTCCGGAATCTCTTCCAGAATCTCTTTCTGATAGCGCTGGGCCAGACATCCGGTTACAATCAGCGCCTTCAGCGAACCACTGGTCTTATACTCTGCCATCTCCAGAATGGTCTGAATGCTCTCCTCCTTGGCGTCATGGATAAAGCAGCAGGTGTTTACCACGATAACATCCGCAAGAGTCTCATCATCTACCATCCGGTGTCCGCGGGAAGCAAGAATCCCCAGCATGACTTCAGAATCAACCAGATTCTTGTCGCATCCAAGAGAAATAAATAATATATTCATTCTTCTTCTCCCTCGTACTATACTCATGTATTCTGCAAAAGGCAGATACCACTCCGGCATCTGCCTTTTCTTGCCTTCTATTCATTAGTTTTCTTCAGCAATAATCTTAATCTTTCCACTATTCAGCTCATCAATTGCTGTAGACAGCGGTTTGTCTCCAACCTTTGCATTGACCAGCGGAAGCTCTCCGTCAATCAACTGTCTGGCTCTCTTGGAGGTTGCCATTACAATAGAATAACGGCTGTTTACTACCTTTGTCTCGCCTTCCTCAACGTCCTTGTTTACTGCCTTCATTAAATCAGTATAAGATGGATGTAACATTTGTTATTCTCCTTTCAGTTCTCTTTTAATCTGTTCTGCAAACGCCTTATTGCGGCAGCTCTTGCTGTGTTCCGCCCGGATTATTCTGTGCACATCTTCCACGCAGGTTTCAAGCACATCATTTACCACGAAGTAATCATAGGATTCCATTCCATCTGCTTCCTCTGCCGCACGCTTCAGACGTGCTTCGATGACTTCCATGGATTCCGTACCCCTTCCGATCAGACGCCGTCTCAGCTCTTCTGCCGACGGAGGCGTCACAAATAAGAGCAGCGTCTCTGGAAATCTCTCTTTTACCTTCAGCGCACCCTGAATCTCAATCTCCAGGATCACATCTCTGCCCGCTGCAAGCTGTTCCTCCACGTATGCTCTCGGCGTTCCATAGTAATTATTCACGTACTTAGCATACTCTATCAATTCTTCTTTCGCAATCATTTTTTCAAATTCTTCCCTTGTTTTGAAAAAATATTCCCGACCGTCTGTTTCTCCCTCTCTGGGCTGCCTGGTGGTTGCGGAAATGGAGAGCGCATAGTTATCATACTTCTTAAGAAGCTCCTTCATAATGGTTCCTTTTCCGGAACCAGAAAACCCTGATACTACAATTAATATTCCCTGTGAATTCATAACCGGACTCCCTATTCAATATTCTGAATCTGCTCACGAACCTTCTCGATCTCCGTCTTCAGATCAATTGCATGGTTGGAAACTTCGATATCATTGGCCTTAGACAGAATTGTGTTGGCCTCTCGGTTCATCTCCTGGGCAATAAAATCAAGCTTACGCCCAATGCCGCTCTCTTCTTTCGCAAAGGTCTCCTTCATATGCGCGATGTGACTCTTAAGTCTTACTACCTCTTCATCGGTACAGATCTTATCTGCAAAAATCACAACCTCAGCCGCAATTCTGCCCTCGTCCATCTGTGTATCCGCAAGAAGCTCTTTCACCTTATCCTCCAACTTTGCACGGTATTCTGCAACAATATCCGGCGAACGTTTTTCAATATAGGCAACCTTCTCCAGCATACCGTCAAGCTTACCAATGATATCCTCTTTCAGGTTCCCGCCCTCGGTCTCTCTGGTCTCCACAAACTGCTTCAAAGCTCCCTCCAAGGCCTTCCGGAGTCCATTCCAGAGCTCTTCCTCATCCGCCGTCTGTTCCTCCATGGTAAGCACCTCCGGACATCTGGAAATCGTAGATACCCGAACATCATTATCCAGCCCGAAGCTCTCTTCCATTTTCCTAAAATAGGACAGATACTCCTTCGCCAGCGTCTCATTGTACTTCAGCGAAACCTGATTCTCCGAAAGATCTTCATATGTAATAAAAATATCGACCTTTCCTCTGGTTACATATTTCTTAAGGAGTGTTCGAATTGCGCTGTCAAAGAAATTCAGCTTCTTTGGCATACGGATATTCACATCCAGATAGCGGTGATTCACACCCTTCATCTCAACCGTAAATTTACGGTCTCCTTCGGACACTTCGCAGCGGCCGAAGCCTGTCATACTCTTAATCATAATCCTGCCTTCTCTTCCATAAAATATGTGTAATCGTTTGGAAACAGGACTGTCTTCCCGTATCACCCTCAGGTGTTGCAGCCCCAATTTTCCACATATCATTATAAAGCATTTCATTTGTCTCGTCAATAAATGTATGATATGATATAAACAATGAGCTGTGCCAAAACATAAGACATGCACTGCCAGGAAAGGACAAACACTATGGCATTTGATGGAATTACCGTTGCTGCACTTACGAAAGAACTTCGGAATACATTATTAGAAGGAAGAATTAATAAGATCGCTCAGCCGGAATCCGATGAGCTTCTTTTGACAGTTAAGACCACACAGGGACAGCGCCGTCTCTATATCTCGGCAAGCGCTTCTCTCCCGCTGATTTATCTGACCGCCGAGAACAAGCCAAGCCCCATGACCGCTCCGAATTTTTGTATGCTTTTAAGAAAACACATCAACAATGGCCGGATCGTGGATATTACCCAGCCCAGATTGGAGCGTATTATCTATTTTCACATTGAACATTTAGATGAAATGGGCGATCTGCGCAAAAAGCTATTAGCTATTGAGATCATGGGCAAGCACAGCAATATTATTTTCTGCGATGATAAGGGCATGATCATTGACAGTATCAAGCATGTATCTTCTCAAATGAGCTCTGTCAGAGAGGTTCTCCCGGGCAGAGAATATTTTATCCCGGATACCATGAACAAGCTGGATCCTTTAACGGCTGATCTCACCGCCTTCAGCAAGGCGCTTCAGGCCAAGCCGATGCCTCTTGGTAAAGCAATCTACTGCAGTTTTACCGGAGTGAGTCCAGTGGCCGCTGAAGAAATCTGCTATCTGTCCGGTATCGAATCCGGCATGACCGCCAGGGATTTATCACCAGATGCGCTGATACACCTGTATAATCAGTTTTCTATCTATTTTGACGGAGTAAAAAAGGAGGACTTTTCTCCTGTTATCTACTATGCGAACGGCACACCAAAGGAGTTCTCCTGTCTGCCATTGACCCATTATGGCTCCTGCGAACAGAAGCCCTTTGATTCTGTCTCCGCACTTCTGGCAGCTTATTACTCCGAGAAGAACACCGTGACCCGTATCCGCCAGAAATCCGTAGATTTGAGAAAGATCGTACAGACAGCGCTGGAACGGAACCGCAAAAAATACGATCTTCAGACCAGACAGCTGAAAGATACCGATGGCCGGGAGAAATATAAAGTCTACGGAGAGCTGATCAATGTCTACGGCTATAACCTGGAAGCAGGGGCCAGAACTTTGGAAGCGCTGAACTACTATACAAATGAGATGGTAAAGATTCCGATGGACGCCACTAAGACTCCACAGGAAAATGCGCAGCGCTATTTTGCAAAATACAACAAACAGAAACGCACTTTTGAAGCCTTAAGTGAACTGATTAAGGAAACCCGGGATGAAATCACATATCTGGAATCCGTCGGCAATGCTCTGGATATTGCACTGAGCGAGGATGATCTGGCGCAGATAAAAGAAGAATTAACCCAAAGCGGATATATCCGGCGCAGATTTACCAAAAAAAAGGTAAAGCTAAAGAGCCAGCCCTTCCACTATCTGTCCAGCGACGGCTACCACATGTATGTGGGAAAAAACAATTTTCAGAATGAAGAACTGACCTTCCATTTTGCAAACGGTAATGACTGGTGGTTCCACGCCAAAGGAGCACCCGGTTCCCATGTCATCGTCAAATCCGGCGGCGCCGAGCTCCCGGACCGTGTATTTGAAGAGGCGGGAAAACTGGCCGCCTACTACTCCAAAAACCGGGGCAATGACAAGGTGGAGATTGACTATATTGAGAAAAAACATGTTAAAAAAGTAAACGGCGCCAAGCCGGGATTTGTCATTTATCACACTAATTACTCCCTGGTGATAGATTCTGACATCTCCCAGCTGACACTGCTGGAATCATAACCCTTTATTCAGCCTTGTCTCTTCAATTATTGTTTTGATTTTCTTTGCATTTGCTGTGATATCGGCGGCGCTTCCTTTTGTGAGCAGGCCTCCGAAGCCACAGCAATCTGCGCCATTTTTTACATATGTACTCAAATTATCCAGGGTAATCCCTCCGGACGCCAGAATTGGCATGAACGGAATTGGTGTCTTAAACACAGATATTAATCCGGGGCCGTAAAAATCGGAAATCGGAAATGCTTTAATAAAAGCAGCGCCGCATTCCAGCCCTTTTACTGCCTCTGTAACCGACGTGCATCCAGGCGCATAAGGGATCTGATACCGATTGCAGATAACCGCAGTTCCTTCATCCAGATTGGGTGCGATTACAAACTGTGCTCCGGCCAGAACCGCAATTCTGGCCGTCTCAGAATCAAGAACTGTTCCGGCACCCACACAGAGCCGATCCTTAAATTTTATTCTTAAAGCCCTGATTATTTCTGCCGCATTTGAATTCGTAAAGCTGATTTCCAGGCAGTCAATCCCGCCATCCAGACATCCCTGCGCAATCTCACAGCTGCGCTCGATGGTTTCGGCACGTACAATTGCCATGGCTCCCGTATCAGCTATCCATTTTGTTGTCGTTGCTTTCTGCATTCTCAAGCCCCTCACGTTATTTATTTCCTTCACCGCTGTCTAACAGCTTATAATAAGCCAACATATCCTTTATCTCCCGGTCATCTGCTTTCGTCAGTTTTCGCACGGGCTTTCTCGCAGGTCCGGCCTTTGCAATACCGGACAGCTCTACAGCGCGCTTCATTACACCCGGCACAGTGCCAAGTTTTAGCACATTCCGCAGCACGTCAATATCCTTCTGCAGTTTTTCTGCTTCGATGGTATTATTCTCTCTCAGTGCCCTGTCAAGTCCCACAAGGACATCCACGATCACATTACTTGTACCCGCAACTGCTCCCACGGCGCCCAGACCATAGGCATATGAAATCTTCGAATCGGAACCTGTCAGGAGGCTGAAATCCTTATTTTTAGCAATTTCAGCATAAGCCGCAAGTGTCTTTAAATCTCCGCTGCTATCCTTGATTCCTGCGATATTAGGGATATCCGCAAGCCAATCCACCAGCTCTGGCTTCAGCGCGCATCCGGTCGCCCTTGGCATATTATAGAGAATAATCGGAAGCTTTACACTCTCTGCCACTTCCCGATAATGCTCATACAGTTCTCTGTCCGTTGGCTTCAAAAAATAAGGTGTAATCACCGACAGAACATTCGCCCCCAGCTCCTCCATCTTTTTTGAAAGACGAACCGTCATCTTTGTGGAGCAGGCGCCAGTCCCCACATAGACCGGAACTCTCTTTGCTACAATCTCTATCGTTCTTTTTGCAAACTCCATCTTCTCATCCTCTTCCAGAACATGAAATTCCCCGTTGCTCCCCAGAATAAAAATACCTTTTACTCCGTGGCGGATCAGATGATTGATCAGCTGCTCCGCTGCCTCATAATTTATATTTTGATCTTCATCATCATAAAACGGTGTGACAATCGGCGTAATAATTCCCTCAATCTTCAAATCCATTTACCGCCTCCATATCCCGGATGCTTTGACCCAGACTCCCTCCAGGATGCCATTTCGCATACTCACGCAGCGTCAGGTTACGCTCATTCTGAAGCAAAATACTTAAGGTCTGCACCATAATAATCTCTGTCAGGACAGAAGCACGAGGCGGTTTATTCATCCGATCCCCTTCCTGTTCTGCCCCTGCAATCAGTGTCACATCACTTTTTTTAGCTAACCATGAATCCGGATTTCCGGTTAGTCCAATGATCCTTGCGCCATTATTTTTCAATGTCTCTACCGTTCCCTTCAGTTCAACAGTTTCCCCACTGTTTGAAATGGCAATGACCACATCTTTACTCATTACCTGCCCTGCGCTTCCATGTACACACTCCGTTCCGTGCAGCTCATAAGCAGGAGTTCCGATGGATGAAAACAGAGAAGCTGCGTATCCAGCCACATGTCCGGGCTTTCCAATACCGGTCACGTGAACTCTGCCGCCGTCTTCTTCGGCCTCCAAAATCAGATTCTTTGCAGCCCATAAAGCCTTTGCGTCAATACTGTCGGCAAATTTATAAACTTCCCCTAAGGCAATATCTAAATATTCCTGAATCTGCTCCTTTTCCAATATCTAAAACCTCTTTCCTTTCCTTCTGATAAATAATGACAAGGAATTTTCATCCCTTGTCACTTAAAATATTAATGGATAATTCCCATAATCCAGTTCAGAATCGCTCCGACGATATTATAATCAACATTCGGGAAGGATGCGCCGGCAATTCCAAGCGCGGCAAACGCCGGATACAGGATCAGCGGAAGTCCGGTCAATGCTAAACCCACAATAAAGGAACCAGCCAGAGCTCCCTTCCATCCGCCGTATGCATTTCCGAACACACCACAGGTGCCCCCTGAGAAGAAACAGATACCTGCCGCCGGAATCATAATAACATCACTTTTGAACACAACCATCAAAGCCATAGCTGCCAGGCCGCCAAGGAAAGAACCAATAAAGCCGACCAGAACTGCCGTTGGAGCAAAAGGAAAAATTGCCGGGCAGTCTACCGCCGGCTTGGAATTTGGAATGTATTTCTCAGAAATCGCAACAAAAGCCGCCGTAATCTCCGCAATAAACTGGCGCACACCGTAAATCAGAACGCTCATGCCTGCCGCAAACTGAAGTCCCTGCATAATAGGGTAGATAAACCAGATATCATTTCCTGCGTATTCTAACACGACATCCATGTGTCCATTGATCACACATGCAGCAACTGCAATATAGAACAGAACAACCATGAACAATGCCACCGAAAAAATAAAATCCCGAAACAGTTCAAAGAATTTCGGCAGCTTTACACTGCTGGAATCTGAAATCTCTTCATCTCGGTTCAGCTTTCCAAACAGTTTTCCAACATAACCGGAAAACGCATAGCCAATGCAGTTAAAATGTCCCATAGCCAGATTATCTGCGCCGGTAATCTTATTCATGAACGGCTGGCAAAGGGTCGGCAGCGCCGCTCCGAAGAATCCAAGCAGAACACCCCCGATAAGAACCGTAAGAACTGCCGGGGCATCGTTTGCAATGAAAATCAAAGCAATTACACATGCAAAATACAGAAAGTGCTGACCGGTAAGAAAAATCGCCTTGAATCTGGTGAATTTAGCAACGAGTAGATTGACGGCAAAGCCAAGTACCATTACAAGCGCCACCTCTGTTCCGAATGAATCCAGCGCAAGACCTGTTGCGACTTCCACCTGAGTCGTAACCCCCTCAATGCCAAAGGCAGTATTAAACAGCTCGGTAAATGTCGTGATACACGCTGACATTGCATTAGATCCAATATTGAAGACCATAAATCCTATCACGGTTTTCATAGTCCCGCTCACCACATCGGAAGCGGATTTTTTCTGAAGCAGCAGACCGATCAGGGCGATAAGTCCCATGATCAGTGAAGTGTTGCGGCATTGCATTAAGAGTGCATCTACCATAATATACTCCTTTTTTGGTATACTTTTAGATTGTTATTATTTACCCTCTTTTGCTGCGAGATATTCTTCCATCTTTGCTTTCATTTCTGCCTTATCCATAATATTGCGGATTCCCAATGCATAAGGAACCTTATCCTTCAATTCTGCTGATAAGTCATCCATTGTAATAACAAGATCACCGTCGAATCCCATCAGGGAATCCAGATTGCCATGTTCCGTTTGAATCGGAAACTGATTCTCGCCAATCACCTGATCTGCCTTAATTTTCAGCAGCATACTGGAGCCCATCCCAGCACGACAGCATACTAATGCTTTATACATCTGTTTCTCTCCCTTTCACTTTCCTGTCAATATAACAAATAACCTCTGATGCATCTGTCGTTCTGTCGAGAAGCCCAAAGAACTCTTTATCCTCAAACAGCTTTACCAGTTCTGCAAGTGCATCCAGATGTTCTTCTGTATCCCTTGCGCTTAAGCAAAACAGATATTTCACGGGATCATTATCCTTGTTGCCGAACTCAACTGGCGTTTTCAGAGTCGCAATGCCGATTGCAGTTTCCAGAGCTCCCGCCTCCGGTCTTGCATGGGGTAAAGCAATGTGCTTTGTGAGTACAATATAAGGTCCCATCTCTTTGACTCCTTTTATGATGTCATCCACATAGGTTTCCTTAATTTTGTTCTCATCAACCAGCGGCTGCGCCGCTTCACGCACGGCGTCCTCCCAATCGCCAGCCTCGATCTGCAGCTTTACCAGCTTTTCGCTTATCAGATTGTTCAGCATTTTTATCACCCCCTTCATTGTTTGAAAATTCCGTATCTCTTATCTCTCAATTATATGTTTTTCACTCTTCCTTTTAGCACTGCTTTTTGCTGTCATTTTTCCGAAAAAAGCAAAAAAATGAAACCGCAGTATTACTGCGGCTTCCTCTATAAATCCTCTATATAAATTTTACCGGGCTTCTACATTCCTCCCGTTCCAACCAGATAATCAACAAACTGCTGGGCTGTCCGTCCCGACATACCACCGTGGGCAAGCTCCCACTTATTTGCCTCCAGCAGAAGCTCTTCCTCCGTCATAGTAAGCTCCGTTCTGGCCGCCAGCTGTCTCACAATCTCCTGAAACTGCTTCTTGTCCGGCTTGCCGAAATAAATGGTCACACCAAATCTTGCCACCAGAGACAGCTTCTCCTGCACTGTGTCGTTCGTATGAAGCTCTTCATCTCTGTCAGCCTTATCTTTAAAGGTCTCCCTTACCAGATGTCTGCGGTTGGATGTGGCATAGATCAGCACATTCTCCGGTTTTTTCTCCAGGCCGCCCTCAATGACCGCCTTCAGATATTTGTATTCAATCTCAAACTCCTCAAAAGAAAGATCGTCCATATAGATAATGAACTTATAATTGCGGTTCTTTACCTGTGCAATAATATCATTCAGATCCTGAAATTGATGCTTGTAGACTTCAATCATACGGAGTCCCTGATCATAGTACTGATTCAGGATTGCCTTAATAGAAGTGGACTTTCCGGTACCCGCATCCCCATACAGCAGACAGTTGTTTGCCTTGCGTCCATTTACGAAAGCCTCCGTATTATCAATCAGCTTCTTCTTGGCAATCTCATATCCCACCAGATCGTCCAGATGCACATGTGCAATCTTCGTAATAGGGACGATCTCTGTGCCTTTCTCTGTATGTTCCACCCGGAATGCTTTATGAAGTCCAAATTTGCCCACACCAAATTCCTTATAGAACTGTGTCAGCACAGCTTTAAACTCTGCCGTATCACCTGCCCCCGCAAGACTGACGCTTAGTTCACAGATTCGGTCACGGATCCGTTTATTAAAGACGCTTCCATGACCGCCAAAAGCCATGTAAGTCTGGATCATCGACATACAATCTACATCCAGAACCCGTTCCATATCAGAAAAATCATAATCGAACAGATCCTTAAATATTTCAAAATCATGAAGTGCTATCTGATTCATGCTTCCCTCTATAGGACCCACAATCTCACAGGAAGTACTATATGCATTCTCATCACTTGCCAGCAGATAGGTCAGATAATCGTGCCACAGATTCCCTTCCAGCCCATGACTCACCGCCAGCTCCAGAATCTTATTCACACAGTCGAAAAGCAAACCTCGCAAATCTTCTTTGTTATAATAATCATTATTATAGTTTTCCATCAAAAATGCAATATCGCTCAGAACCTGTCCCTGTTCCATATGGCGATACAGCATCAATTCATTTATCCTCATTCTGATACACACTCTTTCTATGAAAAATTCTCTAATATGCCAATATCTCCTCTAATAATTGCCCAGAATCTTCAGGCTCTTCGACTCCTCCCTCAGACCCCGGATTGCATTTTTTACTGCCGGCTGACTCATATTTCCCTCAAAATCCACAAAGAACCGGTATTCCCAGTTTCTTCCCTCCACCGGTCTGGATTCAATTCTTGTCATATTCAGATCATTATAAATGAAATGCGCCAGCAGATGATACAGAGAACCGCTCTCATGGGCAACTTCGAAGCAAATGCTGATCTTTTTTGCATCTTTTAAGAAGATTTTCTGATTCGTAACCACAATGAATCTGGTAGAGTTACTGTGATTGTGATTAATCTGTCTCTGCAAAATCTTTAACCCATAAATATTGGCTGCATGTTCACTACAGATAGCCGCCTGTGTCGGATCATTCTCGTTCAGTATCTTCTTTGCTGCAACCGCCGTATTTGCAACGCCGATCTGCTGCCAGTCAGCATGCTCATCCAGATACTTGTAGCTCTGCATCAGCGCCTGTGGATGGGAATACACCCGCTTGATAGTATCCAGCGTCGTATTCTCCGTTCCCACCAGATAATGATTGATTGGAAGCACCACCTCTCCCACAATATAATTTTCAAACTCCACCAGCAGATCATACACTTCATTAACTACTCCCGCAGAAGAATTTTCAATCGGAAGTACGGCAAAATCTGCCGAGCCTTCCTCAATTGCTTCCATCGCATCCCGGAAGGTCTGCACATGAAAGCTGTTCACATCCTTTGCAAAATACTGCTGCATGGCTGCCTGGGAATAGGCCCCGTCAGTACCCTGGAAAACAATTCTGGAATTCTCCCAATCCAGCGCATCCACTCCGATAAACGGAAGCCTTCCTAACGCTCCCTTCTTTGTCAAAAGCTGATACTGCAGCTTTCTGCTCTGACTCATAAGCTGTTCGAACATCTCCGTAAGACCCTTTTTGAAAAATGCGTCTCTGGCATTGCTGGTCACACGGTTTAACTTTTCCCGTTCCCGGTTCTTATCGAATACCTTCCTGCCTTCTTCTATCTTGATCTCCCCAACCAGCTCACAGATTGCCATACGTTTTTCATAGAGCGTAACCATCTCCGCATCAATCTCATCCAAAGCCGTCCTTAATTCTTCCAATGATTCCATATCGTATATCTCCCATTCTTCCATTCACTGCCAGCGTTCACCCGAATAGGCACACTTCGTACACTATCGCATATTATACAACAGGTTTCTCCTAAAATCTACCACTCCTTTTTACGAAAAAAAAATTAACAAAAATACATACAAAATAAAACCGTAATCTGGAAGATAGAAATTTTTCTACTCTAAGAGATTACGGCTCTATATATCTTTCACTCATCTATATTGCTGCTTTTCTGCTATACCTGACTGAAACAAGTCCCAGTACAATTAATATTAACGGTGAAATAATCATCGTTGAAACGGCATTCGCTCCGAATAATTCTAACATTGCAATATAAGGTGTTCCTAAAAATGCTCCTATATTAACACCGGCTTCTGTGATGCCCGTTGCCAGAAACGATCTGCTTTCCGGAACCTGATTATAATAAACATTAATACATGCTGGTATAATACCGGTAGATGTAATTCCTGACAAAAACAGAAATATACATACCATCGTGTAAGAGTTTGAAAAATATAGGCCCAGCAAACTGACTGCGACACCTGTCATAAAAATACAAAGTGTCCAATGCTTACAGGTTTTTGCGACAAACCCAAAAATCACACCGCCAAATATAGTGGCAACACTGTAAAATATCATAGCATATCCTACACTCACCGAGTTTCCGAAGCCCCGATCATTTATAATCGGCGAAACCACTAAAAACATTGGATAATAACTAAACATATAAACGGCTACAATTGCCGTAAATGCCCACACAGTTGACGGCAGTAATTTTATTGACTGAAATATGGATTCTCCTTGTCCAATACAAGTGCCGGTATCATCAGATTTTCTCTTATCCAGCGGAAAATCCGGACACAAAAGCAGCACTACTATGAATGAAAGCGCACTCCATAAATAAATATAAAACGAATAGTTCCATTGAATCGCACACAGATATCCTACAATAACCTGTGCCAGCATATTCATAGCATACTGCGCTGTAACAGCCCAGCCCATTGCATGTTCTCTTAATCTTTCATCAGTAACCAGCTTAAAACTCATAGATATGCCAATTCCCTGCATCAGACCATATCCTATTCCAAATGCCAAACGTCCAATAAACACCATTGCAATACTGGTATTTCCAAATAAGGCAGGCAAAACACCGCCTACGCAGTGACATCCAATGCCAATCAAAAGCATATGCTTCAATGCAATCTTTCGGTTAACAAGAACGCCTGCAACAACTGTAAAAATAACTGCGCATAAATTAGGAATATTATTCACTAACGTAATAATACTATATGGAACATCCGGAAATCTTGCCGCAATATCTGCCAGTGCAGATGTGCACCATTCTGCTCCGCCAGCTGATGAATTGGCAAATAACAGTACGATAATACAAATAACCTGTCTTCTTTTTTCTAATTTACTGCTGCCCATTTACATCTTCCTTTCTGTCTGTCAGCATTCAAAGGCCAGATCAAATGCCTGTTGATTTGCACGTTTGATATTACGTACAATATCGCAGTCTCCAATTGCATAAACTTCTGGAAGCAGCTCTTTTATCTCCTGATACAAAGCGTCATTCTTTTTCATGCCAAAAGCAGTAACAATATCATCTGCTTCCAGGATCTGTCTTTTCCAGTTCCGATCTTCAATCTCTACACCCTTTTCACTGAATGTGCAGACTTTGCTGTCACCAATCTTTTTTACACCATATTGTTCCAGCAGTGCAAGTAACATACCGCGAGTGTGAGGGGTTGCTTCATGTGCAAATGATTCTGACGGTATCATATCCACAACTGTAACCCTCTTTCCCTGCATGGCAAGTCCAAGTGCACATTCCATACCAGACAATCCGCCTCCGCAAACAACAATATTTTGCCCAACTTCCACTTTCCCTGTATCTACATCCAGTACATGATGCACATTCTCCCTGTCAATTCCGGAAATTGGAAGTGTAAGCCTGTCTGAGCCCGTAGCGACAAATACTGCATCCGGCTCCAAAGACATAACATATGCTGCATCAGCATTTGTATCCAGACGAATCTCTGCCCCGCATGTCATTGTACTCTCCATCAGCCATTGCAAATGTCGTCTCATATCTGTTTTATACGGCAGACAACTGATCTCATGCAGCTTCCCTCCAACTCTACTGCCTTTCTCCAACAGAATAACTTTATGCCCTCTCGCCGTCAATGTTTTGGCTGCCATACAGCCTGCCACGCCTCCTCCGACAATCACTACCTTTTTCTTTTCGCGTGCAGGCGGTACTTCTGTAAATTCCGCTTCTCTGCCCAGCATCGGATTTGTTGCACAACGGATGTGGCAGATACGTTGCGGTGTACACTCGTAGCATCTTAAGCACGGTCTCGTTCTTTCATTATGTCCCGAATATGCATTCCTAACCGTCATCGGGTCACACAGAAGCTGTCTGGCCATTGCTACCATATCAGCTTTGCCTTCGGCAATAATTGCTTCTGCCTCATCTATCGTCATAATACTTCCTACCGTTGTGATCGGAATCGTAATCTCTGGATCATTTTTCATAATCTCTGCATATTTCACATTATGACAATGCGGATGATAAAGCGGAGGCATCGTATAAAATGCATATTTAGGTTCAATAATAAGGCCCTGCGATACGTGGACTGTATCCAGATATTTCTGGGCAGCCTTGACAAAACGAACCGTATCCTCAATTCTCATACCGCCCGGAATAATCTCGTCACCACTGATCCGCATATCAATCATCAACCTGTTTCCGACACGGTTTCGGATTGCTTCCAGAACCTCCAACGCAAAACGCCAGCGATTTTCCTCACTTCCGCCATATTGATCCGTTCTTTTGTTAAATAGCGGAGATAAAAACTGTGCAATCAGATTCCCATGAGCTGCATGAAGCAATATCATATCAAAGTCAGCTTTTACCAGACGTTCCGCGCAATCCGCGTACTCCTGTTTGATTTTCTCAATATCTGCATAATTCATCTCACGAATGTGGGTATTTCCGTTTGTAACCGGAATCGGACTTGGGGCAATAGCCTCCGGAACTCTCAGAAGTTCCGGATTCGCCCCACGTCCCGCATGTACCAGCTCTATGGAGATCTTTGCCCCATAGCGATGTACTGCTTCTGATAAACGGAGCAGCTCAATAATATTATTGTCATCTGTAATATCTAGCTCTCCCACATAATCGGTTCCTGTATCATGGTCGATTGAAGTTGCTCCTATATTTACAATTCCCACCCCGGTTCTTGCCTGCATTTTGATAAATTCAAGATATTCTCTTGTGACGCCGCCGTTGGTTCCCGACAGCGAGCACACCAGCGGAGAAAACTGAATTCTATTCTTCACCGTCATGTTTCCGATACGAATTGGTTCAAAAACATATTTATAGTGATTAAATCTCGCCACTGTTAATTCCTCCTTATGCTTATGATTCAGGCATCTGACTATTTAGCCATCTCTTTTTTATTTGCAATCCTCACGCATACCCCGCAGACAACCATCATAATAGCCGCCATAGCTGCTGCAAAAACATATCTGAAATCAACCGCATCACTAATCATTGATGGGATTGGCGTGTAAAAATATGTTCCCAGGAATGTTCCCAACTGACCCCCCACATGAATAACCATGCAGGCAGCAGTTACACCTGCTACCTTTGAACAATTGGTAGCTCCCAGCAGAGATTGCGGCATACACTGGCTGATAGACATACCGGAAATAACTGCTCCCAGAAAAAGTACTGGCAAACTGTTTGCAGCATATACAAGCAAATATCCTACTACAATAAAACCAAAACCCACACAATACATATAATCATTTAATTTCTTATTTAAAGGTCCAAAAATAATACCTCCTATAACTCCTCCCACCAGGAAAAGTGCAGTTACTGTTCCAGACGTAGCTGCATTACCAATTCCCCTGGATTCAATAAGGAACGACATATTATTATTGAATACACCATACGTAGCAATGAAGATAAAGATAAAAATTCCATACATGAACACTTTTGGATTCATACGTACCTTCTCTTTCTTAATCTGTTCTTTTGTCTTGTCCATATTCTCTTTCGGAATAACGATACATCCCAATATAAATGGAACAAAACCGATACAGTAAGCAAGATAATTCATATGCCAGGATATAGCTGCCAGCATGCCTCCTACATAAGTAAGATAAATTCCTCCCAAATTTGTAAACATAGTCTGCATACCCATGATACTTCCGCGTTCCTCTTCTGAATAAAAATCTGCAATCAGACCATTGGAGGTAGGCATAAGAAGGCCAAAGCCAATACCTAATAAACCTGCCCAAATATATAAAAGTGTAATACTACTGTTAAACAAGTAACCCAGCGGGCCAATTGCTGCATAGCAAAGCACTCCGATATTACAGAGAATCTTTTTTGAAATCACCTTGATCAATGAAGGTGTGATAAGTGCAACAATTATCATAGCAAGCCCCGGAAAATTCATAATATTCATTATTGTAGTAACCGGTGTATCCGGAAAATCCGCTGCAATAGAAGCCAGGGACGGAGCTATTCCCATCGCTCCCATCTCAGTTGCAGAAATCAACAGAATTGTTAGTGTTAATAATTTTTTGCTTTTCATCATATTTTTCACCTTTCTCATTCAACATTTCTAATGTTTTAAACACGTCCTATATCCCGCGCCGCATAATATCCTTCTTTTGTTGCCTTCGCTATATTGGCCGGAAGATTACAATCTCCCACAGAATAAAATTCCGGAGCATAAAAGCGGAGCTTATCTACTTCGTCGCTGAGCGCTTTCTGTCCGACAGCGTAGATTACTGTATCCGCTTCAACAAATACTTCCCCCTCCGAACCTTCGGCTTTCACACCATTTTCCAGAATCTCAACTGCTTTTGTATTTGTCATCAAATGAATACCGTAAATGCCAATTTGAGCCATGACAGCTTCGCCATGCAGCATGTTTCCCGCAAAATTTGGCGTTGATGCCATTTCAAGAATAGTAACATCTCTTCCATTGATTGCAAGATGAATGCCAAGTTCGCAGCCTACCAGACCTCCGCCCAAAAGAACTACCTTTTTTCCGGCTTTCGTCAAATCATAATACACTTCCTCGGCACCCACAACGTTTGCTCTGTCATATCCCGGAATAAATGTCGGAATAACCGGGCGGGCTCCAAGTGCCGCAATAATTACATCCGGCTCAATGCTCTCTGCCAACTCACCTGTTGCCTCCGTGTTCAGACGAACTTCAATTTGAGAATTTTCCATGACACGCTTCGCCTGCATCGTCAGATATCTATCCAGATTTTTCTTAAAGGATACCTCTGATTCACATAGCAGAGCTCCTCCAAGCTTTCCTTTTTTTTCAACAAGTATCACATTATGTCCTCTTTTTGCCGACTCCAGTGCTGCTTCCATTCCGCTGATTCCGCCTCCTGCTACCAATACTTTCTTTCTTTGATACGGAATGGTGTCAAACTTATTCTCAAGCTCACGTCCAATTACAGGATTAATAGCACAACAAAACTGTTTCGTATCTAAGAGTCCGGAAAAGCACTGATAACAGCGCAGACATCTGTTAATGTCTTCTTCTTTTCCCTGACGGGCTTTCAATGGGAAATCCGGATCAGCAATCAACCCCCGTGCCATAGCAATTGCGTCAACAACACCGGATGCCAGTGTGTCCTCCATAAGCTGCGGATCAGAAAATGCTCCCACTGCCACAACTGGAGTCTTTACATGCTTTTTGACCTCTGCAGCATATTTCAGGTTACAGGCATCCTCTAAAAACATAGACGGATGAACAACAACAAAAGATTCCTCAACTTCATGGTTCCCAACAGAACAGTGAATCAAATCCACATGTCCATCTATCATTTTGGCCATATCAATCCCATCCTCCGGTGTATAGCCGTTCGGATTGCAGACATCCGCAGCACTGAAACGAAAATCAATTAGAAAATCTTTTCCACACACTTCTTTTATCCTATCACAGACAGCGATTGGCATACGCATCCGATTTTCTAGGTTTCCGCCCCACTTGTCTTTTCGAGTATTTATTACCGTTGACATCATTTGATTCAAAAGCCAGCCGTGTCCGCCATGAACCAGTACCATACCGAAGCCCGCCTGCTTACACCGTAAGGCTGCTTCGGCAAATTTCTCAATGGTTTCAAGAATTACTTCCTCCGGCATTTCCGGAATCAGCACTCCGTGGAGCCTTGCTCCGGCTTTTGTGCCCTCTCCCATACGTTCCACAGGAGCATAAATCTGGTTTCCATTTATGTATGATTCTGACGCATACATTCCTGCATGCTGAAGCTCCATAGATGCAATTGCTCCGTGTTTATTGATCGCATCCGCAAGGAGTGCAAGTCCTCCAATACATGCGTCCGTGTCAAGATGAATTCCTTTCGGAATATCAATTCCGTGAATCGTATCCACATATCCTTCTCCAATCGTAACAACTGCTGCGCCACCGCGAGCTTTTTCCTCATAGTAAGCTGCCGCAGCCTGTGTCGGCATACTCTCCGCATCCAAATGAAGGAAGCCCTGAGGAGCGCTGATAATCCTATTACGAAGAGTGATATTTCCTAACTTTAATGGGGTAAATAAGTTGGGGTATTTCATCCTATACATACCTACTTCTCCTTTCCTTTTTTCTGCTTCTATGTTATAATTCTACCAATATTGTTAAACAACTAACACGAACAGTGTATTGTGTCTTCACAACCGGCTGTTGTGGCTATACTAAAGGAGTTCTTATGGATATACAGGATCTAAAATGTTTTATTACCGTATGCAAATATATGAATTTCACAAAAGCTGGCAGAGAACTTCATTTCTCTCAACAGGGAATCAGTAAAATAATCAAACATCTGGAACTTTCCTTAGGTGTCCCGCTCTTTTTTAGAGAAAACTCTAAATTACGCTTGACAGACTATGGAAACTATCTCTATCCAATGGCCAAAAATATATGTGATGAATTCAAAGCACTGAATGACAATATGAATTCTTTCATTGCGAAGGATAATAATAAACTTAAAATAGCAATACCACGAGGTATGACTTGGGAACTGATTGGAAGTCAACTACAAAATTTTTATAATCATAACAGTACTGCACAGCTCATAATTTGCCAGGCAGATGATCTCGGAGTAGAAGAAGCTCTGCTGAACGGAGAGGTAGATATCGGCTTCTGTATTGCTCCTATCTCTTCAGAATGTTTTACCATTCACAAATCATACAAAGCACATACGCATTACATGATCAGCACACAGAATCCTTTATCGAAAAAAAACGTATTATCCATACGAGATATGAAAGGAGAAAAATTTATTGGCTTTGGCCCCCAAAACAAGGGACATGATACATTAAAAAAGCAATGTGAGGCTGCTAATTTTGAACCTGTTCTTTACGCTGAGGTCGATGATATGAATATACTGTATCAAATGGTAAAAGAAAATCAGGGAATTGGTTTTTATGTGGGAAATCCGGCAAACGCTACTCCCATTGAGGGAATTACGATTATACGTGATGTAAGTGATGGCTGGTTCTGGGAATTATTACTGGCCACAAGAAAGCAGCATGAACTTCGGTCTATTGACAAAAACTTCATCAAAGAATTTCATAACTGGTAGCGATTGTTGTTGAAAATTTTTAAGGTTTATTATATGATATTAAAGAAATAAGCAAGAAATATATGCCGAAGTTTTTCAGAAAGGAGGAAGCCTGTAGCCTGAGGGCGCTAATTTATCTTTTCGAAAGACTTCTCTTTTTATGCCATCACATCTTTTAAACACTAGGAGGTCATTATGAGACATTTAATAAGTCCACTGGATTTTACCGTGGAAGAATTGGACAGATTATTAGACCTGGCCGGAGATATTGAATCTCATCCCGAAAAATATGCTCATGCATGTGCAGGCAAAAAGCTTGCAACGCTCTTCTATGAGCCAAGCACACGAACCCGTCTGAGCCACGAAGCTGCTATGCTGAATCTCGGCGGAAGTGTTCTTGGCTTTTCATCTGCCGATTCCAGTTCGGCAGCAAAAGGCGAAAGCGTTGCAGACACTATCCGCATGATCAGCTGCTATGCTGATATCTGCGCCATGCGTCACCCAAAGGAAGGAGCCGCACTGGTTGCCTGTGAGCATTCATCCATTCCTGTCATCAATGCAGGCGACGGCGGGCACCAGCATCCCACCCAGACATTAACCGATCTTCTGACCATCCGCTCCTTAAAGGGCAGATTAGATCATATGAAAATCGGCCTCTGCGGCGATCTAAAATTCGGACGAACCGTGCACTCACTGATCAACGCACTGGTTCGTTATCCGGGAATTGAATTTGTACTGATTTCTCCGGAAGAACTTCGGCTTCCAAGCTATATCCGTCATGATGTGCTTGATAAAAATAATATTCCTTATGAAGAAGTTGTCCGTCTGGAAGACGCGCTTCCGGAGCTTGACCTTCTCTATATGACACGAGTTCAAAAGGAACGTTTCTTTAACGAGGAAGACTACGTACGTATGAAGGATTTTTATATCTTAGACGCTAAGAAAATGGCTCATGCCGGACCGGATATGCTGGTTCTTCATCCTCTTCCTAGAGTAAATGAAATCTCCGTAGAAGTAGATAAAGATCCAAGGGCTGCCTATTTCAAGCAGGTGCAATATGGCGTATATGTACGTATGGCTCTGATTCTGACACTGTTGGAAATTGAAGTATAGGAGGGACTGATCATGGTAGAGAACACTTTAAGAGTCGGAAGCATTTCCGAAGGATTTGTGCTGGATCACATTCAGGCCGGATACAGCATGGAGATTTATAAACATCTGAATCTGGACAAGCTGGACTGCTGCGTTGCAATTATTAAGAACGCCAAAAGCAATAAGATGGGTAAAAAGGATATTATGAAAATCGAGTGTCCTATCGATTTTATGGATCTTAACATCCTCGGTTTCATTGATCACAATATCACAGTAAACATCATCCAGGACCAGAAGATCGTTGAAAAAAAAGCCCTGCAGCTTCCCAAACAGATCAGGAACGTCATCAAATGTAAGAATCCCCGTTGTATCACATCGATCGAACAGGAGCTGGACCACATATTCGTACTGACTGATGAAGCCAGCGAGACCTATCGCTGCAAATACTGCGAAGAAAAATACGACGGACGTCTTCGCGCAAAGAAAATAAAAGCAAAATAACACATGATACCATCAGTAATTTCCCCATGGGCTCTCCCCGTAGGATAAGTACATGGGATAAATACGAGGGATAAATAAACGCCAGTTCTGCATCAATCCAGAGCTGGCGCTTTCATTGCAAGCATAACGATAAGCCGGGTTATGTCGTTGAGTAATCATCTATCTAGACCTGCCGTTACCGGCAGGCTCCAGCGACCTACCTAAGACGTGACGGGCCGCCACACAGTCTTTATTCGGTCTTGCTTCGGATGGGGTTTACATGTGCCCCTGCTGTTACCAGCAGGGCGGTAGTCTCTTACGCTGCCTTTCCACCCTTACCCGAGTCACCTCAGGCGGTATATTTCTGTTGCACTGGCCTTGGAGTCGCCTCCACCGGACGTTATCCGGCATCCT
>JAUNGJ010000093.1 GCA_030524585.1 Eubacteriales bacterium | reverse complement strand
GGAGCAACCGCACGTGGTGTACCGGTCTGACGTACAACCGGTGGAAGGGCTGCAATAATAATTGTAGGAATTCCAGCCTCTTCAATCGCTCTCTGCACCAATACTGCAGAGCGGTGGCAGGTACCTCATCCAGCGGTGAGGACTGCTGCATCTACGCCTTCCTCTTTCAGCATTGCTGCTACTGCCGGACCAGTCTCATGTTTGAACTTCTCCTGGTTTCCGCCGCCACCCATGAATCCTGCATGATAAGGAGCTGTAGCTTTGATAAATCCTTCTTCTACTAATTCATGAAGTCTGTCGATAGGGAACATACAGTTGATATCTTTGTTAACATCACTGTTATCATATCCGCCGTGGGATACCATCAATTGATCTGATGGGCATTTATCATCGATCTTTCTCCAAGTAAAGTCACCGGCAAGATTAAATCTCTCCTGATCGATCTGATGTACACCTGCTGCTGTAGCAAGCGCAACAGTCATATCTTTTAACTCTTTCTCTACTGGTGTCCATACCATCGGTGGAGTAATCGGAACGAAGATTTCTGATTGTAATCCTTTAACAACCGTTAAACTCATTTTTATTCCTCCTCTTTCTTTAAGCGAGCGCTCATTTCCGCTTGTTTGCGGCGCTCTTTTTCTAAATTGCTGACGTACTTTTCATGGATTTCAGAACCAAGCTGTTCCGGAAAGCTCATATGCCATCCGAATTCCTGACCAATCTTCGGTTCAGTATCGCAGATAAACATTCTCTTCGGAGCCTTGAAAAATCCTAATCGTCCTTTCAAATCCACGCTGATGCTGCAATCATCAACATCAACACAAATTCCTTCCATATATATGATTCTGTCACCATATTTCAATCGTTCGTCATTCATTTAAAACACCTGATTCTTAGTTATATCCTTTGTCAATACGCTTCTGGCTCAGCGGAAGATTCTGCTCATTATCCACAAGGTCAAGCTTGTGTCCAAGTGCCTCTTCAATCGCCTCTACGTTAGAAGCCTTAACATTCGGATTCCATTTCTTCTCAGCCGGTTTCACTGTCTCGCCTGCCATCTGAACCTTGAGCATCTCAAGAGCACGGATTGCATCTTCCGGGCAAAGTGTATTGTTTCCGAGAACCTCGTTCTCAATACCGCCCTCAGATTTGTTATTATCTACCATTGCTGTCATGTACTTGTTACCAACTACAAGAGCTCCCTGAACTGCACAGTATGAAAGTCCTACTACCGGAACTCCTCTCATTCCGATCTGCTCATGGTGGCTTGCAAAGTCAATATGATTGTTTCCGAAACCTTCTGTTGTAATGAAAGCTCCATCAACATCCATCATTTCTACTGTCTGACCAAGTCTCTCAGATACATAGAACTTCTCAGCATTGATCTGCGGAGATCCAACAAAGATTACACCACAAAGGTCAATCTCCGGATCGTGCAGTGCTTCAAGTACAAGTGGCTCTCTCCAGTAATGTCTGGTCATCTCTTTTGAAGCAGGTCCGATACAGGTAAGAGCATGGATACATCCGTCAAGAACTTCCAATGGGCTCATACATACCGGAAGGTTACCAAGGTCAACGTTTGCTCTCGCTCCGAGGATTCCACATGGCTCTACAGGAAGGATGAAGTTATCATGCATAGCTCCCTGTCCCATGATCTCTTTACAGATAACAACTTTTTTCTGACCAGGATGACGAACCTGCTCAAATGTCTCTGTATCAACTACAAGATCTTCCTCTAATTTCTTCAGGGCTTCACGGATCTCCTGTGTGATAATATCAAATGCTGTATGTGCAGCCATAGGTCCACGACGCTCCATGTTCGTCTTTTCCTGAACTACGATATTACCTTTGATGAAGATTTCTCCCTTATCCGGGCATCCCGGACGTCCCCACATAATGTTTTCGTCCATATATCCTTCGGAAGAACCGAACTCACCGATCTGAACTCCGCCTTCGTCTGTTCCTGAAAGCATCATGATAGCGCCGTCAATAACTCTTGTAACACCCTGTCCGATCTTAGCATCGCCCTCTTTTGTAGCGATTGGCTGAACGTCCATGATTGTCTCAGAATATGTGTGATACTGAGCCGGTGTAACAATTTCAAGATGGAAATCTTTTACAAGGTCAGAATTAGCGATTACATCTGCTTCAATGCCCTCACGGATCGTAAGAACCGTACCTTCGATCTTTGTCTCCGGTCCTCTCTTAACTTCTGTGATTGCAAAATGTTTTCTTGTAAGGCTTCTTACAACCTTTCCTTCTTTTGCTACTTCCTCAGCGGTCGGTGCTGCTGCCGCTGCCGGTGCTGCTGTTGCTGCCGCTGCCGGTGCTACTTCAACTACCTCTGCGCCTCCGCCAAGTGCGCCAACCGGGATAGAAAGATCAATATCTTTTCCCTCTCCAATGTGGATCTTAAGAACTCCGCCTGCAACTGTTGTTGCTGCCGCCGGTGCTGCTGCTACCGGTGCTGCCGGTGCTGCTTCCTCTTCTGCCGCCGGTGCCTCCTCTTCAGGAGCCTCCTCCTCAACAGAATCTTTTGCCCCCTCAACAACATCTGCTGTCAGTGGTGAAAGAGAATCAAGAGTTTTTGTAAGTTTCGCTCCTAAAATCTGTCCAATCTTTAAGCATCCATCAAGATTCAATAATCCAGAGTCTACTAACTCATCGAAAATAGCTGGATCCTCAAGGTTTGCCGGTTCAATAATGATGCCGGCCTCTGCTCTACAGCATAACACTGCAGGATCATTTGCATGTTGTTTCGCTGTTTCAGCTGTAATAGACATATCGTTTCCTCCTTTTAATTACTTTTTTGTGATGATTCACATATATATAATTGCTCCGTAAGGAATAATATCGGGGGATCATTCCTTACTGCCGCAATTTATACCTTTATTAGTCCTCTACATCAATATCCTGATCAACCCATTTGGATACGGTAAGCTGACGATACTGTGCGTGACCAACCGCTCTCATAACATGGTCTGTCTGATGGAATACTTTCAGTCCCATCTGCGGAGCAGATGCCATAACTGTATTTGTACAGTCTGAGCAGTTACCGATGATAATATATTCGCAGCCATCTTTCTTAAACTGCATATTGTTCTTAACCTGTCCAGGACAGTTACCCGGACGGAGGCACTTAAGCGGTGCACCCGGTTTATTTTCAATCGCCTGTTTACATTTGCATACAGATACAACCTCTCCATGCATCTTTTCCGCAATCGTACGCATGCGCTGTTCATTACCGCCGCATGCACAGACAAGAAGTCCTACTTTCTTACCGGTAAGATCCGGCATCTTGTATGTTGTAAGGATACCGCCTGTCGTCTTTGTCGTTGGCTCATCAAGTTCTGCCGC
>JAUNGJ010000092.1:3020-3393 GCA_030524585.1 Eubacteriales bacterium | reverse complement strand
GATCTGTCGCCGCCCATATCGTCTCCTGTAAACTGAATTGCCTGATTCACGTACTGCGGAACAAAATCCTCCAGCGGAGAAATGTTGTTCAGCTTCTTCATCAGAGTCTCAGATGCATCCTTTTCTTCTCTGTCATCCCTCGGTTTCGTATTGTAAATCCAGGAGTAACCATATTCTACATGTCCACTCGGAAATGTCTTCCAGCCCTCTTCTGTCATAACAGCCACACCAAACATGGACGCATCAAACATGGAATCATTGTTATCAGAAAAAAGACAGCTGTAATCAGACAATGCTACGAGCCCCGTAACCATGAGCTTCTTTCCGCCGATCTCCATCGTATCCCCTACCGAAATCCCATTATTATCTGCAT
>JAUNGJ010000092.1:0-3010 GCA_030524585.1 Eubacteriales bacterium | reverse complement strand
ACATACGGTCAATGGCGATTTCATCCTTCTCCGACGGTTTTTCCCCTTCCATCAGGCAGACCTTATTGACTTCCTCCCGCCATTTAAAAATGCGCATCGTACTTCCGTTCGATACATCCTCTTCCACATAAAAATTCTCGTAAATCTTTACACCACAGCGCTCCGCCTTCTCTATATTTTTCTCTGTCAGCTCATCGCCAACGAGAAATTTTCCATCCTCAATATTGTACTTCTCAAAGCTTTCATTATAAGCAATGATCATGCTGTTATCCGCAACAAGAAAACCGGACACAAATCCGATAGACGCAAGCAGAAAGAGAAAAACAACAAGATACTTTCCCAATTCTTCCTTAAGCATCCTTGGCAGACGCTTTTTCAATGGGTTTTTCATCTCAGGACCTCCTTATATGTACTGCCTTCCTCTTACCATTCCAGATCGCCTGCCGGAATCCTCGTTTCGTTGCGATAATTCTTCCGAACACTTCCATCACGCAGCGTCACGACCCGGTCTGCCATCAATTTGATTGCATCATTATGCGTAACCATGATCACGGTATTCCCATATTTCTCATTTACAGTCCCGATCAACTGAAGGATCTCCTTGGACGTCTTATAATCCAACGCGCCCGTCGGTTCATCACAGAGCAGAATATCCGGATTCTTTACGATTGCCCGACCGATCGCCGTCCTCTGCTGCTGGCCTCCGGAGAGCTGGTTCGGCATCTTGTGACGATGTTCATAGAGCCCCAATGTCTTCAGAAGCTCATCGACCTCAAGCGGATTGTCACTCAAATATGCTCCCACTTCAATATTTTCCTTCACATTGAGGTTCGGGATCAGATTGTACATCTGAAAAATATAACCAAGATGCTTTCTTCTATATAAAGTCAGCTTCTTCTCATTCATATCCACAGTTTTCTCTCCTGCGATGGAAATGGACCCGCTGTCCGCACTGTCGATCCCTCCGATAATATTGAGAAGCGTAGACTTTCCGGAACCGGACGGTCCCAGAAGTACACAGATCTCTCCCCTGTCAACCTGAAGGTCAATTCCTTTCAACACCTCTACCCGGTTATCGCCGGATCCAAAGCTTTTCCTTATCTGATCAATTTCCAAAAACATGATGCACCCCCTGCTGTGATTTTTTAATGATAATTTCTATCATTAGCTTTTTCTATCTTTTATTAGTTTAAACTAACATGTGATCTAAAAAATATCGCTCTTTCAGAGCGAATATCTCTTATAGTTAGATTAAGCTAATTGCAGGATTTTGTCAACGCATTTGTCTTAATCTTTTCCGACGTTCCCGGTAAAATATTCCACCCGCTTCGGAATACAAACGAGCGCCTTTTCGATTCCCTGTCTGCGCTCAGCCTCTTAGAACACTGGTGTCTAAAACACTTCCAGACTATGGCTGCAAAGGCAAAACAGGAGATGCAAATGCACCTCCTGACTACATATTTCTATTCTCTCCAAAAACTCTATTCCTCTCCCATTACCTGTCGCATCTTTCGTGAGATATCTCCTATAACCGCATCATCCGGCCACATAACATACAACAAAGCGCCTCCTGATGAAAAACAAGTCTGCTTATCCCCTCTTCCTGTCGCAGCAGTTGATTCTATACTCCATGATGCGCCATCGTTAAGCTGCATATTGATGAAGTCTGCCATCTCATCCCGCGTCATATTGGTTTCTACACAATCACTCACGCTTTCAAGTATCTGATTCGCACTGGTAAGAATTGCCGGGGACATCGCTTTCCTAAGAATTGCCGTCAAGACCGCTTCCTGGTTCTTCCCTCTCTGGTTATCGCCATCCTCAAAGCAATGCCTTTCTCTCGAAAAGGCGAGTGCCTGTTCACCATCTAAGTGATTTACTCCTTTTACAAAATCATAACCTCCCGCACTGAATGTATACTCAGAATTCACATCCACGCCTCCCAGCGCATCTACGATTTCTATCAGCGAAGTAAAATTCACTCGCGCATAATAGCCGATATCTATGCCGTAGAGCTGTTCCAATGTGTTCATAGAAGCATCCACCCCATAAATTCCAGCATGGGTCAGTTTGTCCCTCGCATCCCCGGAGACATTTGGTATCGGCACATAATAATCTCTCGGTGTTGTTGTAAGCAATATTTCCTTCGTCTCAGGATTCACCGTCATAATAATATTAACATCACTGCGGCTATTGGTCGTAATTGACCCGGAGACATCAATGCCACTGATATATATATGAAATGGTTCTTCCACACTCACTTCTTCCTGCTCAATCTCCGTATCCACTCCATATTGATATAAGATTCGCACCCGATCAGAGTAATCCTCAATAGACTCCTCAATAATTCCCGTGAATGCCTCGTTGTAAATCGCGGCTTCTATCCTTCCTTCAAGAAGAGCCTGAGCCTCCTCAATAACAGTTTCATACTCAATCAGCTTAATTTCTCGACCTACAGTTGATTGCACATCTTCCAGCATCAGATTATTATTGGCCTGATCCATTTCCGTCTGATATCCAAACCTGCTGTTCTTCACATCCATCAGATTCTCTGCCGGATTTTCTGTTCTGACTACAACTACCATATTATCTGTTTTATATGTAGCCCCGCCAACATCAGCTATTACCTCATTTGTTTTATTAATATAAATGATTCCAAACAGTAAAACAGCCGTAACCAACACACTGGCAATCATTCCTGCCCATTTGCATAATCCATAACAAAACTGAGATCTAAATACACTAGCAAATAACAACGTCAGTACAATACTTGCTATACCTATATATTTAGCTGGAACCATTCCTGTTTTCCACAAAACAACTACTAAAATAAAAGACATGATAAATTGGATGCATGCAATTATTTTACCTGCTATATTATATCTATCTTTGAAGTGCTGATATTCCATCTTTATCCTCACCTGTTAAATTTACTTATCTTCCAGAAAAAGATTTTTAATCTTTTCAACCTGTTATTGTGATATACCCGTAGAAAGCAAATACTTTTCTG
>JAUNGJ010000043.1 GCA_030524585.1 Eubacteriales bacterium | reverse complement strand
CCTCCCCTCTGTACCGTGCAATTGCCGCACAGTCCTTATCTCCGCGTCCGGAAATGGTAATGACCACAATCTGGTCTTTCTCCATTGTCGGCACCAGTTTTCTTGCATATGCCACCGCATGAGCGCTCTCAATCGCCGGAATAATGCCCTCGATTCGGGAGAGATACTCAAATGCCTCCACCGCTTCCTCGTCTGTTACCGGTACATATTCTGCTCTTCCCGTATCGTAGAGATAGGCATGCTCCGGCCCTACACCCGGATAATCGAGACCGGCAGAAATGGAATATACCGGCGCAATCTGACCGTACTCATCCTGACAGAAATAAGATTTCATTCCGTGGAAGATTCCAAGCCGTCCGGTCGCAATCGTCGCCGCCGTCTCTGCCGTATTGACGCCGCGTCCTGCTGCCTCGCAGCCGATCAGACGCACCTTTTCCTCTTCAATAAAATGATAGAATGTCCCGATTGCATTGGAACCGCCGCCTACACAGGCCATTACGGCATCTGGCAGCCTTCCTTCCTTTTCCAGCATCTGCTCCTTGATTTCTTTAGAAATTACCGCCTGAAAGTCTCTTACGATCGTTGGAAATGGATGCGGTCCCATAACAGAGCCAAGCACATAATGGGTATCCGCAATCCGGTTCGTCCACTCCCGCATTGTCTCAGACACCGCATCCTTCAGGGTTGCCGTCCCCGAGGTAACCGGATGTACCTTCGCTCCCAAAAGACGCATCCGGTACACATTCAGCGCCTGCCGCATGGTATCTTCTTTTCCCATGAACACTTCACATTCCATTCCCATCAAAGCCGCTGCCGTAGCGGTAGCTACACCGTGCTGTCCGGCTCCGGTCTCTGCAATGACGCGGGTCTTGCCCATTTTCTTAGCCAGCAGCACCTGCCCCAGCACGTTATTGATCTTGTGGGCGCCTGTATGATTCAGATCCTCCCGCTTCAGATACACCTTTGCGCCCCCAAGGTCTTCTGTCATGTGCGCTGCATAATACAATCGTGACGGACGTCCTGCATAATCATTAAAAAGCTCTGTGAGCTCCCGGTTAAATTCCGGGTCATTTTTGTAATATTCATAGGCTTCTTCCAGCTCCAGGACCGCATTCATCAATGTTTCCGGAATATACTGCCCTCCATGAATACCAAATCTTCCTCTTGACATGTCTATTCTCCTCGTGTTTATACTCTAAATTTATTACCCGATCCGCCGGACAATCTCCACCGCTTCGCGGATCCTGTCCGCATCCTTTTTTCCTTCCACTTCCAGCCGGCTGCTTAAGTCCACCGCCCAGGGCTTCAATTCTCTAACCGCCTGCTCCAAGTTATCCACACCCAGTCCGCCTGCCAGAAAAAACGGTCTTTCTATTCCATCTGCCAGAGACCAGTCAAAGGTCTTACCGGTTCCGCCGCTTCCCTGATCCAGCAAAATATAATCTGCCGTGCTTGCACATGCCCGTCTGATATCTTCTGGGCTTCTAATGGAAAATGCCTGAATTAACGGCTTATCTGTCACCCCGCGAAGGCTACGGATATAAGCTTCATCCTCCTGTCCATGCAGCTGGGCCATCCCGAGAGTTCCTTCATTTAAAAGCCGGGAGACCATCTTAACCGGAGCATTGACAAATACACCCACCGGAAGGATGTCCGGATGCAGCACTGCGGTCAGTTCCCGTACCTGCGTGCAGCTTACACACCGAGAGCTTTTGGGCACCTCGATCACAAATCCGCAGAAATCCGGCTTTGCCGCATTTACCGCCCAAATATCCTCCTGCCGCTTCAGGCCACATATCTTAATTTTACTCACTTAACCGGCCCTCCATTCAGTTCTTCCAGTGCAGCCTTCTTATCTGCACTGCGCATCAGAGTTTCCCCAATCAGTACCGCATCCACCTGACTGCCGTATAGTCTCCGTATATCTTCCGGCGTCCTGATTCCGCTCTCGGATACGAACACCACGTCCCGCGGCGCCAGATTTCTGAGACGGATACTGTTTGCCATATCCACCTGGAATGTCCGAAGATCCCGGTTGTTGACTCCCACAATCCTCGCTCCGGCACGCAGCGCCCGTTCCACTTCCGCCTCGTCGTGAGCTTCCACCAGAGCATCCATCCCCAGCTCTTCCGCCAGCTGACGGTATGCTGTCAGCTCGCCGTCATCCAGAATCGAACAGATTAAAAGCACTGCCGAAGCGCCAAATGCACGGGCCTGATAAATCATATACTCATCCACAGTAAAGTCCTTTCGCAGCACCGGAATCTGTACCGCCTCCGAAATTTCCCGGAGATACCGGTCCGCCCCCTGAAAATAAAAGGGTTCCGTCAGGCAGGATATGGCCGCAGCTCCCGCCTTCTCATATTCCTTTGCAATATCCAGATACAAAAAATCAGGAGCGATCAGCCCTTTGGATGGGGAAGCCTTTTTCACCTCACAGATGTAGGACATCCCCTCCCGGCACAGTGCATCCAGAAAAGAACACTTCCTGCCCGAAAGCTTTTCCTGCTCTTTTCGCTGCCGGATCTTATCCTTCAGGTCCTGCAGAGTTACCTGCTGCTTCTCCTGTCCGATCCTCTCTCTCGTTTTTCCGGCAATTTCCTGTAAAATATTCATACCTCTGCTCCTTTTTACTCTGCGTCTACCGATTGCTTTCCTCAATGAACTGCTGCAGCTTTTCATACGCCGCGCCACTGTCAATCAGCTCTTCTGCCAGTCTTACACCCTTTTCTATCGTATCGGCTTTTCCGGTGATATAAAGGGCCGCTCCTGCGTTCAGACATACTGCCTGCCGTTTCGCACTCCTATCCTCTCCGCTTAAGATGGCTCTTGTAATCGCTGCATTCTCTTCCGGGGTTCCACCTACCAGATCCGCTTTCTCACACCGGGTATATCCAAACTGTTCCGGTGTCAGTTCATAGGATGTAAAGGTTCCGTTATTAATCTCGCATACGGAAGTCGGCGCGCTCATGGAAATTTCATCCAGCTTATCCTGTCCGTAGACTACCATTCCTTTTACAACCCCCAGGTTTGCCATAACCTGCGCAAGCGGCTCAACCAGCGCTCCATCAAATACGCCCATCAGCTCCATATTTGCCCCCGCCGGATTACTGAGCGGTCCTAAGATGTTAAATACTGTGCGGATTCCAAGCTCTTTCCGGATCGGCGCTACATATTTCATCGCAATGTGATAATTCTGGGCAAACAGGAAGCAGATATTGATGTTTTTCAGAAGCTCTTCACTTCTCTCAGGCGAAACCGTAATCTTCACCCCCAGAGCTTCCAGCACATCCGCCGCACCTGACTTAGAGGATGCAGCCCGGTTTCCATGCTTTGCCACAGGTACGCCTGCGGCGGCAATTACAAGAGACGCTGTTGTGGAAATATTAAAGGAATTGGCGCCGTCTCCTCCTGTTCCTACAATCTCCAGTACATCCATCTCATGCAGGAGCTTAACGCAGTGGGCACGCATTCCTGCAGCCGAAGCAGTAATTTCATCGATGGTTTCTCCTTTCATGGATAACGCCGTCAGATAAGAAGACATCTGCACCGAACTCGCCTCACCACTCATGATCTCATTCATAACCTGCTCTGCCTCACTGTAAGTTAAATCCTCTTTTTTTGCCAGCTTCAAAATTGCTTCTTTAATCATTTTCTCTACCTCCATCTGTCTGATATATTATAATTGCCTGCGTAATATAGATTTCTCTATATCGTAAAAAGCGCCCGTCCCGACAGAATCATTTCTCTGTCAAGGACGAGCGTACATTCACCCGTGGTGCCACCTTGCTTCACGGTCTGACCCGTGCACTTTGCGGAATACCTTCATACTCCTGGCAGCTGACGCGTGCCTCACGTCGCAGAATACTCAGCCTAAGCCTTTGACTGCGCCCTCCGCGGTCCATTTGGCAACCTGCATCTCGATCCGGCTCCCACCTTCCCGGACTCTCTGTGCGCGCATTATTGCTTTGATCTCCGCTTCATCGGTTTACACTATTAAACTATAAATTAGATTACTACATATTTTTACTCTTGTCAAGCTTGCAAAAAGTATCTGTAATGACATCTGTTACACAGAGAAAATGCCACCTTAATCATAAAGCGGCATTTTCTCGGATACTATAAATAAAAGATAAATGAAGCCAATTTTCTTTTAGATTTTTTAGTTATAATACTGTGTATAAAGTGCGGTCCATTTCTCAATCATAGCTTCCTTATTTTCAACCAGCCAGTCAACATCTCTTGTCACCAGATCAACGTCCAGCTCCGGAACTACACTGTCAGAAAAGTCCAATCCATCTGCGATACGGCGCTGAGATGCTCCGTTATCAAGCTGTGACTGCTGTCCGTCAAGACTTGTAAGCCAATCTACCAGAGCCTTTGCATTTTCCATATTCGGGGCGTCCTTCACGATTGCACTTGCAAATGCAAATCCGCCAGTGCCTTCCTCTGGATAAACGATTTCAATGTTTTCAGCTCCGCTGGAAAGCAGGTCAATCGGGCCTCCTTCATAGGTAATACCTGCAACGTACTCACCAGCCTGTACATTGTTGAAGCAGGCAGAAGAAGAATCGGTGATTACCATGTCGTTTGCAAGCAGACGTTCCATAAGATCCCATGCCTCGTCGCTGTCATAGCCATAATCTGCGAAAATATTGCATACGTTATTCCATGCGGAAGATGACTCGGTTGGATCAGCCATAATGAATTTACCTGCCAGAGCCGGATCGGTCAGATCCTCATATCCCTTAATTTCAACGCCAAGCTCTTCTGCCAGCTCTGTGTTGACACAGATACAGCAGGTTGAAATCATATTATAGTTATAGAAACCGTTCGATTGATAAGCTTCCGCAAGATCAGAATTGTTCGGAGATACATATTCTTCAAACAAATCTGCATACACATCTCCATCACTTTCATTGATACCCGTATAGAATACATCAATTGTAGGATTGTCCGCCTCAGCCTGAATTCTTGCAATACCTTCGCCCTGATTGCCTTCGATCATTTCAATGTTAATGTCCGGATACAGTTCTCCGAAGCCATCAAGAATGGAATTATTATCAGCCTCCGGAGCCGCAGTATAAATTACCAGATCTCCGCTCAGACTGGTTTCATCACTTCCTGAATCGCTCTCTGTTCCCGCATCATCAGAAGACGACCCACATGCAGCAAGTGAAACAACCATCATACCCGTCAATAACCACGCCATCAGTTTCCTCTTTTTCATAATTCTTTTCTCCTTTTCTTTTTATTATTTAACATACCCTCCGTATGTCAAATTCCCTTTAAAGCTGTATATCATCCTCCGATTTAGTAAGTTTTAGATACACAATCATTGAAATGACCGTAATCGCTGTCAGCACAAACGCATATGCGCATGCCGGTCCGTATTTTCCTCTGTTGATAGACGTATATGTAGCCATCGTCAGATTCAAAGTCTTGTTATTATAAAGTATAATTGCACCAGATAACTCTGTAACGATCGCCACCCAGCTCAGTACGGCGCCTGACAAAATGCCACTTGCCATCATTGGTACGGTAATCCGGAAGAATGTTTTTACTTTAGATGCTCCCAGACTAATGGAAGCTTCTTCCATACTCATTGGTATCTGCATTAATCTTGCCGTTGCCGACCGTATCGTATAAGGCATTCGCCGGATAACCAGATTTAATACCATAATTGTCGTTGTCCCAGTAAGTACCCACGGCTTTGCCCCAAATGCAACAATCAGCGCGATACCTATTACCGTTCCCGGCATAATATACGGAAGCATGGACAGTGTATCGATTGTATTGCTCAGCGCGCTGCTTCGTCTTACAACCAGATAGGCGATAAGAATCGACAGCAGAATAATGATTCCCAATGCCAGGACGCCCTGCAGCAGCGTATTTTTTACTGCACGTAACAGAAGCTTGTCAAGAGCCGTACGGAAATTATCCAGTGAATATCCTTCTTTAAACATTGGTCCCGATGAATTTCTGAATGCCAGATAGCAAACATATACATTGGGAAGAATTGCAACTGCAATCAGCGCATAGCTGTACAGATACATCAGAGCACCTTTGATTCCCTTTGCGTCCTTTTTTTGAACCGGATGCAAAGCATTGATTGTAAACTTAAAACGATTTGTTGCCCATTTCTGCAGCAGAAAAATCGCCGCTGTTATGAGAATCGCAATCGTCGATATAGCCGCTGCAAAATTATGGTTCTGTCCTACCTCCCCTACATACTGTGTATAAATTTCAACCGGAAATGTCCGATAGCCTTCTCCAATCATCATCGGCGTTCCAAAATCGGCAAATGCTCTCATAAATACCAGTAATATACCGGCAAGTAATGTTGGCATAGAAAGGCTCATGACAATTGTAAAGAACCTTTTTACTCCGCTGCACCCAAGATTTTCACTTGCCTCCATCAATGTATTATCAATATTACGGAAGGCTCCGTTCATATAGATGAATATAAGAGGAAAGAACTTAAGGCTCTGAACCAGCAGTATCCCCTTGAATCCATAAATGTTCGGTATCGCGATGCCGAATGCTGTCTTCATAAACTGCGTAATCACACCTGATCTTCCCAGAAGCATGATCCACGCATAAGCACCGATAAAAGGTGCTGACATACATGCCATCAGACTCGCTACAAAGATAATCCTTGCCCCCTTTATGCGGTAAAAAGAGTAAAAATACGAGAGAGGCAGTGCAATAAGTACCGAAAATGCAGTCACCGCAAGCGTAACCTTAAAACTGTTTAAAACCGCTGATATATAATAGGAGTTGCTAAAAAATTTTTCAAAATATTCCAGTGTAAACCCATTGCCATCTGATGCAATGACCGATTGTTTCAGCATACCGAACAGTGGATATACCAGAATTAATAAAAATAATGCAAGTACGGCTAATTTCACAATAAACCAGGCGTCCAGCCTTTTACCTTTTTTCATCTGCAGCACCCCCTAACATCATTCATGGCCTTCCAGATCATTCTGCACTCCTGTAAGCAGGTTTACGGAACCATCTTCATTAAACACATTCACCTTGCCTGTATTAATGATCAGATTCACACGGCTTCCAATCTCTCTTGTAACCGTAAGCTCCGATTCCTGTATAATTTCCACATCACAGCCATTATCGAGCTTAACGAAATAGTGTGTATTAAGTCCTAAAAATACTGCATCTGTAACGATTCCCTTCAGCCCTGCTGCTGTCTCATCATCGGAAATGAGAAGCTCTTCCGGACGTATGGAGAGCTTTACATTCTGACTCTTTTTATGCTTCGCAGCCACTGTCCTGATTTCCGTTTGGTAGCCATCCACACACAAATATGTTTTTTCATCCTTTACCAGAAGTCTGCCATCCAGCAGATTACTTCGTCCAATAAAGCTTGCCACAAACAAATTAGATGGTCTCTGGTAAATGTTCTTTGGCGTTCCAATATGCTGGATCACACCGCCATGCATAACCGCAATTCGATCGGAAATCGCCATTGCCTCTTCCTGGTCATGCGTTACATATACCGTTGTAATCCCTACATCGTGCTGAATATTCTTAATAATTGTACGCATCTCAACTCTAAGCTTTGCATCCAGATTTGACAGAGGTTCATCCATCAGCAGAACATCGGGTTCTATAATCAGCGCACGGGCCAGCGCAACTCTCTGCTGCTGCCCTCCTGACAGACGGTCCGGCATCCGGTCAGCGTATTCATCAATTTGTACCAGCTTTAAAAACTTTTCTGTTTTTTTGGCTATCTCGTCCTTTGGTACCTTTCGGTTTTTCAAACCAAATTCTACATTTTTACGCACCGTCATATTGGGGAAAATCGCATAATTCTGAAATACCATACCAATATTTCTCTTGCCCGGATTCATATCATTAATCCGAGTATCTCCAAAATAAAAATCTCCTCCCTCAATACTGTTAAAGCCGGCAATCATTCGAAGCAGCGTAGTCTTTCCGCAGCCGGATGGTCCTAATAACGTAAATAGCTCTCCCTTCCTGATACTGACATTCAGATCAGGAATAACCGTATTATTACCATACTGCTTTTTTGCATGCTGAATTGTAATATTTGTGCTCATAATAAATCCCTCCCTTGCCATACTTTTGCACACAGATTCCAATTCTGTATATCAAAGGCACTTTTTACAAACAAAAAAGGAACTCCAAAAATACGCGCACGTATTTTTGAAATTCCTTTTTTTATTGCTTATAGCAGCTGCCTCTAACTCATAGCTCCCCAAAAGAACGCTATTATAGCGTCTGTCTGTCTGTCTGTCTGTCTAAAAATTGTAATATTTTCATAACAATAGTCAATCCTTTTTCAAAAAAAGATACAAATTATCCAAAAATGTTGTTTTCATTATATCAATTTCCTATTATTATTGCAACAAAATTTTTCATTTTCCCAACAGATTTACATTTGTATAGATGCATATGTTTCAATTCCATTATTTTCCATGCCGCTCTTCCGCCTGCTTCAATGATTGGTATCCATAAAATCTGACCATATAGTCCATAATCCTGTAGGTCAGATTCTCTCCTTTCTCTTCCATTCGGTCATACATCTCCTTCAATAACCGTATCGTCCGGTCTGAATAGGTTCCAAGCTCTCCCCTTGCATAGGTCTCAAGAGAAGTATCCCACGGCGTATCCTGAGAAGTATACAAAAGCCTTCCCCTTCCTGCAAGATTCGGATATTCTTCAGCAAATTCCTCTTCCCAGCGAAGCTTCATCCGGATCATCTCTTCCTGTATTTGAATCCGTTCCCCGCTCCGTACCGGCATCCACTTTGCAAGCTCCGCATACTGTTTCGGAGCAGTACTCTCCATCATCCGGGCATATTTCTCTGTCAGAAGATTCCAGTGATTTGCCTCCGCTTCTCTAATGTCCTCCAGATAACTTTCAAGCGCTGCCATCGTCCATGCAAGAAACTGGCTTTTTCTCATAATTCCAAAGGTCTCCGGATCATCCTGACAGTCTGCTCTTCCGCCTTCATTCTGAACCTGCTGAAACTGCTGCCATTCCAGGTTCACAATCTGTTCTATCACTTCTTCTTTTTTATCACTGCCCATCTCATCTGCACCCCCTCATCAATTCTTCCTTCTGAATCTCCAGAAATACTTCCTTGCTCTTAGTCAGTTCCTGCCGGTTCAGCTCTTGGACAAACTCCTGACAGATGGCTTCTATCATAGCTTCGGATTGGTCAGCTCCCGCTGCCTCCATATCCGGCCTCAGCTCCATCAGTTCAATCAGCCCATCCTTCAAATCCGTCATACTCTGAAATTCTTCCGTTCCCTTCATCTTCCATTTATAAAAAGGCGGATAAATCCTGTTCAGCAGGTATGCCGCTTCCAGGGCTGCACAGATAAACTGATATTTACATAAATATGCTGCGCCCAAATCTCCTCTTTTTCTCATTCGTCCATAATTATACTGTCCGGCCTGAGCCATTTTTCCTAATTCCAGCGCAAGCTTCTGTATGCGCAGCTCTTCAGGATACTGAAGAAATTTCTCCCGTCGATTCGTAAATTCTCTGAGCGGATCTTCAAAGATCTGTCCATTGGTCACCGTACGCAGAGCAGATCCTTCGATGGATCTCCATGCTGCAAGACCGTCTGCAGTTTCTGTATCCGGCGCTTTGGAATATCCGGTATAGCGCCGGAAAAATTCGTCTATAGATAATACTCCCACCCGGAAGTCTCCATGCTTTGTCGTGTTTCTGGCCGGAAATCCCATAAACTCTCCCGGAAGCCTGTCATAATCTTTCTGCAGCTTCTCGCCAATCTCTTCATAATCTTCGGCGGTAAGCCATAAGCAGAATCCCGGTCCGTAATCATGATCCACGGAATATTCATCATCATATCCCATACATTCCGATCCCTCTCCAACCAGCCCGGCTGCAATTCTTTCTGCATACTCACCATATTTTGCTTCCAGCATCGGCTTTCCAAACTTTTCATAATAAGCCTTGGAAATTTCTATCCCTTTCATCTTCTGTCTCCGGACAGCGTCCACTCGTTTTATGGTGCTTCTGACCAGTTCCAGATTCCTTAATGTTACCCGGTAGTAGTCATTTTCTCCATAATTAGACAGAATTTCCTCAAGTGCGGTCTCATAGCAGGTCTCAGCCTCTGCCAATCTGTTGGTCCGAAAATACGCCTCTCCCAATCCTGACAGCGCCGAAGCGTAATGCGGATCTTTCTTCCCTTTCTTCTGTTCAAAGATCCCGACCGCCTCTTTCATATGGGCCATGCCCTCTTCCAGTTCCTGTAGTCCAAAACAGATATTTCCCACATTTACATGCGTAATCGCCACCTCAATTTCTGATTCGTCCAATACCCGAATCAATTCCATGGCACATTCAAGATCCTTTTTTGCCTCCTTTAGACGCCCTGTATTCGCATACAGAATGCTCCGGTTATTATACAGCGCCGCCTTTCGATAGTCAGGCTCCTTAAGCTCCCTATCCATAATCTGAAAGGCCCGGTCATAACAATCCTCCGCCTCTTCATTGCTTTCCATCACCCGCCAGGCAGTCCCTACGTTCAGCAGCATAACGGCATAGTTGACGGTTCCCTGAAGTCCCATCTCATCCGCGATTCTTATGGTCCGTTCGATCGTTTTTTTACAATCCTCATACCGGCTCATTACCCGATAATATCCCATCAGCTCATTCAGAATTACCAGCATGCTCCCGGCGTCCTGACAGCTCCTTGCCTCAGCAAGTCCGGACTGCAAAAATGGTTCCAGCCTTTCCGTACTTTCAGCATATACCTTATCCAACTCACTTAAAAATCCATTCAAATCAAACCTCATGATATTTTCTTCTCCTATTCGTATTCACTCTGCCGCCTCAATGAAATTTGAAAGCCAGGGCCTTTTTCGGACAGCAGGATACACATCTCCCGCACCGGATACATTCTGCCGAATTCGGATTTCTCACCGGATCAACATCCATCGGACACTCCGCCTGACATTTCCCACAGGAAACACAGTGATCCCTATTGATCTCCATATGGTAAACACTGATTTTATTCAAAACGCCATAAATCGCACCCAGCGGACACATCACTCTGCAAAAAAATCGACATACGACCAGACAGCCAATTAGTGTGATAATCAGGATACACATCTTTATGGAAAACAGAGCGCCAAGAGCATTTCTCAGCTCCGAATGGGCAGCAAGAAGTGGTATTCCTCCCTCCAATGTACCTACCGGACAAATATATTCACAAAAAGCAGGGGCTCCCGCTCCGACAATATTCGTACTTACAGCCGGAAGGAAGAATACAAATACTGCCAAAAGCACATATTTCACATATATGAACCCCTTCCATAATTTTCTCTTTGGAAACGGAATCTTATAGATTACTTCCTGAATCAGACCAAAAGGACAAATGAATCCACAAATTGCCCGGCCAAACAGGATTCCAAGCGCCAGTACAAATCCAATCACATAAAAGCTCACATTAAAATGGATGGAGCCGCCCACCGCCTGCATGGCTCCGATCGGGCAGGACAGCCTTGCGGCCGGACAGGAATAGCAGTTCATCCCCGGGTTGCAGAACTGTTTCCACGTTCCTTTATAAAGCTTTCCCCCGACAAAATTGCCAAGATATGTATTAGAATATCCAAAAGCCGCTATTTGAATGATCTTTCTTTTTATTTCCTGACTAATCTTCATAGAGCTACCCCAATCCAATACATTCCAGACATATATTGATGGCTTTATTTAAAACAATAGAAACTTCCCCTCTGTATACGCCATACCCTATCATTCCAACTGCAGCCAATCCCATCATGAGCTGAAGGATTCTCTTCTTATTTCTGTTCATCGAAATAATCCTCAACATACTGCTTATACCCCTCTACATTGGCTCCAATTATCGGTTCACCGACAATCGCTCCATCTCTGTCTACAAAAAATGTTGTCGGAACTCCCACGAGCTCACCGATAATATCATCAAATTCTTCCGTCGGCAACAGGTTCTGATAGGTTACCCCCGTTTTCTCAACAATCTGCAGTGCTGCTGCATATTCATCGGAATCCTGCGAACTGACATCCACAATAATACCGATAATCTGAACTCCCTCCGGCATATCCTTCGCCCAATCTTCCAATTCCGGCATTTCATTGATGCATGGATTACAGAAGGTTGCCCAGAAATTGATCACCGTAAGCTCGGCCTGGGAAAAAATATCATTTGTGACCGTATTTCCCTCAAGATCCACCGTGGAAAATGCAGGCACGGATTCCGGAAATGAAGAAACGGCAGACAGCCCTTTTGCCGCCTCTGTCTCTGACTCTTTTTCTGTTTCCTTTGAACTGCAGGCGCTCATCCCCAGACACAGCACAATAATTAAAATCACCGAAACGATTTTTTTCATAATTAGATACCTCCCAATCTATATTGCTTAATAACGCCGGCTTTTTGATCCTGATTTGCTATCTTTGCTTTCTCTTGCCAGTCTCCAGCAAACCGCTGTATTTATCCGTAAAAACCGTAACCCAGCCCTCTTTTGTACACGGTATTTTCTGAATTGTTACCGGCCACATATGACTGCGGATAATATCCCCTTCTGTTCGATTCAGCCTAAAATATCTCTTCGCATTGCGATATGCTTTTTCCGGATGCTTCATTCCGTGCCACCGCTCTCCCGTCTCCTTTGCATGCGTATGCCAATCATACAGAAACAGATCATGAAGCATGCCTGCCCTTGCCGCTGATGTGGCGTCCAGATGAAATTTCCTGCATAGAGTGTAATTAAGATACGCCACTCTGAGACAGTGTTTGTAACAGGATGTATTCCCATGGTGGGGATACTGCTTCATCTGCAGCACTACCGGATGCTCCGCAATATCTTTAATTATGCAGTAAAATTCTTCGTATTGTTTTTTATTCATATTCATACCTTATCCCTGATTTAACCCCATTTTTCATATACCTAAGAAATATTAATTTTTACGTATCCATTATAGTATCCTACGCCTGTTTTCACAATATTAAAATCCGCATTGGGATACCTTCCCAGCTGCGGATTTTATCCTGTCATTCAATATGCTTCTATCTCTTTGATGGTCATATCCTTTCCGGACAGAGGCATCAGCTTCTGACCTTTACAGACCGGACATTTAAAATCTGTCTCCACTGCCCGAAAATCCTCCCCACAATCCAGACATCTGGCAATCCCGGGAACAATCTCCAGCTGCAGATATGTGTCCTGATATCTGGTTCCGGAAATGACAGCCTGCCAGCAGTCCTCCATAAATTTAGGGACTACGCCGCTCAGCTCGCCAATCTCCAGTACCACCTTATTTGCACCGGTCATCTCTTCCTCATCCAGGATCTTATCCATCATTTTTATCATGGCGTCTGCAAGCCCCAGCTCATGCATGAATATTCCTCCTGTTAAACGCATCAGCCCGCATATGACGGGCTGATTAACTTACAGTTACCTGTTACTTATTCACTGCCTTCTTCACGATCTTACCGGCCTTCTTTACTACATGCTCTGCCACCCTGATCGGCATCGTCTCAAAGCTTCCTGCCTGCACCTGCTTCATATCAGTGCGCTTCTCCAGCTTAATTGCATCAAACTCACACTTGGTGGTACATAGCCCACAGCCAACACACATGTATGCATCTACCTTAGTAGCACCGCATCCCAAGCACCTTGCGGTTTCTTTCTTTACCTGCTCCTCGGTAAAGGTCACGCGGGTGTCGCCGAAGGTCTTTGCCTTCGCTGCATTATATCCTGGAATCTGGCGTTTATCACTGTCGAAGGTCTCAATCGGTACCATTGCAATACTCTTATCCAGAGCACGGTAATTTCTTCTGTCACGTCCCAGTGTCAGAGTCTGACCCGGCTGTACATAGCGGTGCAGGGAAATCGCCGCCTCTTTTCCTGCTGCAATCGCATCAATGGCAAATTTGGGACCTGTATATACATCTCCGCCCACGAAAATATCAGGTTCAGCAGTCTGATAGGTCAGTGCATCTGCCTTTGCGGTTCCATTACGGTTAAACTCAACCTTCGTTCCTGCAAGCAGTTCTCCCCACTGGACAGACTGTCCTACGGACAGCAGCACATGCTCACATTCTACCGTCATCAGATCATCCTCATCATACTGTGGATTAAAGCGGTGGTCTGCATCAAACACCTTTATACATTTCTTAAATACAACACCCTTCACCTTACCATCTTCCACCAGGATTTCCTTCGGTCCCCAGGAGTTGTTGATTACAATACCTTCTTCTTCGGCTTCTTTTACCTCATCGTCTGCTGCCGGCATAATGTCCCTGCTTTCCAGACAGAACATGGCCACGCTCTCGGCGCCTACACGGGATGCCGTCCTCGCCACATCGACAGCCACATTTCCACCGCCTACAACAACCGTCTTTCCACTGAGCTTTACATCCCTGCCAAGATTCACATCCCGTACAAAGTCAATGCCGGATACTACTCCGTCCGCATCTTCGCCCGGTACGTCCACCCTGCGTCCGCCCTGCGCTCCAATTGCCACATAAAAGCCCTGATAGCCCTGTTCGCGAAGCTCCGGAATGGTAATATCTTTGCCGACCTCTACGCCACATCGGAACTGAACACCCATTTCCTTCAGGATATCGATCTCAGCCTCCACAACATCCTTCTCCAGACGGAATGAAGGAATACCGTTCATCAGCATACCACCGGGACGGCTCTCCTTATCAAATACTACAGGTGAGTAGCCTTTCTGTGCCAAATAGAAGGCGCAGCTCATACCTGCCGGACCGGCTCCGATAATAGCAATCTTCTGTGGATATGGTCTTCCAATCTGATTTACCATCGGTGGAATATAGCGCGTCTCTGCATTTAAATCAAAGTCCGCGATAAAACGCTTTACCTCGTCGATTGCGACTGCCTCGTCCACATTTCCGCGGGTACACTCATCCTCACAGCGGTGATTACAGATACGTCCACAAACCGCCGGGAAAGGATTTTCTTTCTTAATTAACGCTAATGCATCTGTATATCTACCTTCCGCTGCCAGACGCAGGTATCCCTGAACGGCGATGTGCGCCGGACAGGCTGTCTTACAGGGTGCGGTACCCGTCGGCACAACATCCTCCCTGTTTTCGCGGTAATCTACATTCCAATCTTCCTTCTTCCACAGACTGTCACGCATCTTCTTATAGTCTTCCTGCGGAAGAGGCTTACTGGTACACAGCTTCTGTCCCATCTTCAATGCATTGGCCGGACAGTTCTCTACACACTGGCCGCAGGCCACACATTTGGTCTCATCGATCTTAGCCACATAGTTGGATCGGATCACATCACGGGCTCCGTACATCATTCCGACTCTCAGGCCAAAACAGGAACAGGCACAGCAGTTACAGATTGCCGCACTCTCTCCGGCCTCTTCGATATTCGGCATATCATGCATCAGACCGTTATCCTCTGCACGTTTGATAATCTCATATACCTCTCTTCTGCTGATCTCACGGGCACGTCCGGTACGGATATAATGTTCCGCTCCCTTTCCCATCTGGATACACATATCCTCTTCCAGATGACCGCATCCCTCGCCGATAGTACGTCTGGATGCCCGGCAGGAGCAGGGTGATACTGAGAATTTATCATATTTATTGATATAATAGCTTAATCTGTCATACTTATGTACACCCGGTAATCCCTTGATCGCACTCTCCACCGGAACAACTCTCATAAGTCCATAACCATTCGGCATCATCGGCGCCAGCGACGCCATTCGGATACGGGTATATTCCTCAAAAGCTCTTGCAACCTCCGGATGGCTCTCCAAAAGCTCCTTATTATTGACCAGCATCTCCATAATACCCGGTGCAAAGATCTGCATATAGTAACGGTCCTTGCCGTCCGTCGGATCTGTTGTCACACGAAATACACCGATCCATGCCAGATGCTCCGCCAGCGCATGTACTTCCTCTTCCGGCCGGCCTACCTTTTTGGCCAGATACTCCACCGTCCGCTCCTTGCGCAATCCGGCGGCTATTGCCACATCTGCCTCGTCATCCGTCAGAATAGACGCCAGCGAATAGTACTCCGGAGCATTCTCATCAATTTTATTGATTACTCCGGTCAGACCGCCAACCACCTTACACAGCTTCACGATCTTCGGTCTCAACTCTGCCATATCATACCCTCCTTCATCTCCTGTGAATCCTTTTTCTTTAGCTATGCATTATGCTGCTTCACTTCCTCACGCAGCCAGTTCTCCCATTCCTCCATACCTTCTCCGGTCTTGGCAGAAATCGGGAATATCTTCAGGTTTGGATTCCGCATCAATGCATATTCCTTTACCTTATCAAGATCAAAATCAAAATATGGGAGCACATCGATCTTATTAATGATCAGCACATCACATACCTGGAAAATAAGGGGGTACTTCAGCGGCTTGTCATGTCCCTCCGGCACAGAAAGAATCATCACATTCTTCGCAGCCCCAGTATCAAATTCCGCCGGACAGACAAGATTTCCCACATTTTCCAAAACCACCAGGTCGAGCTCCTTTGTTCCAAGCTCCCGAATACCCTGTCTGGTCATATCTGCATCCAGATGACACATCCCGCCGGTATGAAGCTGAATTACTTTCACTCCCGCCTCGGAAATGGTATGGGCGTCTACATCGGAATCAATGTCAGCCTCCATAATTCCAATTTTCATCTCATCCTTCAGGGCAGCAATCGTCTTCGTAAGTGTCGTAGTTTTGCCTGCCCCCGGTGAAGACATCAAATTGATTAAAAATGTCTTCTCACCCTTCAACTGCTCTCTTAACCGTTCTGCATCCCGGTCATTATCCTCAAAAATACTTCTTTTTACTTCCAATACACGAAACTGATCCATCTGCTATTCCTCCAATCTATTATTGTCTTTTTTATAACATTTCACCATATTATTGTCAACAAGATTGCCTTTTGTTGGTACTGTTTACAAAAATCGTCTTGTTTTGGCAGGGCATACATGAATGCCACCGCTTACCCGCGATGGCATTCTTTTTCTCAGTATTTTACCACAAATTTTCTCTCATCTTCTTTTACTGGAATATCCTCACTGTCCACCCATTCCACCCGGATAAACCGATCCGTATTCAGGCGCACCAGCAATTTGTTGACCAGCATTTCACGTCCCTGTACCTCCATAGATACCGTTCCGTCCCATTCGTTTTTCACCCATCCGGTTAGTCCAAGGGAATCTGCTGCCAGCCTGGCGGTATAGCGAAATCCTACCCCCTGTACTCTTCCATGAAATACAATTTTTTTCCGTATATCTGCCATAATTTTCTCTCCACTTATTCTCTCTTATCTACTCATCTCTGATCTGCCCCATCTCAATATGCCTGTCCACAACCTGCTTCATCCACTCCCACACTTCCGGAGACGTCTCTTCAACCTTTGCATTCCGTTTATAAATCTGGGATTTCTTCACATCATGCTCTACCCAGCTCTTACCGCCGCTCTCATGATTCAAAAGCAGCGGCTGGAAATTATCCAGAAGATGTGCATACTTGGCATCGGCGCTCTCATAGGCTTCAAATTCTTCCCACAGCTCCCTAAAATATACGCCCTGGTCTGACGGAAGCAATCCGAAAATGCGGTCTGCCGCCGCCTCCTCTCTTGCCCGCTTCGTCTTTGCGCCCTCATCATCATATGCATAAGTATCCCCCGCATCAATCTCCACCAAATCATGAATCAGAACCATGATGATAACCTTTAAAAGGTCCACTTCCTCTACAGCATATTCTTTTAGAAGGAACGCGGCAATCGCCAGATGCCAGGAGTGCTCTGCGTCATTTTCCTTGCGGTTTCCGTCAGCCAGCCAGGTCTGGCGAAAAATATTCTTTACCTTATCAATCTCCATCAGAAATTCAATCTGTTTCTTCATTCTCTCCATATTGAGTACCTTCTTTCTTTCTCTTTTTAAGATTGTACTCTGCCATAAAATATCATGCAAGCATTTTCCAAATATCATCCTCAATATCTCTTTCCATCTTTAGACTATGGCTGTATCCACCTGGCGATTACAACGCTTGCCGCCAGCCCTGCCAGAGTTGCAAGTAATGCTCCCGGCAGGGTATACCGGCTTTTTTTCACTTTTGCTGTCATGAAATACACACTCATCGTATAGAAAATCGTCTCTGTGCACGCCATACTGATAGACGCAATCAATCCAATCTGAGAATCCGTCCCATATTCCTTATATGTATCCAGAAGCAGCCCGGAAGCCGCAGAAGAGGAAAACATCTTTACCACCGTAAGCGGTACCAGCTCTCCTGGAAATCCTATATAGACCGAAACCCTTCCAATTACTTCTGAAAGCATTTCCAAAAAGCCAGATGCCCGCAGAATCCCTACTGCAATCATTAGTGCAATCATCGTCGGCATAATCTTGATTACCGTATGGAAACCACTGTTTGCCCCTTTAATAAATGTGTCATACACATCCACCTTTCGGATAACTCCATAGCAGACAATTCCAAAAATCACCATTGGAATTATCATATCTGATATAAATAAGAACCACTGCATATATATACCTTTCTTTCATTCTATTATCCTTACATTATATGACGCTGTTTTATACTTTTTCCGCCAAGTTGAATTCTGTAACAAAAAAGAATATACTAATAGAACATACCTATATCTAATATTTTGGAGAGGCAGAAAATGAAAGAAAAAAATGACTTCAGCGCTGGAAGTGTTTCCGGAAATATCCTGAGACTTGCCATCCCAATGACGCTGGCTCAGTTAATCAATATCTTATATAATGTCGTTGACCGCATCTATATCGGACATATTCCTCATGCCTCCACGGAGGCTCTTACCGGAGTTGGTCTGGCACTTCCGGTCATCACGATCATCACTGCTTTTGCCAATCTCTTCGGTATGGGAGGCGCTCCTTTGTTTTCCATGGCAAGAGGTTCGGGTAACCAGGAACGTGCAAAGAAGATTATGGCTAATTCCTTCTCCCTGCTGCTCCTTTCCGGACTAATACTGGCCATTTTCTGTTATGCTTTCAAACGGCCCCTGATGTATCTGTTTGGGGCGAGTGATGTTACATATCCCTATGCAGACGCCTATCTGTCTCTTTACCTTTTTGGAACCTTTTTTGTAATGATCAGTCTGGGAATGAATTATTTTATCAATGCTCAGGGCTTTGGCGTTACTGGGATGTTGACTGTCTCCATCGGTGCCCTGCTGAATCTGGTTCTGGATCCAATCTTTATCTTTCTTCTGGGCCTGGGAGTCAGAGGCGCCGCACTGGCTACTATTCTATCACAGCTTGTCTCTGCAATCTGGGTTCTGCAGTTTTTAACAGGAAAAAAAGCAATTATAAAATTATCAAAGAAACATATGAATCTCGACAGAGAAATTGTGAAGGAAATTACCGGTCTCGGCATGTCCGGTTTTGTCATGTCAATTACCAATGGATCTGTTCAGATTATGTGCAATGCAACTCTACAGCATTACGGAGGCGATCTGTATGTTGGAATTATGACTATTCTCAATTCTGTGCGCGAAATCGTAACCATGCCTGTATCCGGTCTCAGCAACGGCGCACAGCCTGTTATGAGCTTCAATTACGGCGCAAAAGAATATGAACGGGTAAAGTCTGCTATTAAATTCACCACATTTGCCAGTATACTTCTTTCTACCATTTCCTGGGCACTGTTATTCTTCTTTCCACATTTCTTTATCCACATCTTTAACAGTGAACCTGCATTGCTGGAAGAAGGTATTCCTGCCATGCGTATCTATTTCTTCGGCATCTTCATGATGTCGCTGCAGTTTGCGGGACAATCCACCTTTGTTGCCCTTGGACGCTCTAAACAGGCGGTATTCTTTTCCTTATTCCGGAAGGTAATTATCGTTATTCCGCTGATGCTTCTTCTTCCCGCCATCGGAGGCCTTGGCACCACCGGCGTCTTTCTTGCAGAACCCATTTCAAATTTTGTCGGCGGCATAGCCTGTTTCACTACTATGATACTGACCGTATGGCGCAAATTAGGGCGGGAACCCTAAAAATCTCCCGCCCTGATCGCTGCATTTCTTGCCTGCACTTTTGATAAATTCCACTGTCGTATCGAAAGGTCCTCATACTTATCTGCCACCTCTCCATAATATTCTCTCAGCACCGCCGCACCTTCTACATCCCAATTCTCATAAATATCCGCATCTGTATCATAAGAAGAGTCTATCTTTTTGGGATCCAGCTTCGCAAGCGCCGGGGCCGCGTCATCTGACAGTTCATAAATCATATAATAAAGATCCTGCATACTTACCGTTTCCATATGGCGAATATTATATTCCGCAACCAATCTGTCCGGTTTTGCAAAGGAAAATAAAATATATCCACAGCCTACTACGAAAACAATATATCGGAACAAAGGGAAGCTTTTCCGGTAAATGCTAAGAACAACACCTGACATAATCAGCGCTAGCACAATCAGACACCACAGCACCAGCATCCGCAGGAACGTAAAGTGATATATCTGCACATACAGCATCATCCGGTAGAATGCAGATACCAGCATCACAAAGGTGCAGCCTGAAATGGCCGTCAATATTCCATAAAGCACCTTATTTGCATCAAACAAATATTTGCATGTCAGTACCAGAACAAAGTTTATTATTCCTACAAAGAGGAGCTCAAAAAAGCCCTGCCTTGCATATTCTGCGTAGGTCACACCATTTGGAAGACCACTGTCTATTCTTAAAAACAGATAAAACACCTGGATCATCGCATAAAGCAGATAGATAATTGCTAAAACACTTGTAAATGTTATACCTATTAAAGAATTAAAATCATTTCTTTTCTCTTCTATTATCTCATCTCTGCCACTACTGCACAGTGCACTAAAAAAGGCATAGCTGCTGATAAATCCAACCAGTACCATGAATCCGATACTAAAAACCGAACTAAAATGAATATTCCAAAGCACGCGCTCAAATATTCCGGCAAATATCATATCCGATCTCAGAAGCATCGGAAATACAATAAGTAATAACGCTCCCGCTATTAAAATACCAAAACAAACCGCCGCAATATTTTTCCTTTTTCCTTCTTTCGATCCTGCCAAATACCGAAATGCATGAGTAAAAGGATAAAAAATATGCCCCACTGTTCTTATACAGATTTTAAACAGCTCCTTCACATATATTGGAAAATCCCATTTTCCATCTTCATGGAATTGATGCATCATCGCGGTCAGAAACAGTAAAAAAATACCTGCCGAATTAAAGAATCCCAAAAACCATGAGCTTGTCATTGCCGTTCCAATTCCCAGAAGAACCATCCCAGCTACATACATCCATGTATCTTTTTTAATGGTAAATCCGATTTTCTTTAAAAGCATATAAGATATTCCTATCGTAATAAACACAAATAATGGATAGGTAATTCCATTTGGATTCTTATACAGACACAGAGCAAATAAAATTCCATACAGTATACTCAGCCCGCCAAAGTATCCATAATTCTCACTCATCTTTTTTACAAATACAGATTCCATACACATCCTCCTTTTTTGTTCTCACTCTTCATCCGGAATATACTCCAGAATATCTCCAGGCTGGCATTCTAAAGCCTTACAGAGGGCATCCAGCGTAGTAAAGCGCACTGCTTTTGCCTTATTGTTTTTAAGAATAGACAGATTTGCCATTGTAATATCAATCTCCCGGGCAAGCTCCGTAACCCCCATCTTTTTCTTTGCCATTATCACATCCAAATTAACAACAATCGCCATCACGCCACCTCCCCTATATTGTCAAATCATTTTCTTCTTTGAATCTGATCGCTTCAGCAAATACATTTGCCAGAACCTGACTAAAGAGAGCCGCGATAAAAAATACCAGAATGATAATTACTGTGGCCGGAGTTGGCACAACAAACATCTTAATAATAAAGAGCACAGTAATAGATAGACTTAAAGCAGCCATAATCTCAAGACTTCGAACATTATCATAAACAAAGCATGCCCCGGAAATAACCGTCTTCATCATTCTGCGGAGCTGGGCAATAATAATGATTCCAAAAATACCTGCGGCCGCAAAAATAAACAGCATTGAAAGATAGTGTTCCGAAAAATTCTTTGAATAATATATTCCAGCTAACTTTAAAGTCCAGGGCAGTGTTACAAAAACCACCAACCCACTGTAAAACATAATATCCACTATTATCTTTGTAATTTTGTTAATTCTTTCCTGTTCCATATACATACTTCCTTTTCTATTATTCTTCCCTGATTTTGTATATTTCATTTTCTTAAATATATCATTTATCCAATCGAATTTCAATATATTTTTATCGAAAATCAATAAATTTATATTAATATTCAATAAAATAAGACGTAAAGCTTACACTTTACGCCCTCGGTCCATCATCCTGCAAAATATAACGGCCGCCGCCGTACTCACTGCCGTCGCCACAATTCCCGGTCCCACAATTGCCGTGGGGTTGACACTGCCATACTGACTCCGATATGCAATTACATTGACGGGTATCAACTGCAGGGATGAGATATTAATAATCAAGAATGTACACATTTCATTGCTGGCCACATTCCGGGGCATTGCAAAAATACGATTTCTATTTCGTCTCTTTATATCCTGCGCGTCCTCCCGCCGCTCTTCCTCCAGTTTTGCCAGCTCTTCCATGGCATTCAGACCCGCCGGGGTAGCGGCCCATCCAAGCCCCAGTATATTAGCTATAATATTTGTAGTAATATATTCCACTGCCGGATGATTTTTAGGAAGTCGAGGAAATAAAAACCGAATCACCGGACGCATCCTTCGCGACATACTCTTTATAATCCCTGCTTCTGTCGCTATCTCCATCATTCCTACCCAAAAAGACATAACCCCCATCATGGTAATACAAAGCGTAACTGCTTCTTTTGAAGAATCCAGCGCCGCATTGGTAATCTCCGGAAGCCTGCCGGTAAATGCAGCATAAATAACTCCTATAATGATCATTCCTGCCCACAGATAATTCAGCATATGATTTACCCTGTCTATTTGCTCCCTTAAATATATGTGGCTGACTCATTTTAATAGAACCGGCCTACTCAAATTCTTCCGGCCCAACCTCTCTCTTTCTCAGCATCAGATATACCACTTCCCGAAATAATGCATAAATTACTGATGCCAAAGGTATGAAAATCAACATTCCCACAATACCCATGAGACTTCCACCAATGCTGACTGCCGCCAGTACCCATATTGACGGCAGACCTACGGAATTTCCGACCACATGAGGATAGATAAAATTTCCCTCTATTTGCTGTAATACCAGGAAAACTGCCACAAATAAAATCGCCTTAACCGGATCTACAATAAATATCAAAAATACTCCGATCGCACATCCAACAAAAGCTCCAAATACCGGTACTAATGCGGTAAATGCGATCACAATTCCAAGAAGTAATGCATAGGGAAAATGAAAAACGGTCAAAACTACCACAAACATACTTCCCAATATAATTGCCTCCAAACACTGTCCAGTCAAAAATCCTGAAAAAGTATGATAGGTAAGAGACATCACTTCCAATGCTGCCTCAGCTCTTCCTCTGGGCAGAAAAGCAAATAAAATTTTTTTCCCCTGGATTTTTAATCTTTCCTTTTGAAGCAATATATAACACGCAAACGCAAATGCAATAAAAAAAGTTGCCATACTGCTTATAATTCCCCTCACTACCGTCATTGTAGATCCAAGCATATTGGCAGCACCATTCTTTAAAAATCGAATGCCCATATCCATGATCTTATTCCAATCAAAATCAATGCTATTAATCATTTCCATAATCTCTTGATTATTATGAAATATCTTCTCTGCCCAGATCTGCATTTTAGGAAGAAATTCCTGAACACTGTCTCCCAAATTAGCAATAGTTTTTCCAAGCTGTGGGATTAGAACAAAGAGTACTACTGAGATAATTGCAAATAATAAAAAGAGAATGATAATTAAACTTACCGGTCTGGCAATCTTTTTTATCATTCTCGAAGAATTTCTCTTATATTCCGGGAATAACCGTTTCTCGATAAAATTCATTGGAACACCCAGTACAAAAGCAATAGCGCCACCCAATACAAATGGTAAGATTACATGAAACACTCCGCCTATCAAAGTAAAAACTATTTCATGCTTCCACAAACATAAAAACAGTATAGCAGTAAATACAATTAATCTTTTGATTTCCCGAATACTATCCCTGCTTAATTCCATAAATATCTCCAAAATTTCCTGTCCTGCTCCTTATACTTATCTATATGGAGTTCATATTTTATCTTTATTGTTGACAGAATATTTTCGAATTATACAAACCATAAGATTTATAGAAATGAAGCAAATACCGAAGCTCCAACAACCGTACAAAGCCCTGCGACAACGATTGCAAGTCCACTCATAGCTCCTTCTGTTTCTCCCATTTCCATGGCTCTGGCAGTTCCAATCGCATGGGATGCAGTTCCAATTGCGAGTCCTTTAGAAATCTCACTTCTGATTCGAAATATCCGACATATAAAATCTGCTGACATATTTCCCAATACTCCCGTAATAATAATCACAGCAACCGATATAGTAACATATCCTCCAAGCTCCTCTGATACACCCATTCCAATCGCTGTAGTAATAGACTTAGGAAGAAGCGTAACATATTCTTCGTGAGACAATCCAAACACAAACGCCATCACAAGAACACAGCACAGACTTGATAATACTCCGGAAAGAATTCCACCGATGATCGCCCATACATTTTCTCTTAACAGTTCCATTTTCTGATATAGAGGAATTGCCAGACATACCGTTGCAGGCGTCAGCAGGTAGCTCAGATATTTGGCACTTGTATTGTATGCTTCATAGTCCACCCTACAGATTGTTAATACTCCTATTGTCAGTATAATCGCAATTAATAAAGGATTAAAAACTGCAAGTTTAAATTTATTCTTTAATACAATTCCTATTTCATATGCTAAAAGACTAATAACAACCCCTGCTGTTGCCGATTCAGCTATGATCTGACTCATTCTGTTCACCTCTCTTCTCTGATTTCTTTGATAACAAATAATCCGTTACTTTTCCCGTTACCACCATGACAACAAATGTAGATATCACTGTTATCAGCATAACAGGTATCAAAATTCCCGATAACTGTCCCCAAGAAGCCATAAGTCCCACTCCCGCCGGAATAAACATAAGCGGCATAATTTCAATCAAAAATTCTCCCGTTTCTCTCACACTGTCAACCTTAATAATACCTGTCATCAGGCAGATTAACATCAGTAAAAGGCCATAAATACTGCCCGGAATTGGAAGCGGTATAAAATACTTAAAAAGTTCTCCTACACAAGTTACACCTAAAATAATACAAAGCTGTTTCATATACTTCATTTTACAATTAACCTCTACTTACCATTTGTAACATAAAAAAGCGCGAGTATTATTAAACTCGCGCCCTCTCATTCCCATGAGCGTGCGGGGATTCGAACCCCGGACAACTTGATTAAAAGTCAAGTGCTCT
>JAUNGJ010000042.1 GCA_030524585.1 Eubacteriales bacterium | reverse complement strand
TTGTAGTAAATCACAACTTGTAATCGCTGAAACCCTTGATTTTACTGGCTTTATTTATCCAACGACTTCATCGTCGGGAACAGCAGCACGTCCCTGATCGCCGCGCTATTTGTCAGCAGCATACACATTCTGTCGATTCCGAATCCGATTCCACCTGTCGGCGGCATACCAATCTCCAGTGCGTTCAGGAAATCTTCATCCGTGGTGTTCGCTTCCTCATTGCCCTGCGCCAGCTGCTCTTCCTGCGCCAGGAAACGTTCTCTCTGATCGATTGGATCGTTCAGCTCAGAGTATGCATTTGCCATCTCCCAGCCGTTCATGAAGAACTCAAAACGCTCTACGTACTCCGGATTCTCCGGTTTCTTCTTAGTCAGCGGTGAAATCTCAATCGGATGATCCATTACAAATGTCGGCTGAATCAGGTGTTCTTCTGCAAATTCTTCGAAGAAGAGGCTTAAGATCTCGCCCTTGGCATGTCTTTCTTCAAACTCTACATGATGCTCTTTTGCAAGTGCTCTTGCCTGCTCCAGAGTCTCTACCTCATTCCAATCGACGCCGGCATACTTCTTAACCGCATCTACCATGGTAATTCTCTCAAACGGCTTGCCCAGATCCATCTCCACGCCATTGTATACGATCTTAGTTGTTCCCAGAACCTCCTGCGCCACATGGCGGTACAGATTCTCGGTCAAATCCATCATTCCATTGTAATCTGTATATGCCTGATACAGCTCCATCAGTGTAAATTCCGGATTATGTCTGGTGTCCAGACCTTCATTACGGAATACACGTCCAATCTCGTATACCCTCTCAAGTCCGCCTACAATCAGGCGTTTTAGGTACAGCTCCAGAGAAATACGAAGCTTGAAATCTTCACTCAATGCATTAAAGTGTGTTTCAAATGGTCTTGCTGCCGCACCGCCTGCATTGCTTACGAGCATCGGTGTCTCCACTTCAAGGAATCCCTGCCCGTCCAGATATCTTCTGATCGCGCTGATAATATGAGAGCGCTTGATAAAGGTATCTCTGACCTCTGGATTCATGATCAGATCCACATATCTCTGACGGTAACGAATATCTGTGTTCGTTAATCCGTGGAACTTCTCCGGCAGAATCTGCAAACTCTTGGACAGTAATTTCACAGCAGTTGCATGAATGGAAATCTCACCGGTCTTGGTCTTGAAAACTTCACCTTCCACACCAACAATATCGCCGATATCCATCTTCTTGAAATCTTTGTAAGCTTCCTCTCCAAGGCTGTCTCTTGCCACATAAGTCTGGATATTGCCGGATTGATCCAGCACGTTACAGAAAGATGCCTTACCCATTACACGCTTCTGCATAATACGTCCTGCAACAGATACCTGCTTTCCTTCCATCTCTTCATAATTATCCTTAATGTCCATTGCATGGCAGCTCACATCATATCTCATAACCTGATATGGATCTTTGCCATTTGCCTGGAGATCTGCCAGTTTCTCACGACGAACCTTTCTTAACTGATTAATATCCGGTTCCTGTCCTTGTCTTTGCTGTGCCACTTTCCTACACTCCTTACTTTCTTCTTATATAAAATTATATAGAACGTTCAATCTTCAACACTTTATATGTGATATCTCCTGCCTGTGTCTCAACAACAACTTCTTCGCCGACTTCTCTGCCAATCAAAGCTTTGCCCACCGGAGACTCATTGGAAATCTTGCCCTGCAGGCTGTTCGCCTCTGTCGAGCCTACAATCTTGAATTCCATCTCTTCCTCGAATTCTTCATCATATACCACTACGGTACAGCCGATATTGATCTTATCCGAATCAACCTCGTCTTCTACAACGACTTCAGCATTCTTAAGAATCTTCTCCAGTTCTTCAATTCTCGCTTCAATGTCGCGCTGCTCATCCTTTGCTGCATCATACTCGGCATTCTCTGACAGGTCTCCCTGCTCTCTTGCTTCTTTGATCTTGCCGGCAACCTCTTTACGCCTTACTACTTTCAGATTCTCAAGTTCATCTTCCAGTGCTTTCAAACCTGCATACGTAAGAATTCTTTTCTTTTCTTCCATGTCACTTTCCGCTCCTTACTATACTTTCGCAATTCCAATATTATACATAATTGAATCATTAATGTCAATCACTTCTGCCCATCATTTACTGTCATTTTCATCTCTGTTTTCATTATTTCCAGCTGTCATTTTCGCCAGAAGCGCCTCCAGCTGTCCCAGATTTTCCACCTGATTAACCTGATCTCTTAACTTTGCCGATCCCTTCATTCCTTTGGTATACCAGGCAACATGCTTTCTCATTTCCCGGATTCCCAGGTATTCTCCCTTAAATTCTATCTGGAGTCTCGCATGGCGAACTATGGTTTCCCTGATGGTCTCTGCATCCGGTCTGTCCGGGATTAAGCCTGTCTCATGATATTCTTTTAATTCTCTGAATATCCACGGATTTCCCTGAGCACCCCGGCCAATCATCACCCCGTCACATCCGGTCTCCTTCCGCATTCTTGCAGCCGTCTCTACTGAAACCACATCTCCGTTTCCGATGACCGGAATGGACACCGCCTCCTTCACCCGGCGGATAATATCCCAATCCGCCCTGCCGGAATAGTACTGTTCTCTGGTCCGGCCGTGAACTGCCACCGCTGCGCCGCCCGCTTCTTCGATCACTTTTGCAATCTCCACCGCATTCACGGAATCGTCATCGAAGCCCTTTCTTATCTTTACTGTTACCGGCTTATGCATAGCCTTTACCGTTTCAGCTACAATATTATATACAAGCTTCGGGTTTTTCATGAGCGCAGAACCTTCTCCATTTTTTACCACCTTCGGAACTGGACAGCCCATATTAATATCCAGTATCTGAAAGGGAAGCTCCTCAATGCGCTTTGCCTGCTCTGCTATAATCTTTGGGTCTGAGCCAAAAAGCTGCAAAGACACCGGATATTCTTCCGGATGAATGGAAAGCAGCGCTCTCGTATTCCTATTATTATATTGAAGCGCTTTTGCGCTGATCATCTCCATACACAAAAGTCCCGCCCCCTGCTCTTTACAGAGCAGACGAAATGGCAGGTCTGTTACTCCTGCCATCGGTGCGAGAATGTACGGATGTTCTATCGTAACCTTCCCTATCTGCATATTACTCCCTGTCGTCTTCCCGCAAAGTCTTCGCTTCTTTCGCTCTATCGGGATTTTTTATTCTTTTCGTAAATAAGCTGCAGGCCTTTTAATGTGAGATCCGAATCATAATAGTCAATAGAATCGGTTTCTTTTACGATAATATTTCCAAGGCCTCCAGTCGCCACTACTTTGGCATCCATATACCCGGACTCTTCCTTCAGTTTCCGAATAATATATTCAGTCTGCCCGATATAGCCGTACACTAATCCTGCCTGCATACTGCAAACAGTATCCTTTGCCAGAATAGTCTCCGGTTTGCGGATTTCAATCTCCGGAAGCATAGCCGCTCCTCCCCACAGTGCTCTTGCAGAGGTACGGATTCCCGGTGCGGTTACCCCAACCCCAAAGGTTCCATCCGGCTCCACCAGATCATAAGTGGTCGCTGTTCCAAAATCTACCACAATAATCGGTCCGCCATACAGTTTATAGGCAGCAACTGCATCTACGATACGGTCCGGTCCGGTCTGTCTCGGATTCTCCGTCGCAACACGGATACCGGTTCTAATGCCGGCAGACACAACAATCGGCTTATGCCCAAAATATTTGATGATGGCACTTCCGAAAGAATGCATAATATCCGGTACAACCGATGCAATGATCACTGCATCAATCTCCTCCGGATCCATATCCTGATTCCGAAGCAGCTCTCGTAATGTAATTCCATATTCATCGGAGGTTCTCGGCTGTTTTGTTGTCATTCGGAATTTTCCCAGAAGCTCTTTTCCCTGAAACACTCCCAGCGTTATATTCGTATTTCCAATATCAATTGCAAGCAGCATATGTACTCCTCCTTATTCCTCACTATCCATATCCAGGTCTTCTCCCAGGAAGAACACCTTAAAATACAGCTGCAGGGCTTCCAGCAGATCTGCCTTCTCCATCTGTAATTTCTTAATCAGAAGCTGGCTTCCTATGTCATCAAACATTGGATCAAAATCCTCCGCTGTCACTTCAAAGCACAGATCTCCATTTTCATCATACACCAGTGTCAGAATACCGCCCACATCATGCACATACAGAACGCACATGATCTTCAGCTCATCCTTCACATGATCCGGAAGCTCTTCAAAATCCGGATTCAGATAATATTTTTCCTCATAGGAGTTGGCTCCGCAGAGCACAATTCTATCATCATACATACCCATATATTCCTCTTACGGACACCTCTCCGGCGTAGATTTCCGCAATCTGCCCGTCTTCTTTGCATACCAGCAGTTCACCCGTCTCATTAATGCCTATTGCATGTCCATTATATTCATTTCCCGGCTCCATAATTCTTACATCGCGGTCTCGGTTTACCAGCAGCCGATTATAATCCTCCTGCATGGCAGACAGATTTCCAGTTTCTATAAACAATTCATAGTAATGTTCAAACTGCCGCATACTTTCTGCAATCAGCTGAGACCTCTGTATCTTCCGGCCGCTTTCCAGATACAGCGAAGTTGCCTTTTTATTCAGCTCTTCCGGAAAGCTCTCCGTATTGACGTTGATTCCAACACCAATAACTACATAATTAATCCATGCGATCTCGGTACTCATCTCCGTCAGCATTCCACAGATCTTCTTCTTATTCAGCACGATGTCGTTGGGCCATTTGATCATTGCCTCTTCTCCGGTAATCTTACGAATCGCCTGCGCCACACTCTGCGCCATCACCAATGTCAGCATCGGCGCCTGATTCGGCGTAATCTCAGGTCTGAGCAGAATACTCATATAAATACTGCTGCCTGACGGTGATTCCCATGCACGTCCTCTTCGCCCTTTCCCGGCCGTCTGCTTATCAGATACAACCAGCGTTCCATGATCCGCTCCCCCATCTCCCAGCCTTTTGGCATAGGTATTGGTGGAATCTATCTCCGGAAAATAAAGGACGCCACACCCAGCCCATTTTGTCGAAATCAGACTTTCAATTTCTGCCTTTGACATAACATCCGGAGTTTCCTCCAGATGGTATCCTCTGTTGCGCACCGCCTCTATCTTATATCCTTCTGTTTTTAATTGTTCTATTACCTTCCAGACAGCTGTCCTGGAAACATGAAATTCTTCACAGAGCTGCTGTCCGGAAATATATCCATCCGTCTCCCGAAGCATGGATAATATTTTTGCTTTCATCCTAACATCTCCCGGCTTCCGGCATTTTGGTGTCAGCCATTCTACTCACCCAGAGTCGCCACCATGATTGCCTTGATTGTATGTAAGCGGTTTTCCGCCTCGTCAAACACCTTAGATGCTTCACTCTCAAATACTTCCTCCGTAACTTCTTTTCCCTTATTGGCAGGCAGACAGTGTGAGAAAATAGTTGTTGATTTTCCGGTTCTCTTCATCAGCTCTGCATTAACCTGATACGGAACCGCCAGCTTAATACGTTCCTGCTCCTTCTTCTCCTCACCCATGGAGAACCATACGTCTGTATAGAGTATGTCTGCACCTTCCACCACATCCAGAGAATCGGAAATGGTTACTGTCGAGCCGGCCTCCGTCGCAAGACCTCTGCAGATCTCTACAAGCTCTGCACTTGGCCACAGCTTCTTCGGAGCGGCGATAGCAATATCCACGCCAACCTTAGTGCAGCCAACCAACAAACTGTTCGCCACGTTATTACGTCCATCACCCAAATATACCAGCTTCAACCCTTTCAGATAACCAAAGTGCTCCTTCAATGTCATCAGCGTTGCTAAAAGCTGTGTCGGATGCCACTGGTCTGTCAGGCCATTCCAAACCGGAACTCCGCTATATTCTGCAAGCGCCTCTACAAATTCATGGTCAAATCCACGAAACTCTATTCCATCAAACATACGTCCCAGCACACGGGCTGTATCCTCAATACTCTCTTTCTCACCAAGCTGAAGCTCACTGCCCGCAAGATACGTTGCAGTAGCGCCCTCATCCTGCGCTCCAATCGTAAATGCACAGCGTGTTCTGGTGGATGGCTTCTCAAAAATCAGGGCAATGTTCTTTCCCTTCAGGCTGTCACCCTTAATGCCCTGTTTTCTCTTTTCTTTCAAATCAATTGCCAAATCTACCAGATAAAGAATTTCCTCCGGTGTATAGTCCAATAATTTCAAAAAACTGCGTCCTTTTAAGTTCATATCTTTCCCTCTTCTCTATTTCCTTACTGCTTTCTATTATTTACCCATTGGGTATCCACGACACTGCCACTATTTTGCGGCAGCGTCCTTCTCTCCTACCTCAGCAAGAGACTTCACCAATCCTGCGATTCCCTGAATCTCGGATGGAATAATAATCTTGGTCGCCTTTCCGTCGGCCGCCTTAGTAAATGCCTCCAGACTCTTCATGGTAAGCACGGCCTCATCAGCACCGGCCTCTTTCAGGAAACGAATACCATCGGCATTTGCCTGCTGCACCTTAAGAATTGCCTCTGCCTGACCTTCTGCCTCCTTGATCATCTTCTCCTTCTGAGCCTCTGCCCGCAGGATCGCTGCCTGCTTCTCAGCCTCAGCATCCAGAATTGCAGATTCCTTATGACCTTCTGCGACAAGGATCGTTGACTTCTTCTCACCTTCCGCACGAAGAATCGCCTCACGTCTCTCACGTTCAGCCTTCATCTGCTTCTCCATGGCATCCTGAATTGCTGCCGGCGGAATAATGTTCTTAAGCTCTACACGATTTACCTTAATACCCCAGGGATCGGTAGCCACGTCAAGAGACGCTCTCATCTTAGTGTTAATCGTCTCTCTGGACGTCAGTGTCTGGTCTAATTCCAGATCGCCAATGATATTACGAAGCGTGGTTGCTGTCAGATTCTCAATCGCCATGATTGGATTGGCAACACCGTAGCAAAACATCTTCGGATCTGTAATCTGATAGAATACAACCGTATCAATACGCATGGTAACATTATCCTTGGTGATTACCGGCTGCGGGGCAAAATCTACCACCTGCTCCTTTAAGTCTACTCTTCTTGCCACCCGGTCTATGATCGGCATCTTGAAATGCAGGCCTGTTCCCCAGGTTGCCTGATACGCTCCCAAACGCTCAACGACCAGCGCCTGCGCCTGTCTTACGATTCTAACACAGGATACTGCAATTCCAATCAGAATCAAAAGAACAATGATTCCTAAAATACTAAAAATACCTCTTAACATGATGTGCCCTCCTTCGCCTTTACAATCAATTTGACTCCCTGGATACCTTCTATCGAAACGATGCTGTTCTTCGGGATAAAACCATCCGGTTCATCCGTCTTGGCGGACCACTCCTGACCATTCACCTCTACAAGCCCTGCTGCGTGAAGGGTATCCACGTCCTTCAGCACCAGCGCCTGCTGTCCGATCAGGCTCTCTGCATTGGTCTTCTGTCGTTCCACATTAAAATACTTCATCGCAACCGGTCTGGTCATAACAAGGAGAATTACCGATACGACAATAAACACTCCAATCTGTACCGGAAGTCCAAATCCGATCAGTGCCATCAGAAGCGCCGCCAGCGCTCCTCCGGCAAACCAGATGGTGGTAAGTCCCATCGTAATGATTTCAATCACGATCAGTATAATAAACAATATCAGCCATCCCATCATATACATACGTCACCACTCCATTCAATTAGTGTTTCCCGATTGTCCTGCTGCTATACACTGCCTATAAAACACCCTGGTGGGTGGTTCTATAGTTCTTCTCATTATAATTTTTCCCTATGAAAATGTCAATGCCTGCGCTGTCTTCCCGCCTCAAACATAAGCACCGTCGCCGCAACGGCCGCATTCAGCGACTCCACCTGCCCGGCCATGGGTATTCGGATATAGACATCCGCCATCTCTGCCACCTCATCCCGCAGGCCATTTCCTTCATTTCCTATAAAAAATGCCGTTGGTTTTCGGTAATCCGGCTCATCGTAGGAAAGCTTTCCGTCCAAATGGGCCGCATAGGTGAGGATACCTCGATTCTTCATTTCCCGAATCACTGCTGTCACATCCTCTGCATACCAGAAAGGCATCCGAAACACAGACCCCATTGTAGAACGGATTACTTTTGGATTATACACGTCCACACAGTCATTACTCATAATAATTCCCGTCACGCCTGCCGCCTCGGCAGTTCTGAAAATCGTGCCAAGATTCCCCGGGTCCTGAAGATTATCCAGCAGCAGTATCAGCGAACTGCTCTTCCCTTCACGGCCCAGGCCCATCGCCGCCGGACTTTCGCCGGATTGCTGCCGCACCACGCACAGCACTCCCTGGGGATGCTGTGTATCCGATGCATAAGCCATCACATTGTCTGCAAGCACTTCAAAATGGCAGCGGCTGTTTTTACGTTTCGCCTCCACCAGCGCCTGTTCTTTCTTATAGAACCCATCCGTCACATACAGCTCCAGAAGTGACTTCTCCGGAACTTCCTGAAACATGCGGATACCTTCCACAAGGAAAACGCCCTCTGCATCCCTTGCCTTTCGTTTTTTTCTCAGATTCACTAATCTCTTTACTTTATTATTTGACGTACTGGTAATCATATTACTCCATCCTTATATAATATAGAAAAAGACGAATCCCCCTATGAGAATCCGTCTCTTGTCATTACATCTTAAACCGGTATCCAACTCCCCAGATCGTCTCAATATACTGTGGGTTGGATGTATCCATCTCTATCTTCTCACGGATCTTCTTAATATGAACCGTCACCGTTGCAATATCTCCGATAGATTCCATATCCCAGATCTCACTGAACAGTTCATCCTTAGTATACACGTGATTCGGATGGCTTGCAAGGAATGTAAGTAAATCAAATTCCTTCGTAGTAAATGCCCGTTCTTCTCCGTTTACCCATACCCGCCTTGCCGTGGTATCGATCTTCAGGCCTCGTATCTCGATCACCTTATTAACCTCCGCCGCACTGCCGATCAGCCTCTCATATCTCGCAAGATGCGCCTTCACTCTCGCCACAAGCTCACTTGGACTAAAAGGCTTGGTCATATAGTCATCTGCTCCCAGCCCCAGGCCTCTGATCTTATCAATGTCATCCTTCTTAGCCGATACCATAATGATCGGCGTATTCTTCTCGCTTCGAATCTTACGGCAGATTTCAAATCCATCAATCCCCGGAAGCATCAAATCCAGAATCACCAGATTATAGTCCTCCTCCATTGCTTTCTGGAGTCCGATCAATCCGTCATTGGCAACCTCAACGTCAAAGCCCGACAGCTCCAGATAGTCCTTCTCAAGATCCGCAATCGCCACTTCATCTTCTACTATTAATATTTTACTCATGAATCGGTACCTCCTGATATTTTCTTAATACAAAGTACATGGTCGTTCCGGTTCCTTCCCGGCTGGTCGCCCAAATCTTGCCGCCATGCTCCTCTACAATCTTCTTTACAATCGATAGTCCAATGCCGCTTCCGCCCTTGGATGAATTTCTGGAAGCATCCGTCCGGTAGAACCGGTCAAAAATATTCGTCAGATCCTTGGCCGCGATACCCTTTCCATTATCCTCCAGCTCTACCTGAATAAAATCTCCCACGTCCTTTACTCGCAGATTGATGATTCCTTTCGGCTTATCCATATATTTCAAAGAATTATTAATGATGTTGTGGATCACCCGCTTAATCTGCTCTGCGTCTGCAATGACCTTAACGGCCCCTTCCACGTAGTTGAAATATCCAAATTCTGTGTTCTTAGATTCCAGCTCCATGGACAGCTCTTCCGCACAGTCATCAAAATATGCATTTACCGGAATGGTATTGAAATTATACGGAATACGGTTCGTGTCAATCTTAGAATACAGCGTCAGCTCATTGATCAGCGTATCCATCTCATTTGCTTTATTATAAATCGTCCGGACATATTTATCCACCTTTTCCGGTGTATCAGCCACTCCATCCATGATTCCTTCCGCATAGCCTTTGATGGTTGTAACCGGTGTCTTAAGGTCATGGGAAATATTGCTGATCAGCTCTTTGTTCTCCCTGTCAAAGCGAAGCTTCTCTTCCGCATTGTCCTTCAGCCGCTTCCGCATTTCCTCAAAGTCTTTAAATAACTGCCCGAACTCATCATCTGTATCCTGCGGAACTTCAAAGTCCAGATTGCCGTTCTTAATATTCTCCGCCACCTTCTGCATTCTTCCCAAGGGGCTCATCACTGCCCGGTAAATCCAGAAAATCAACAGCGCTGCCGTAATAAACAGCACCATGATAATAATCAGCACAATATCCATAGCAAGCTCCTGAATCTCCGGCATTGCATTGCTTACATCCGTTATAATAAAAGCACTGCCTGCTTCGCCATTGGCATATTTAAAGTCTACCTGCTTTACCAGAGATTGGGCATCGCCGCCCAGATACATGCCATTTTCAGATGTGGTCTTATTCTCATCATATTCCGGAAGCTGATCTATCACATACTCAGCGTTGCTCAGATCAGTGCCCATATAGACAATCGTATCGTCTCTTCTCACCAGAAGGTAAGACTTTTTCTGTTCCAGTTTATCATTAAAGGTCTCCAGATAAGTAGCATCTGCAAGCTGCTCCGGAGAAGTCCTGGCAACCGCACTCAGGTCACGGTAAGGCTGCACCGTAAGCTGCCCCAGCATCTTCATCGGATTCGACAGTGTCTGTACGGACGTTCCGCTGATCTCATAAGTCTTCTCTATGGAGTTAAGCTGGTATTTCCCGACCAGCAATATAAAAAGCGTCGATAACATAACCGGAAGTATAATAACGGTTATAAACGCCACAATCAAACGTGTCTTTAGTTTCATAGCAACACCTCTCATTATTTCTTTGTGTCTATGTTCACTTTGCACTCGTCGCTATGTGTTTATTGTACCACGAAAAAAGGTGCTTCTCACCAAAGCACCCATAAACAATTATAAAAATTTTCTAAAATGGTCAATATACTTTTATTAAGCAGGAATGTCTGTCAGAACACCTCTACAGGTATGCTTTCAGCGCATCCACCTTATCGAGCTTCTCCCAGGGAAGATCTACGTCTGTACGTCCAAAATGCCCGTAAGCTGCCGTCTGCTTGTAGATCGGTCTTCTTAAGTTCAGCATCTGAATGATTCCTGCCGGGCGTAGATCAAAGTTCTCACGTACAATCTCTACCAGCTTTTCATCGGACAGCCTGCCCGTTCCGAAGGTGTCGATCATGACGGAAGTCGGGTATGCCACGCCGATTGCATAGGATAACTGAATCTCACATTTCTTTGCAAGTCCTGCCGCAACGATATTCTTTGCAACATAACGTGCCGCATAGGCTGCGGAACGGTCAACCTTGGTACAGTCCTTTCCTGAAAATGCGCCGCCGCCGTGACGCGCCATTCCGCCATAAGTATCTACGATGATCTTACGTCCGGTCAGACCGCTGTCTCCGTGAGGTCCGCCGATTACAAAACGTCCGGTAGGATTAATAAAGAACTTGGTATTCTCATCCGTCATTCCCTCTGGGATGGTAGTATCAAATACATACTTCTTTATATCCTCATGAATCTGCTCCTGTGTCACATCCGGATCATGCTGGGTAGAAAGCACTACTGCATCCAGACGTACCGGAGTTCCATTTTCATCATATTCAACCGTAACCTGGGTCTTGCCATCCGGTCTCAGGTAAGGGAGTGTTCCATTCTTTCTGACCTCCGTCAGCTTCATTGCCATCTTCTGGGCCAATGCGATCGGATACGGCATCAGTTCTTCTGTCTCATCAGAGGCATATCCAAACATCATTCCCTGATCCCCGGCTCCAATTGCCGCAATCTCTTCCTCTGACATCTTATTCTCCTTTGCCTCAAGAGCCTTGTCCACTCCCATTGCAATATCAGCAGACTGCTCGTCCAGCGCCACGATTACGCCGCAGGTATCCGCATCAAATCCATATTTACCGCGGGTATATCCAATCTCCCGTACCGTATCACGGACAATTTTCTGAATATCCACGTATCCGGTTGTGGTAATCTCTCCCATAACCATAACCAATCCGGTTGTAGTGCACGTCTCACATGCCACGCGGCTCATCGGGTCCTGCTCCACCAACGCATCCAAAATCGCGTCAGATATCTGATCGCACATTTTATCCGGATGCCCTTCTGTTACTGATTCGGATGTAAATAATCTCTTCTCCATATCTTTCCTCTCCTTTTCTACCGAAAGGGGCCTGCCCCTTTAGCAAACTTTCTCTCCGTCTCATGACAAGGAGGTTCAGATAAAAAAAACAGTTCGCATTAAGCGGACTGCTTTATATCTTCATAAACCAATCCTCTTATTGTTCGATTACTCGCTCAGGTTGGCACCTTCCCGTACCGGGGGTTGCCGCAGCTTCACAGATCCTTTGTATCTCCACTGCTCTGAATAAGAGAAAGTCAGCAATATTATATTGTTTCTTACATGCATATGACTTTACACGCTTTTAGCTCTTTTGTCAATATTAGGGACGTAGGAATTTAAAATTCCCCGTCCCCAATGGATTACTAACTGACTTTTAAAGTAAATTTGCGGATATCCTTCTCACTCTGTACGCGCTCTATGATACCGCCGAGACTCTTAAGCTTCTCCTCAAACCGCTCATATCCCCGCTGAATGTATACAATATCATCTACAATTGTGATTCCATCCGCCGCAAGACCTGCAATACACAACGCAGCTCCCGCACGAAGATCCGGCGCGCTGACCCGAGCGCCTGAAAATCCTTTCACGCCCTCAATCGTCGCTGAATTTCCCTCTATCTTAACATTTGCGCCCATTCTCGCAAGCTCATCCAGATATTTGAACCGGTTCTCGAAAATACTCTCGGTCACCATACTTGTCCCCTCGCACAGAGCCAGCGTCACGCCAATCTGTGGCTGCATATCTGTCGGGAACCCCGGATACGGCAGCGTCTTTACATGAGTGCTGGTTAGTCTGCCTTTGGAAACCACTCTCACCGCATCATCAAATTCCTCTACCTCACAGCCGATCTCCAGAAGCTTGGCAATGGTAGCTTCCAGATGCTTGGGGATCACATTACAGACTGTCACATCTCCCCTCGTAGCGGCTGCGGCAAACATAAAGGTTCCCGCCTCAATCTGATCCGGAATCACAGAATACTCTGTTCTGTGAAGCCTGTGTACTCCGCGGATCTTGATTACATCAGTTCCTGCGCCGCGGATATTGGCACCCATGCTGTTTAAGAAGTTGGCAACATCTACAACATGAGGCTCCTTGGCAACATTTTCCAAAATTGTAAGCCCCTCTGCCATAGCCGCCGCCATCATTACGTTGATGGTCGCCCCAACACTTACCACGTCAAAATAAATATGCTTGCCGACCAAACGGTCAGCCTCCGCAATAATCTTACCGTGCTCGATCTCTACATCTGCGCCAAGAGCCCGGAAGCCCTTCAGATGCTGGTCAATCGGACGGCTTCCGATATTACATCCGCCCGGAAGCGCAACTTCTGCTCTCTTATATTTACCAAGCAGTGCACCTAACAAATAGTAGGACGCCCGAATCTTCTTCATATAATCGTATTCAATATTGAAATCAGAAACGCCCTTTCCGTTGATCTTCACGGCATGTCGGTCTACGCGATGAACGCTTGCACCGATTCCCGCAATTGCATCTAATAATACGTTAATGTCATTGACATCCGGCAGATTGTCAATGAATACAGTTTCATCAGTCATAATAGCCGCTGCAAGAATTGCCAAAGCCGCATTCTTAGCGCCGCCAATCTCTACTTCCCCAACCAGCGGATTGCCGCCTTTGATAATATACTGTTCCATACTGCACCTCAATTATTTCTATTTATACTCTCGCCCCAGTGTGTAACCCACTTTTACACACACAAATATACTTTTCTTACTTATCGTACATTATAGTATACAATAATCTTCTTTGTTTGTAAAATATTTTTTACAATCATGTAAGATTTTCGTAACAATTGTCAGTTTTTGATCGAACACCTGCTCTTGCAGGCATCTTCCCGTCTATTTAAACGACTCAACTACTTTACCAATAGTTTCTTCTAATGTCAATCCATCTTCGCAAATTGTTACATCAGCATATTTTTCAAAGAGTACCCGGCGTTCCTCATAAAGGTCAAAGAGCGTCTGTCCATCCCTCAATACCACTCCCCGCTTCTGTGGATCACCGATTCTATTACTTATTGTTTGAAAAGAGGTCTGCAAATATACTATCGTTCCGATTTCCTTATAATGCCTCATGGCATTCTCACAATACACCACACTGCCGCCCGGTGCAATTACGGCATGATCCGCTTCCACTTCTGCATTTACCTGGTCCTCAATGGCAAGAAATCCATCCGTTCCCTTTTCTGCAATAATATCTTTTAATAATTTTTTTTCCTGCTTTTGAATCAAAAGGTCTGTATCAATAAATTCATATCCAAGCCGCTTTGCCGAAACTACGCCGATTGTACTCTTCCCAGACGCCGGCATCCCGATAAATATAATATTGCTCATCTGTTTACTCCTCATTTGTATTTTGCGCAAATAGTATAACACAAAAGCAGTTTCTCTTACAAGTGGGCGCGGCTTTTCCCCATTTCTGTCTATCTCATACCTGTTCCGGGATAATATTTCCTGCGATACTTTCTATGATCACTGCGTCTCTTATAAATCTCCTGATAAAGCATCACCTGAATCAGATCGCGCAGCCAGTTTCCCTCTTTATTCTTATCCCCTCCTGATTTATACTCCATTTCGGGAAACAATTTATCTTTCTGCGCTTTGTCGGACACGCGCCTTCCCATTAGCATCATCTGCAGACGATCCGGATATTCGTCAAACATCATACTTCCATCATATTCCATACGGTCACACTCATCTTCTATATACGGCAGTAATTTTTTCGCAGCATCCGGATACATGCTTTTCATATATTCAAAATCCATTCTCTCCCGTCTTTCATCATCATACATGAGCGGCATCGGATACGCCATATAGTATGGAAGTTTATTCTCCATAATCATTCCTCCCGGCAAACATATATCTGAAATTATTATATGCAGATACAAAATGCACGTGATTGCCATTTTCCGTATTATAAGATATAATAAACACATCGTAACGAACAAGGAAATGCACTGCTTTTGAAGTGCGCTTGGAACTATATGTGGCAGTCAGGAGGAGCTTATCACATGGAAAACACAGGAAAGAACAACAAAGAGACTCTGATCATCAACCAGTATCAATACACTGAACCATTAATGGAAGAAGTTCAGGATGCCTGGGCCAAACAATCCTATAAAAATTTTATACCGCTGATTATCATCGCATTCGTCTGTGCCTTTTTCACATACAAAGAATTCACCTCCCACAAGATGACCCTTGCAGTATTATTTGCGATCATAGGAATTGGCTGTCTTGCAGTCATAATTGCTGCATTCATCAGCACCAGTAAAAAGAAATCTGCAACACTCAGGCAGTTTCACGATACCTACCACGGAAAAGGCTTCGAGTACAAAATTACCATTGAAGGGAATCAGATTCGCTCTTACAAAAATGGTACAGAAAGCGTAAATCTCCGCAAAGGCGATGTCCGCGGCAGCTTCGAGACCGAGCGTTTCTTCGTCTTCCAGCTTAGCGGCGAACAGCTTCTTCCACTGAAAAAAGGCTCTTTCATCAAAGGAAATGTAGAAGCCTGCAAGAATTATTTTTCGGAAAACAAAAGATAAGATGCCTGGTCAAACATAATATTAACGAAAAAGGGGAGTCGAGCTCCCTTTTTCTATCCAATCTTTTTCTGTTTCTCCATATATCTGTCATAAGTGTCTTCCGGCAGCCCTACACTGTCTTCACACATTTTCCTCCAAAGAACATTTTCTGCTCTTTCTGATTTGTACGTAAAAACTTCTACGCCTGTCTCTCACTGTAATGATGGGCTTCCTCAAGCATCATATCTTTCACCTTCATAAGCCGGATCTGTGCGCTTCTCTCATTTTCATCCAGCTTCATGGTAATATATTTAATGATCTCCTGCGCCTCCGGAATGGTTACATGCTCCAACGCATTTACACGCCGTCTGGTTTTCTCGATCTCGACGGCCATAAGCTGACATGCCTTCTCTGCTTCCGCAAGCTTCAGCATATCCGGCAGAATATCCGCCAGTGATTTTACCGCGCTGTCCAGATCGCCGGATGTAAACGCAAAACCATAGGAATAGATGTCATTGGCGTCCGCGGTCCTTGTAGTCGTATGAAATATAGGAATATCAACGCTCATAACATTCTTGTGCCCAACCTGAAGGTTCACCTCCTGCTTAGGCGCCATCAGCGCCGTATTCAGGGTGGCTTCATCCATTCCGGCCTTCGCGATCACAAAGCTCTGATTCGCTGCCCGGATTCCCTCTTCCACCTTCTTACGCAGTTCCATATTCTCCTTTACCAGCTCCAAAAACTGGCGCATCAGCTCATCACGCTTATCCTTAAGGAGTTTGTGCCCTCTCCTGGCAGTAACAAGCTTCCTCTTCGTCCGGGTCAGCTCCATACGGGTAGGCGTTATCTGTTTTGATGCCATCTACTGTACCTCCTGTTATTTTTTGTCTGCCATGCCCAGCTCGAATCCGCATGGCTTACTGCTTATCATAGTATAAGTCGAGATACTTATCATCGATACGTTTCAGCTCGGCTCTTGGCAGCATGGACAACAGTTTCCAGCTGATTTCAAGGGTTTCTTCTATGGAACGGTCATTGTTATAGCCCTGGGATACGTATTCTTTTTCAAAGGCTTCTGCAAATGCTGCGTACTTCAGGTCAATCTCCGTAAGCGCCGCCTCCCCTAAAATGGTCATCAGTTCTTTTGCATCCTTCCCCCGGGAGTAGGCGGCGAATAGCTGGTTCATGGTATTTGCATGATCTGCCCTTGTCTTGCCCTCGCCGATGCCTTTATCTTTCAGGCGGGAAAGGGACGGCAGCACATCGATTGGCGGCTGTAATCCTTTGCGGTAAAGCTCGCGGCTCAGGATCACCTGGCCCTCGGTAATATATCCGGTAAGGTCGGGAATCGGATGGGTCTTATCATCCTCGGGCATGGTAAGAATCGGAATCATCGTAATACTTCCGTTCTTTCCCCTCTGACGGCCTGCCCTCTCATACATGGTCGCAAGGTCCGTATACATATATCCCGGATAGCCCCGGCGTCCCGGAACCTCTTTCTTGGCGGCGGAGATCTCGCGGAGAGCATCCGCATAGTTGGTAATATCGGTCAGGATGACCAGTACGTGCATCTCTTTTTCGAACGCCAGGTATTCTGCGGCAGTCAGCGCCATACGGGGCGTCGAGATACGCTCTACCGCCGGGTCATTTGCCAGATTGATAAACAGTACGGTTCTGTCGATGGCTCCGGTCTCCTGAAAGGACTCGATGAAATAGTTGGATTCCTCGAAGGTAATCCCCATCGCCGCAAATACAACGGCAAACTTCTCGTCTGTCCCACGAACCTTCGCCTGCCTTGCGATCTGTGCCGCAAGCTGTGAATGAGGCAGGCCTGAGCAGGAGAAGATCGGAAGCTTCTGTCCGCGGACCAGTGTATTCAGTCCGTCGATGGCCGACACTCCTGTCTGGATAAATTCCTCCGGGTATACACGGGCCGCCGGGTTCATGGGAAGTCCGTTAATATCCCGTCTCTCATCCGGCAGAATCTCCGGGCCATTGTCAATCGGACGCCCCAGTCCGTCGAATACCCGTCCCAGCATATCCCCGGATACGCCAAGCTCCATGCTCCGTCCAAGGAAACGCACTTTGCTGTTGCTTAAGTTGATTCCGGCGGCATTTTCATAAAGCTGTACCACCACATTAGTTCCGTCTACTTCCAGTACCTTACAGCGGCGTGTCTCTCCGTCCGCAAGCTCGATCTCGCCAAGCTCGTCGTAAGCAACGCCCTCCACTCCTCTTACCATCATCAGCGGTCCGGCAACTTCCTGTATGGTTCTATATTCCTTTGGCATGATCAGAAGTCCTCCTTCCCGAATGCTCCTGCAAGCTCTGCGTTCAGCTCATTCATGATCTTCTCGTATTCTGTCTCAATCTCTTCCGTCTTCGTATATTTATAACGGCCAATTCTCTCTCTTACATCCATGCCAAGAAGCGCCTTCATGGAAGCGCCCTTATTCAGCGCCTCATGGGCCTGCTCATAGAATGCAATTACCAGCTTCATCATCAGGTACTGCTTGCGCAAGGGGGTGTAGGTATCAATCTCGTGGAAGGAATTCTGGTGAAGAAAATCCTCGCGGACAGACCTTGCGGCTTCCATCTTCAGGCGGTCAACCGGCGACAGGGCGTCCATACCTACCATCCGTACGATTTCTTCCAGCGCCGCCTCTTCCGTCAGAAGGCTCATCATTTTCTGACGGTTCTCCATCCAGTCTTCTGCAACGGTCTCGTTAAACCACCGCTGCATATTATCCAGATACAACGAATAGCTGGTCAGCCAGTTGATCGCCGGGAAATGCCTCTTGTACGCAAGCGACGCATCCAGTCCCCAGAACACCTTTACAATGCGGAGGGTAGCCTGGGATACCGGCTCGGAAGTATCTCCGCCCGGAGGGGATACGGCGCCGATTACCGACAGGGAGCCTTCTCTCCCATCCCTGCCAAGGGACTGTACACGGCCTGCTCTCTCGTAGAACTCCGCCAGACGGGAACCCAGATATGCAGGGTATCCCTCTTCGCCAGGCATCTCTTCCAGACGTCCTGACATTTCACGGAGAGCCTCTGCCCAGCGGGAAGTAGAGTCTGCCATAAGAGCCACGGAATATCCCATATCACGGAAATACTCCGCAATCGTGATCCCCGTATAGATGGAAGCCTCCCGCGCCGCAAAGGGCATATCTGATGTGTTGGCGATCAGAACGGTTCTCTCCATCAGCGAACGGCCTGTCTTCGGATCTTTTAATTCCGGAAACTCGTTCAGAACATCGGTCATCTCATTTCCCCGCTCTCCGCATCCAATATATACCACGATATCCGCCTCTGCCCATTTTGCAAGCTGATGCTGAATGACGGTCTTACCGCTTCCGAACGGTCCCGGAACGGCAGCGACGCCGCCCTTTGCAATCGGGAAAAATGTATCCACCACCCGCTGGCCCGTAACCAGCGGGGCGTCAAGCGGTAATTTCTTTACATAGGGGCGGCCTTTCCGAACCGGCCATTTCTGCATCATGGTAAGTTCTCTGTCGCCGCCTTCTGTTGTAACCACGGCAACCGTTTCTTCTACCGTAAATGCTCCGGCTTTCATCTCTTTGACCGTCCCCTTCACTCCATATGGCACCATGATCTTCTGCTCCACCACCGCCGTCTCCCGGACAGTGCCGAGTATATCTCCCGGCTCCACCTGATCGCCGGCCTTCGCAACCGGAACAAATTCCCATTTCTTATCCCTTTTCAGGGAAGCAACCTCAACGCCTCGCTTCAGGCTGTTTCCTGATACCTTCATAATATCATCCAGCGGACGCTGAATCCCATCGTAAATGCTTGTAATCAGACCGGGCCCCAGTTCAACAGACATTGGCGAGCCTGTGGATTCCACCGGTTCACCGGGGCCAAGTCCTGAGGTCTCTTCATAGACCTGAATGGACGCCTCGTCTCCATGCATCTCGATGATTTCCCCTATCAAACGCTGCCTGCTGACCCGTACCACGTCAGACATATTCGCATCACGCATTCCGGATGCAATGACCAGCGGTCCCGCTACTTTTTTAATCGTACCTGTACTACTCATAACGGACAAATCATCCTACCTTTCTTTCTATTTTCTTTTTCAGCCATTCATGGGTCAACCAAACAGTATGTCAGAACCCACCGCGGTTTCTACGGATTTCTTCACACCTGCAATGCCTGCCCCGGTGTTGCCTGACACGCCCGGAATCCGGATAATGGCAGGACTGATCTGCTCCTGATACCTCTGGATCTCATGATTTAGCTGCTCTGCCAGTTCTTCCGTGATATAGATGATCCCGTACTGTCCGCCTGCAAGTGTATGCAGCATCCTGGCCGCCTTAGAAGTGTCTTCCGCCGGGAAGGTATCAAGGCCCAGCGCGGCAAATCCGTAAATACTGTCATAATCGCCCATTACTGCAATCTTATACATACATCTCCCTTACCCTTTCCCGGATCGAATCATCCGGCAGATTATTTTGCTTTCCGGACAGTATGATTCGCACCGTTTTGATTTCGTTCTGTCTGGCGATCACATAAGCCACCACCGGCCCGATGCCAAACGCCTTATATTTCTGCGGACGGATGGTCTGAATGATCCGGTTGTCGCACCAGCGCTCAAATGCCGACGGGGACTGGGCAAGGGCCTCTGCCCCTTCTGCGTATGCTGTCCCCAGAAGATATTCCCGGATGGCGTCCGTTCCTCCTAATGCTGCTTTGGCAAGCCCTCTTACACTCAAGCTGCCGCATTCGGCCATGGCACGGCTCATAAAATCATAAGTTTTCGCGGTTTTTGCCGAGCGCACGGCAATCTTAATATCCGCCACCGCTACGGTGGATTCGGCGTAATCTCTGATGATCGTATCCTTCGCTTCTCTTCCGGCCTCGCGGATGGCATCCAGAGCCGCTTTGTCGATGATCACATCACACAGCTGACCGTCTCTGGTGTGAAGCAGCGATTCATAAGCCTCGCCTGCCGCCTCCTGCATACTCTTTGGAAGCCTGCCAAAGTCTTTCTCCCTCACAATATCAAGCATCTCCTCGCCGGAAATCCTGACGTCACCGTAAAAGATACGGGGATTGGTTTCTTCCGTACACACTTCTTTTATTGCGGCCTTCAGATTGTGGAACAGCCTGGGATAAGATAAAACGTCAAATACCTCCATCGGCACCGAAAGTTCCTTTACCGTCTCCCAGATCTTTTCCTCTTCTCTGGCCAGCATGGCTTCCCCATCCGAACCGGTCTCCGTATCTCCCCAGCCTTTCTCCGTCAGAAACTGCAGACACTGTTCATAAGTCCGGCAGGCCATTAGCTGATCAACCGTAGAATTTGAGAACAGAGAACCCTCCAGCGCCCGTATGCGCGCAACCGCGTAAGTATATTGCTCACTCATGTTATTTTGTTCCTTTCTTACGCGTTAAAATAATAGATGATGAATCTTGTCAGCCAGTTCATCTCTCTTTGCGTCAAATACTGCTTTCCATGTGCAGTTCTCTTCCATTCCTCCGTAAACAAGAACGAAGCCGTTTTCGATATTTCTTCCCTCTCTGGAAATATCAAGCTTTCCGCCTTTTTCCTCTGCAATCTTCTTTACTTTTGCTTCGAACCCTGCCGGCATCCGTTTTATATCTGCCGGGGAGAAATAGATGATCCCTTGCTGTGGAACCGCATATTTTTCGACCATTCTGAGAATCATTGCAAAATACTTCTTCGGCTCCATGGTCTTCAATCTTTCGTAGGACTGATCCAGAACCTCCGCAATCACTTCCTGTTTTGCGGCCAGAAGTCTGGCTCTTCTCTGCAGATCTATGGAAGATGTGATTCGCTCTCTATACTCCGCTGCGTCTTTTTCTGATCTTTGGGAAATGCTCACGACAGACTTCTCTGCTTCCGCCGTCGCTCTTTCCAGAATCTCTGCTGCCCTGCGGTCCGCTTCGGCAATCTTACCGTCGGCCAAAGCCCTGGCTTCCTCCAGAATCCGGCTCTTCATTTTTTCTAATCCTGTCATCCTTAAGCTCTCCTATCTCCCTGCTTTTCCTTTTACTCCCATTTTCTAAATCTGCACTCCATTTACGGCCAGGAAGGAAATCAGAAGCGCCAGGATCGCATAGGTCTCAACCATCGCGGGAAACAGCATTGCCTTACCGAACTGATCCGGCTTCTTGGCAACGATTCCGATAGACGCCGCGGAGGTCTGCCCCTGGTACTTGCCGGAGATCAGGCCTACGATTCCAATCGGCAGGCAGGCGGCAAAAATCATCAGGCCCGTGTGCGGCTCGATCTGCACCGCGCCGCCTCCAAGAAGACCAATTTTTGACAGTGTAATAAAGCCAACTAATAGTCCGTAAAGCCCCTGTGTACCGGGCAGAAGCTGCATAACCAATACCTTGCCGAATTTTCCCGGGTCTTCTGTCACAACGCCTGCTGCCGCCTGCCCGGCGATACCTACGCCAATGGCCGAACCTGCTCCCGCAAGAAGAACTGCCACGGCTGCTCCAAGCAGCGCATATACCAGTCCCAGGTTATTCCAAATACTTTCCATTATCATATTCCTCCTTTAATATCCTTTCTTTCACAATTTGAAAAAGACTTATTTCCCTTCTTCGCTTTCCTGAATAGTTACATACTTTGTATCTGATCTGAATGGTTCAAACGCCCTGCCTCCCCCTTCGTAGAACTTACCGAAGAACTCCACAAACTGCAGGCGGTTGGTGTGCACATAGGCTCCCAGCAGGTTGATCGCCAGGTTAAGGGTATGTCCCACGACAAAAATAACAACGAACATAATTGCTCCCATTACACTTTTTCCGGCCATGCCTGCCATCTGGTTAATAACCGACGCGATCACGCCGGTGGCAAGTCCAAGGGCCAGCAGACGGGAGTAGGATAGCACGTCGCTGAGCCATCCGGTAACGTTGTAAAGATCGTATGCTCCAAAAGCGAGCCGGAGCAACAGATTCTTATTATCACGGCCTGACATCAGAACAAGTCCCACCGCTCCGATCATTGCCAAAGCTTTTGCCAGCAGGTTTACTGCCGGCGGGAATACGATCTCCGTCTGTGCAATGGATGCAAAAATATCGGTTGGCATCAGCAGCAGGATCAGCCCGATCAGCAGCGCGTACCACAATATCACATCACAGAAAAAGTCCAGGACTTTCCCGTCCCTTATCAGCATATATCCCTTGATTCCAAGCCCCACAAACAAATGCACCAGACCAAATGCAAGGGAATAAACGAGCAGCTTCATCGGGTTATCCAGGGGTGCAAACCACAGCGGAGGTATGGCAACCTGTTTCCCAAAAAATGTCTGTGACACAACCTCCACAACATTTCCAAAATATCCGCCGAACAAAATCCCCCAGATCAGAGTGGAGATTCCGCAATACATAAACATACGGACAGATCCCCTCATTCCCTCGCTCATATGCGGGAACTTCTTCAGTATTACAAAACATGCAGCCGCCAGAATTGCGCCATAGGCCGCGTCTGATAACATCATGCCAAAGAAGAACACATAGAAAAACGACATCCATGTTGTCGGGTCAAATTCTCCTTTATGCGGCAGCGCATAGGATTCCAGAACCCCTTCCACACTGGATGAAAAATGATTGTTCCTTAAGATTACCGGAGGTTCCTCATCTTCCTTCAGTTCCTCTATGTCGATGATACAGTCAAACCTGTCGCCCACCGCCTTCTCTATCTCCGGGACAAATGCCTTTGCCGCGTAACCGCTGATGATAAAGGTCCGCTGAGACTGGGGCAGTGTTCCAAGTATCCCGTACTTGTCCGCACGAACACGAAAATAATCCGACACCATCTCCAGACCTTCTCGTAAGCTTGCCTTTCCCTCTATCTTAGTCCTGATCTCTGCAATTCGATGATTCAGTTGTCCTTTTTCAGCTTCAAAATCGGCCCGGGCAATTCCCGGAATCTTATTTACCACCTGAGATGGTTTCGCAAATCCTCCGGCTCGCAAAGCGTCCTGGATATTCCCCTCTTCCCTTCTGAAACAGAATATGACCAGGTATACCGCGTCCTTATCGTCTGCAAGCATCCGGACGTCCACTGCTTCTACCTCCGGCGCATGTTCCGCAATCAGTGTATATACCGCTTCCAATGTAGTTCCCGGGGCCATCGTCCCCAGAAGCATTGTCACCTGGGCGGTTCCCTCGCAGTTCATAGGAACATCCAGCGCCATCCACGGCTTTAGGCTCTCTATCTGATTCTCCAGCTTGAGAATATGCGCCTTGCTCTCCGCTATTTCCCGGTTCAGCTCCACCAGGTCTTTTGCTTCACTCATGATTGTTTCCTTATCAGCAACCACCTTCCGAAACTGCTCTTGATCCACAGGCTTCTTTCCTTCCAGTCCCGATAACAATGAACGTTTTTCCGGAACATGCTGATCCAGAACTGCCAGCGCCTGATCTGCCAGCCGGGCGCTCTTCTCAAAACTCTGCCTGGCATTTACCGTATCCATCTTCCGGAAGCTCTCATCCTCTTCTATTAGTTGGCTGATCTCCATGATCCCCATTCTTTGAAGCTCCTCCAGGATGGCCTTACGGTCTTTCTTAAGCGCGCAGATACTCACCCTTTGCATCTGCATGACTGCCATAGCCGCATCCCTCCTTCATTCCATACTCTGTCCCTCAGACTACACAATATTCTCTATTACAGCCGTTATAGCATCCTCCGCTTTCTGTCCTGCAGCTTCCTTAAGAGAGGCAATCTGCTGATCCACACTCTTCAACGCTTCTTTCACAGAATCTTCGCCTGCCGCCTTAACTTCCGCCAGCACATCCCCGGCCTTTGCCTTCGCATCCCTGACAGCCTGGCTCTTAATCTCCTTCGCCTCCGCAGACGCACGCTCCAGAATCTCAGAGCATTTAGCTTCCGCCTGCTTTATTTGCTCCTCCGCCTGTCTCTCTGTTTTTTTTATTGTCCGAATGGTCTCTTCTACCATCTGCTCACCACCTCTCTGCTATCCTTCTTATGTTTTACCAATATCTCTTCCAATATTCCTAAAATTTCCTATTGATATAAAAAGATTGCGCTTTTGCGCAATCTCCGCGCGCGAGCGGGCTGCTAAACAGCAGTTTCATATCCACGACACATATTATACTTAGCGAGGTATTTTCGAGCTTAGTATAATAGCGTACACAGTAGCTGCGCATCGTCGCACGGAGTGCGTTTTATGTTCATAGGGAATTCCAAAGGAATTATCTATGAACATAAAAATCGCTGCAAATGCCTATAAAATATAGCATCCGCAGCGATTTTGTATTTCCTGGCTGTCAAAACCGAAAATTTCATATTATTTTATTGTGTCATTTTCAGCAATCACGCTACTTATCCCATGACAGCCGATGCAAATGTCCCTCCAAATTCATTCCTGCAAAGCCATTCTGCCTTAACGCCTCATACAGGACAATAGCCACCGAATTACCAAGATTCAGGGAACGGGTATCTCCCATCATGGGAATCCGAATACTGTCCTCCTTATGTTCTACCAATATCTCTTCCGGTATTCCCCCGCTTTCCTTTCCAAACATAATATAACAGTCCGGCTCATACTGCACTTCCGTATAAACATTCGGCGCCTTCGTGGTCGCCATGTAGATCTTTACACCCGGATTCTTCTCCATAAAATCATGAAAATCAATATATGTCGTCACATCCAGATCCTTCCAGTAATCCATTCCGGCACGCTTCAGGCTCTTCTCATCCAGACGGAAGCCAAGAGGCTCAATCAGATGAAGTCTCGTCCCGGTGGCAACACAGGTGCGCCCGATATTACCGGTATTCGCCGGAATCTCCGGCTCGTATAATACAATGTTGAGCATCATTCATTCCCCTTTTCCTTAATACAATTCTTTCCACTCCTGTCGTAAACTATCATACAGGAAAAAAAGATA
>JAUNGJ010000091.1 GCA_030524585.1 Eubacteriales bacterium | reverse complement strand
CTTATCAGATTGCAATGAAGATTATAAAAGAACTTGACGATATCTATGAGACGAAATAGACACAGAATTACCAGAAATTAGACATAGAACATAAAAGGAGTGAAAGACCATGATGAAAGCACTTGTAATGAGCGAACCAGGCAAGGTGGCAATGATTGAGATACCAAAGCCGGTCATTAAGCCGGATGAAGTATTGGTACGTGTCCGGGCGGCAGGAATCTGTATTAATGACGTAAGAGACTTTAAGGGAGAAGGACATTATAGTTACCCGCGGATCGGAGGGCATGAATTTGCTGGTGAGATCTGTGAGATGGGTGAAGCGGTTAATACAAATCGTTTTTACATTGGACAGAAGGTTGTCACTTATGTTGTAGATAATTGTAATGAATGTTATTACTGTAAGAATGGATATGAAAATATATGCCCGGATTTTGCATTCACAACGGCTTACCAGAACCCGAATGGCATCTCAGGATTCGGCGGTTTTAGTCAGTATGTGGCAGCGAAGGCAGAGGATCTCTATATTGGCAGGGATGATGTGCCCTTTGAGAAGCTTGCAATCGCAGAGCCGATTGCCTGTGTGCTGAATTCTATTAACAAATGCAATGTTGAGTTCGGTGATGACGTGCTGGTTATTGGCGGAGGAACCATGGGAATGCTCCATGTGATGCTGGCGCATATGAGAGGCGCTCATGTCATTTTGTCAGAACCTATGGAAGCACGCCGTGAAAAGGCGCTGAAGCTTGGTGCAAATGTAGTAATCAACCCATTGGAGTGTGATCTTGTGGAAGAGGTTAAAAAGGTGACGGACGGGCTTGGCGCAAAGGTAGTATTTAATACGACGGCGATCCCGGCGCTTGCGCTTCAGGCATTGGAGAGTACGGCGGTATGCGGTACAATGGTAATGTTTTCTTCTCTGCATCCGAATCATCCGGTGGAAGTGAATCTGGGGGCAATCCACTCCAGCCAGAAGAATATCACCGGTGCACAGAACGGCTCCGTAAAGACCTTCTGGCAGGCGGTTCAGCTGCTGAATAAAGGGATTTTTGATCCAACACCGATTATTGAGAATATTTATGATTATCATGACTTTGATAAAGCGATGGAGTGTGCCATGAGAAATGATACATACAAGGTAGTTTTAAGAATTACAGATTAAGGAGGGAATACAGATGCTTGTGTCATTAAATGAAGTTGTAGCAATTGCGGAAGAAAAAGGAACGGCGATTGGAGCTTTCAATACTCCTAATCTTGAGGCGCTTCGGGCAGTCATTGATTCGGCGGAGGAGCTTGGCGTTCCGGTCATTGTTCAGCACTGTCAGATGCATGAAGAGCTGATACCCCTTGATATTATCGGACCTATTATGATAGATCACGCCAGGAAAGCATCTGTGCCTGTCTGCGTACATCTGGATCACGGCGAAGACCTCGCTTATCTGGAAAGAGCGCTTGAGCATGGGTTTACCTCTGTGATGTATGATGGTTCCGTTAATTCTTATGAGGAGAATCTGGCAGTAACCCGTGAGGCCGTAGCGCTTGCAAAAAAGTATCATGCAAATGTAGAAGCGGAGCTTGGAAGTATGGGAAAACGTGAATTCGGAAGCGGAAAGCCGGGAGAAGAAGATGCTGAAAAGATTTACACAGATCCGGATAAAGCGAAGGAATTTGTAGAGAACACGGGAATTGATGCTCTTGCATGTTCTTTCGGAACCACGCATGGAATTTACCTGACAGAGCCAAAGCTGAATTTTGATATTGTAAGCGGCGTCCGCAGGAAAACAAACGGAATTCCTGTGGTTATGCATGGAGGCTCCGGCGTGAGTAAGGAAGACTTTCATAAAGCAATAAAAGCAGGTGTCCGGAAGATTAATTACTTCACGTATATGGATAAAGCCGGCGGAACTACTGCAGACAGTTATATAAGGAGTATCGAGGAAGGCAAACCGGTATTCTTTTCAGAGGTCAGAAAAGCTGCGATGGCAGCGATGAAAGCGAATGTAACAGAAGCAATGAAGGTGTTTTCTATGCTGGAATAACAGCGATGGAAAGATGTAAAAGGACCGCTGTATAATATTTGTGCAGCAGCCCTTTTGATATGTAAGAAAGATAAAGAGGATTAAAAATCCGAAAGTACTAGCTGTCCTGAAGTAATTTTTTATAGAAGGAATGGGTCATGTAGAGCGGTGCAACCGGATTGTGTCCAGTAACGCGGTCTTTTACCCCCATAGTTGTAGTTGGTCCTTTAATATATTTGTGAAAAAGTATATCGTGTCCCACGCACAGGCCCATTACAATATTCAAATCGGTATTCTCCCGGTTGAGCAGCTCGGCCTGCATAATTGGATTGCAGATATTAGGGCCCTGAGTAATGTGTTCTTCTGGTATACCTATATCCTGCTTGGCAACTGCGCCGACCTTGCAGCAGGCGGAGAACACCTGAAATCCGTGGGCGCGAAGTATTCTGGCAAGTGTCATGGATTCTTTTAAAAGTGCAGTGCAGGTGGCGATTCCAATTTTCTTTGCGCCCATTTCCTTAGCGAAAAGAATCGTTTCTTCCACGCGGGTTAATTTTTCGTAATATGCGGCCTGGATTTTGGCGGTTTTAAGCATAACTTCATGATTGTATTCTTCCGTATACATATCGGTAATGTGAGCAAGCTGTTCCTCAGATGCATTTTTGGTAAGACAGTAATCAGGGTAAAGTGCTTCATTGCTTTTCTGACATGCCTTACGTCCGCAATCAATGCAGGAACGGCATGGATCTTGATTGGTCATAGTGGTCCTCCTCGCTTTATCTAGTGATGTTTTATATTATTATAGCATGATTTTGACAGGGAGAAGGATTAAAAATATGTTTTGCGGAAATACTTTAGCTTTACCAGGAGATTGTTTTTATATAGAAAGCTTTGGACAAATTATAGGACAGAGGAAATGATAAATGAAATCATTTAAGTGTATTGTACAGGACTTTAAAGGGCTGGATGCGAAGACGGCAATGCAGCTTGCCAGAAAAGCGCAGGAATATTCAAGTGTAATTATTGTAATATGCGCGGAAAAAAAAGCAAATGTCAGAAATGTGATGGAGCTGGTAGGATTAAAAGCAGAAGCTGGTGAGGAGCTCATCTTTGCAATTGACGGAGAGGATGAAGAACAGGCAGAAACGGGCCTGAAAGCAGTATGTCAGCGCTGTTTGCAGCCTGATAGTCTGTAGGATAGATGAATAATATTTTGCGTCTATTTTGGACAACGGAAAAAAGTGGAAAAATTCAAAAAAAGGTATTGACAAAAGGTTTGACGCGTGATAATCTATTAAAGCTGTCGCTGAGATGTGACACATCGGAAAACGAACAGCAAAAAAGATTTAAAAAAATAAAAAAAGTTGTTGACAAATGCGGAAAGATGTGATAATCTATTAAAGCTGTCGCATGAAACGACAACAAACAACAAACAACAAAGAACCTTGATAACTGAACAATAGACAACGACCCTGAAGATTTCTT
>JAUNGJ010000041.1 GCA_030524585.1 Eubacteriales bacterium | reverse complement strand
GCGACCTCCTGGTCCCAAACCAGGCGCTCTAGCCAAGCTGAGCCACACCCCGGAAGTATTTTGTTTTTGCTCACTTCCGCGACACAAGATGTATTATATAGCATGAATCTTTGCTTGTCAACAATTTTTTTAATATTTTTCGCAGGATTTTCGCCGTAAGATATTCCATGATCAAACGGAAACTCACATAACAATTTATACATGGTCAACATTATACCGGTTTTAAGGAGATATCGTCCTCAAAATTATATCTTTTGCAGTGATATCTCCGGACTTCACCTTCAAACCGTCTGCTTCCTGTACAATCATTTCCTGTGCGTTCTGTACTTGCAGATAACGTTCAATCTGAGCCATAGACGCTTCGAAATCTATTGTCCCATTCTCAGTACGTCCCGTACATCTCATTACGCAAAGCGCGCCGTTTGCCTCATATGGTCCATAAACTTCTCCTTCTGTCATCTGTGATGCAATTTCCCACCGCTGTGCATACACCCCACTCGTTCCGGTCTGTGTATCCAGAGAGTTTAACTCCAAATTTTCAAACATAACGTTATCAAATGCTTCCTCAAGCTCCTCGACCGAGTCTGTACTTTCCATAGCGCGTTTCAACCCCATCGCCGTTGCCTGAGCATCCTGATTCTGTGTTTCCGAATCACAAGGAATTTCTGCATACAAAAGAGACACTCCTGTTTCGTAAGTAAATTCTTCCTGATGCTCCTCGTAATATGCCTTACAATCATCCTGCGACACCTTGATCTTCTCCTTGATCAGGGCGCTTTGCACCTGCGTTTCAAGATTAGAATACCAGTACTTATAATAAGAGGCCTCATCAAAACTGCTAAGTCCGTATGATACTTCTTCCCCAGAAGCGTCTGCTCCGTTATCGTTCTCATCCTCCATGGATTCCAGCAAATCTTCATAGGTATAGTCATCTGTTACGTCTAATTCCACTGCCAGCCTTTTAATTGCATAGTTTCCCCGAAGCTCCTCCAGAATGATATCTTCCAGCTGCATATACGGAACATTTCCATCTATCTCTTCTTCCCAGAAGCCTTCACGATTAACCTGATCTGTCGTATATTGCATATAAATCTGATTACAGTATTCCTTAACCAGCATCTCGTATTCTTCTGCTGATACCGCATCACCGTCCAGATACATCACTATATTTTCAGAGGAATCTGATATTTGATTTGAACTATTCCCGCCCTTTCCGCAGCCGCTCGCCAACATTAGTATAGCAGTGAGGATTCCAAGAATCCTCACTGCTAACCGGAAAGGTCTTTTTCTTATTTCGACCATAATTACTCCTGATTAATTTGATTTACATACAATCTAGTCTAACCTCTGCGTCTGCGCCTTGCAAAGAGCGTAAATGAAATTGCCGCCAAAGCAAGAACCACAAGCACTGCATAAAGCGCTATCGGTGCCACATCACCAGTCCGGGCTGTCTTGGAAGCTGCTGTAGAAGCTGCCTTCACGGTTAGTCCGTTGATTGCTTCTGCCAGTGCATTATATGCTGCAGTAAGCTCTTCGTCTGTCGCATCTTCATCGGCCAGAACTGCTGCTGCCGCCTTTAATGCCTTGGTAAATGCCTCGTAACTACTGTTCGTGTATTTACCCTGTGCCAGGTTCTTGTATGCATCGTACAGTTTCTGGAGTTCATCTCTTACCGTGCTTCCCGGCTCCGGAGCTTCTGCTACTTTCAAACCGTTGATAGCTGCCTGGAGTGCATCATATGCTGCAGTAAGTTCTTTCTCTGTCGCATCTTCATCGGCCAGAACATCTGCCGCGTCACCAAGTGCCTTTTTAAACGCTTTATAACTTTCATCTGTGTACTTGCCCTGGGTAAGACCTGCATATTTATTATACAAATCCTTCAGTGCCTCTCTCGCAGTATTAACCGGTTCCTCTGCTTCGACAAGTGCCTCAACCGCATCTGCAAGTGCTGCTGCCGCATCTTCCACATCTCTCTGGGTTGCAGCTTCATCTGCAAGCACCTTCTCTGCGTCTGCAAGCGCTTCTGCAAGTGCTTTGTAAGACTCTGCAGTATACTTATCTGCATCAACTGCTTTCGCATCTTTAATGGCCGCTTCAAGCGCTGTCTTATCAACAGCCTCTATCGGCTCCGCTTCGTACTCATTAGCACCGATATCGTTCTTGCCATCGGTCAATGCAGTTCCATAGTAATCAAATTCCGGCTTCCCTGTATTATTCTCAACCAGTTCACCTGCCACTGTGGACGGAGCGCTGCTCGGAGCTTCCGGATGATCTTTTCCTGCATCAATCGCCGGAGAATCTACCTGAAGTTTGAAGCCGTTTGCAGTTCCAAGCGTTGTCTCTCCGTCAGCCCAGCTTCCAGTTGTGCAGTCTGTTACATCTACGAACTTCGGATCTGCCACAACCGTAGTCTCATCTGTTACTGCTGCCGTATATACTTCTTCTGCTCCTCCCCATACAAGGTTATTGGAATAAGTAACGCCATCTGTCTTCACGCTGCCGCTTGTCGCTGGTCCGCAGAAAATATTATTGAAGATAGATACATCTGTCACTACAGAACCTTCCCAATTGGATGCCGGAGCCAGTGCTGCAGAGTAGCCTGTGCCTGCCCAATACATTGTATTGTTATAAATCTGTACACCATTAGAACCATACTTGCCGCCGCCGACACGGATCATAGGTGCTCCATCGTACAGACCATCATTTACACTGAGATTATATCTTGCGATATTATTCACTGTAGCTCCCGGTCCAGGACAAAGCATCAGGAATCCGCCATAGTTGTCATGACTATAGTTATATTCATACAGACAGTTCTGTACACCATAGTCAAAGTCAAATGCCATACTGTCATTGGTGCCGCCGATACCTAAGTTCCAGCCTGCCTTTGATGTATTGCATGCTTCATTGTAACGGAACGTTACATTATCTGTATCCCATGTCCACAATGCCGCATGATTCGGGTTATTAGAATAATTCCAATTGGTATCTGCAGAGTTGTCGATCAAGTTATACTGTACCAGACAATCTGTCGTATTGATCGGAACGATACCGTCACCGGCCACATCATGCACATAGTTATTCTCGATTACTACCTTGCTGCTTCCAATCCATTTGCTGTTTCCGGCATTCTGATAACCGGTATCACTGCTGCTTCCGCCTACAAGTTTACGGCTTGCCCATACGCTCTCCATATAGATTGCTTCGTGACACACATTATAAACTTCATTGCTTTCAATGGTAAGACCTGCGTAATAAGATTCTACAGTACCAGTATGGTTGCTGCCTCCGCCGGTTACAACTACAATCAGGCCGCCTGCCGCTTTCTCGGAACCGCCTGCCATCTTGCCGTTTACATTATGGATCTTGTTGTTGCGGATCACAACATTAGCAAGTTCACCTGCATCTTTATTTTCCACAACAAGGCCAGATAACAGTTTACTGCTCTGCGTATAATCACCGCTTACGGAAGAATCCCAGTTTGTAATTTCAAGGTTCTCAACGATAATATTTTCACTATTGTAAATATGAACTGCTGCCAATTCCTCTTTACTGCTTGCAGACCAATTTGCTCCGTTTCCGTTAATCACTGGGTCTGCGCCCTCACCGTAACTGCCAATCACGATTGGATTCTCAGCAGTACCTTCTGCATTCTTTACTTCTAACTGTTCATCATTCCATACACAGCCTGCCTTCAGGAGAATAGAACCGCCCTCTGTCATCTTGCGGATGGAAGAAGCCTTCGTCAGTGTCTTCCATGCAGTCTCCGGTGTTGTACCATCATTACTGTCATCACCGTTTTCTGCATCTACATAATAAGTTACATCGCCCGTCGGCTCATGAATAGAGATCAGATCTTCCATAGCTGCCTGCAGTTTTGCAGTCATCAGACGGATTTCTCTCTGCTTTGTTGCCTCTGTAGCATTTTCTTTGAATTCTTTTGCTTCATCTACAACTGTCTGGAATGCTGTCCAGGACTCATCCGTATATTCTGCGGAATCCAGAGCCTCAATTTCAGCTATCTTCTCATCAAACGCTGTCCAATCCAAAGCGCTTGTCACTTCTGTGAGAACCAGATTATCCACATATCCAAGAACTTTTGGATCTGCCCATGTATATACATTTACAGATGTAGTATCTGATCCAGTTGTAAACCTGACTTCAAAATCAGTCCATTCGGTTGCGCCTGCGCATACCTGATATGCAAGCTTCTTATCTGTGTTTGTTGTATCTGTATAATCTGCTGCGGATGAGAACACACTGTAGATTTCCCTTCCATCTACATTTGCACCTACCCAGTAAATACCAGAATCAACCTTTGCCGTTCCGGTCAGTACATATTCTGTATCTGGAGATACTGTCACACTCTGGCTGCTGCCTGCGCCCCATGAATTTGCTGCTCCATTGTCACGCAGATAATGTGTACCTTCCGGTGCATTTTCATCCTCGACTACTGTTGCATCACCGGCACTCCAGCCATCTGCTCCGTTCTCAAAGCTGCCATTTGTAATCAGATTCTCGCTTACTACCGGCTGTTTTTCATCTGTACTGGTAATACCGATCCAGCTAAGTACCGGATCACTTCCGGATGCCTTGCTGATCGTTACAAGCACATGATCAGAATCTTCCGGAACTTCAACGGTTACATTGTTCTGTGCTCTTGTTACGCTGGATGAGATGTTAGCATTTCCTGTTCCAAGTTCTGTCTTTGTGCCGTCAGCATCTACAGATGAAACCGTAATCTTAATGCCTCTGGTGCTGCTCCACCACTCCTGGAAGCCTGTAGATACTACATAATCTCCCGGCTCCAGCTCAAATCCATATTCAATATTACCGCTGCTGGTAGCCCACCATCCGGTATCATAGAAATCGCCCGTTCCTTTAGAGCCCATGTCTTCAGAGCTGCTTCCGCCGGCTGCCCCCGGTGTACTGGTGTAGCCCCATGTCACTCCATTATCATTGCCATATGCCTGATCAGATACTGTATTAAGTAAATCGTTTGCATTTGCAGCAAATTTGTCAAATACTGCAGATGTATTGTCACCGTTTGTGTAGCAGTCTGCAAAATATACTAACTGCTTCGGACAGCAGAATACACTGATGGTAAACTGTCTGTTCAACTCTGCAAGGGTTCCCACAACGCTGACGTCGCCAAGCACATAATCGCCAAGTGATTCGCTGGCGTCTACTTCCCATGTTACCGAAGCATCTTTCGTCTGCGTGCCGCCGATTGTCACATCAATTGTCTCCGGAAGCATTTCCTTCAATGCGCTGATAGATTCTGCGGTCTCTGGAAGTGCTGTGTCAATCGAAATTGCTCCTTTGCCTTTCAGTTCATCCAAAGTCCAATCACTGTAATCTTTAATCATGATCGTATTGTCTGAACCAAATTCAATCGGAAGCCATACATAACGAGAATCACTCAGTTTTGCTCCATTATCTGGATTGTACCAGCGGTCGCCCATATAAATGAACTCACCATTCTCAGCATCTACCGGGATTACACAGGTACTCTGTGTAGAGAATGTATTGTGATTTGTATCGCCTACACATGGATCTCCCATTCTGGTCCATGGTCCCAGCGGGCTGTCCGCTACCGCATATGCAGCCTGGTTTGGAGCCCATCCGGTACAGCCTGAAGTAATCAGGTAATATTTTCCCTGATATTTGAACATCGCCGGAGCTTCTCTGGAATCTGTACTGCTGATACAGAAGTCTTCTCCCAGAACCATCTCGTCAGCAGGTTTTGCCAATCCTGTATATTCATCATTTAATTTTGCAATATACATAACTGCATTTCCTTCGGATGAATACATTACATATGCTGTTCCGTCGTCATCCTGAAATACATTCATATCACGTACATGTCCGCCTACAGAATCAAAACCATGATCACTATAATCAGAGCATAACAAATAACTGCCCAACAGTTTGTATGGTCCTGCCGGATTATCAGCAATTGCAATACCCGCTTTTGCTTTTGCGTAATTAGATCCTGTATCTCCTGCATAAGGACTTGTTCCGTCCGCATGGAACCAAATGACATATTTACCTGTTGCTTCATTGTAAAGCATCTTCGGACGCTCCATTACGCATCCTTCTGCCCACAGATCCACATAAATCTCTTTTTTCTCTTCCTCTGTCAGATCGCCATAAAGAGTGCTGAAATATTCATCCGTTTCAAACTGCTCATAGTTTTCCATTGTTCTCAGGACAACGCCCTGATCATCCCAGTTATACAGATCTTTCGATGTATAGAGATGAACGCCCGGCATTGGTCTGTACTCATTCGTACGATCCTCGCCGATCCAGTAATAGGTGTCTCCGATCTTCTGAATCTGACCGCCGTGTGCCTGAATCTTTTCACCATTGGTCGCATACATCCGCTCCGCACTGGTTCCTGTAAAGGAAGTATATGTCTCAATTACAAGTTCAACCAGCGCGTCATATGCTGTTGCGATGGCCTCTCTTGCCGCCTGAATTGCTTCTGCGTCTGTTGACTGATCCTTGATCAGTTTCTGTGCATCCGCAATCGACTGATCAAATACCGCCTTTGTCTTCTCGGTATAACCTTTATTTTCTGTTTTTGCCAGATATTCGTCAATCGTAAGCTGCAATACTTCCAGCTGATCAACATCCTCTGTCACAGCCTTAACGATAATATAACTAAGTACAGGATCCGCACTGCGGCTTGCAGCCTGCGGATTGTGAACCTTTACATTCAGCTCACCATCTGTTACAGTCACATTGTAATCTGCCTCCACAAGAGTATTCTGAGCAAAGCTCTTCTGCGTCTCTACCTTCGTTCCTTCCAGCTCAATATCAATTTTCTTAGTTCCCCAATAATTCGGAACCTGAATACCGACTGTTACGACATACTCCTTGCTGCCACTTGCCCTGTCCGGCAATTCAAAATCATATTTAAATGCACTTTCATCAGCCACGAATGTAATAGAGTCACTCATATAAATGTAGCTGCCAGTAAGACTTGACGCATCACTGCCACCTCTCGAAATACTAGTGTTCTCATCATCTGGCTGGTATCCCCATTTCAATCCGGTTTCAGCATCTGCGCCATATTCCTGATCTACATTGGATTGATACAGCCCGATTTTCACCCCACTTGGTGTCACCGCTGCATCTGGCGTACCACAGTTTGCTACGTACAAAATACCATCGTTTGCCGCAATCTGCGTCTCCGAATACCCTGCAGCTTTTGCTTCCGCTGGTCCTATCGCCCAGGCCGATACCGGCTGAGCTGCCATAGCCAACGATAACACACCTACCATCAGCACCTTTATGCCTTTTCCTTTTTTCATAAACTGTTTCATAAAACCTTTTCCTTTCAAGGCCGGGGTCCGCACCTGCTTCCGCCTGTGCGGAATCCCCTTATTTTGTTACCTGTTTCCCTGTCTTCTTTTTCTGAAAGCAATGACTGCAACAAGCACCGCTGCCAGAGCAATAACGACAAGCGCTACGATCGGCGCTGTATCGCCGGTCCTAGATGCTGCATTTTTTGCCTTATCTTTCTGAGAATCAGTTTTTCCGGAAGAAGAGCTTCCTGCAGAACCAACCGTCAACCCCTTCACTGCATCATACAGTGCAGAGTATGCTGCGCTTACTTCATTCTGTGTCGCATCTTCATCATTCAGAACTGCTTCTGCTGCTTTTAATGCTTTCTGCAATGCTTTAAAGCTATCATCTGTATACTTGCCCTGAGCTATGCCGACATACTGACTATACAATTGCTGAAGCTTAGTCTTGTCAACCACTGCCGGCGTCGGCTCTTCCTTCTCCTTTAAATTGCCATAAGCGCCCTGAAGTGCTGCATAAGCCTGATCCACATCATCCTGCGCTGCTGCCGGATCATTCAATACTGCCTCTGCTTTAGCCAGTGCATCCTGAAGTGCTCCAAAGCTTTCATCTGTGTAATTGCCCTGATCGATCGCTTTATACTCTGCGTACAGCGCCTCAAGCTTATCCTTATTGACAGTCGGAAGTTCAATAAGTCCGGCTACGGCAGCCTGCAGATTAGCCAGTGCCTGATCTACCTCTGTCTGTGAAGCATCCCTGTTTGCAAGAACCTCTGCTGCGGCATTGCGTGCCTCAACATATGCGTTAAAGCTGTCTTCTGTGTAGCTTCCGGTAATTGCACCATTTTCAGCATAGTAAGCCTGCAATGCTGAGAAGTCTGCAACTGGCACCAAACCGGAAATTGCAGCTGCAAGTGCTGCTGCAGCGCTGTCTGCCTCGTCCTGCGTTTTTGCATTGTTAAGTATCTTCTTAGCCTCTGTCAGGGCATCTGTTACAGCCGCATAACTGCCTGTCGTATAAGCATCTTTACTTAACGCTTCTGCCGCGTCAATCTGCGTCTTCAGTTCTGTGTAATCAATCACAGCCGGTTCATCTGCAGGTGTACCGCAAACCGTGATCCAGCTGAGGATCGGATCGTCATTTGCTGCTTTCTTTACAGTTATGGTTACAACCGCACTCTCGTCCAGTGTGATGGTTCCCTCGGCATAAATCTCCGAACTCTTCACTGCATCGAAATCACACAGTTTCACTTCATCGCCGCCATTTACGGAATAATATACATCCATCTGGCGTCCCATGCTCCACCAGCCGGTGCAGCCAAGCATAATTGTATGCTCTCCTGCCGGAAGGGTTACCTGATAAGCAATATTCTTACCGCCGCGTGCCCAATATCCGCCTGCATACGGATTAGATACGTCATTCTGACTATAAGCTGTCATATCATAACCATCTGCAGATCCTAACGTAGACACATATCCCCAGGTATTGCCGTCTGTCTTTGCCTGATCCGCCGCTTCATTATTCTTAAGACCGGAACTTATAGAAGCCGCATTCTTCCATGTCTGGGAAGCAGTATTATTGCAGTCGATCATATACTCTACATTTTCTGGAATGATCTGTACATTGGCTGTCGCTTTCTGTCCGCTCTCAGCAACTGTTCCTGTTACTGTTACAGAACTATAAATATCACCGTCGAATGATACGCCTTCCAGATTCCATGTCACTGCCAGTTCTGTCTTGCCCACTGTAACTGTCTCCGGCAATTCTGGGGTCTGTCCTGCAATTGTTGCTACGTTCACTGTCTCCGGAGTACCATATACTGCCATAATAGCGTCATACTCGGCAGCAGTGATCCGAATCGGCGTGCCATGTCTTGCACGGCTTGGCATCTTATAGGTACCGGCAGCCGGAGCCTCAAACTCGCCGCTTTCCAGATCTGTAGTCAGAAGCGGATAGTAGCCAGCTCCACCAAAATCATCTACCAGTAAGCACCAGGTATCATTTTCCGCATCATCCTGATTCAATTTAAAGATTGTCGGTCCTTCTACATACTGGTTTTTACTGCTGTTCAGAGAGCTGGAAGCAATCTGTGTGAAATCACCCAGTACATTGCTGCTCTTTTCTATGAAAATCGTCTTTGTCAGTGCGCCAAGTTCATTCGTCGAACCGCCTTCATTCTTGGTATAACGATAATAAGTTCCATCGTTCTCAATCATCGTTGTATCGATGCTGGACTGATCCTTCTCAATATAGAGCTGTGGCTCCGTAAACGTATAGAAGTCACGAGTCTTTGCATAGTATAAACGCTGCTTTGTATCTACATTCGGTGTTCTGGATGCCCAATATACTACATATTCACCAGTAACCGGATCATAAGTTGCTTCTGGTGCCCATGTACAGCCCGCTTCAATCTCTGCGGACACTTCCACCATACGCTGCTCGGACCAGTTCACAAGATCAGTAGACTCCCATACCATCAGGCTCTGGCTTCCGCTGTTCTGTGCTGCATCCCATCCGTTACCGCCATAGATCTTCAGATCCGTTGCAATCATATAGAACTTGTCGCCTTCTGGTGAACGGATGATGAATGGATCACGAACACCCTGCTCTCCTAATGTAGAGGTCAGTACCGGATTGTTGTTGTTCAGGTCATCCCAGTTCATACCGTCCTGGCTGGACGCGAAGTAGATCTGCTCACCGCCTGCATAGCCTTCACCAGCGAAGTATGCGAAGAAATAATCTGTATAATCAGACTCATCAATCTCTGCCGGCGCTGCTTTTACATTCAGTACAATTTCTTTTGTCCTGGTCTCACCCTTGTAAGTAAGAGTTGCCGTCATTGTCACTGCTGTATCTTCTGCAGGTCTTGTCACAACACCTGCCGGCGTCTCGCCGTAACCTTCTATCGTTTCTGCCTGCGCATTTACATCCACGATCTCCGGATGACTCGCTGCCCATGTAATCTCAACACCACTCTCGGTCTTGGTCGGAAGTGTAATGTTTCCGCGAACATCATCCTTGTTCGGGATATCCAGCGCTTCATATGCTGCATTCAGAGTCTTTTCAATATTCTCTCCTGGAACGGTCAGTGCAAATGTCGCTTCCTGATCTCCATAAGCCACTGTCACATCAACATTTACATCTTCTGCCGGAGCAGTTACTTTTCCATCCTGAGCAATTGCATCATTCTCCGGAATCGTCCATGTCAGGTCGTATCCATCAATGCTGCTTGGAAGTTTAATATCTGTTTCGATCTCACTTGCAGATGCATTTCCATTGAGCAATGCTTTCTGGATATCTGCCAGAAGCATCTCTGTCTTCGCTTCTGCATCTGGAGCAACCGCTGTCACCTGCTCTGCGGTTAATGCAACATTCCAGATTTTCATATCAGAAACGTTTGCCTTCAGCAGCGCATCTCCATTATATAAAGATCTTCCTATAAATCCTGTTTCTCCGCTTTCCGGAATTGCTTCCAGAACATTCTTTCCATGTGTTAATTCAGATACCAGTTCACCATCCATATACATGGACAATTTTGTTCCGTCGGATACAATTGTTACTGTCGTATAGCCGCTGCCAAGATCTTTGGTTGGTCTGGCCATTCTTGTTTCTCCGCCTGCGCTGATCGCTGCGAGAACAGTTCCCGTGTAACCGCCCTGGGCGGACATTGGTCCAACGAAAATGTAATTATCTACATTCGGCCAGCTTGCAACTGTTCTTCCGAAGCACCACAGCCAATGGTTTGCCTGTGTCTGTGTGCTAAAGGTTGTCTGTACAGTAAATTCACCGTTTTTACCTACAAGTCCTTCCGGAATGTCTGCATATCCATCTGCATTAAACTGTAATACACTCTCATCGCCATAAGAAGCTACGCTGGATTCTGTGATATCATGCAAAACTGCATCCTTACCATTACCAGTAACGTCTGTCAGCTTTCCATCTTTTACAGACATATCATAATGTGCTTTCAAATTTGCCACGATCGGATCTTCCAGTTCATATACCTTTAACTCTGACAGATTACACTCGCTATCCCGCATATATTTGATATAACGATAAGAACCAATCTTTCCTGTATTAAACTCAGTGTAATATACCATGGTATCCGTACCCTCTTTCGGAGTATCCTCAATCGTATATAGCGCTGTCCAATTCTCCCCGTCAACAGAACCATAGATGGTTGCTCCAACACAGCGGTTTGCAAATCCGCTTCGCGGTGCATAGCTTACGGCTGCGATTTCTTTCTCTTCACCCAGATCAATTATAACGTAAGCCGGATCGCCACTATCTGTATTTACACCGTCAAAGAATGTACTGTAATCTCCATCCACTACCTTTGCAGGTGTGTTGACGGTACCGTTGTTCCATACCTTCTCGCCTGATACCTGATCTGCCGTAACCGAAATCTGTTTTACAACAGGCTTCTCCTCTTCCGTTACTTCTTTAATACCACTCACATCCTCAATAATATAAGTAGTAATAGAGTTCGCTTTCATCGTTGCGGTAAAGCTGTTGCTCTCAGTATCAGCAGCAATATTATCACTAGCTGTTACATCTGCCCACTTCTCGCCATCATCCATGGTACCGCTGGTACGGATTGCTGTGATGTCAGTTCCCATGTTCTCAAAACCGGAAAGATCGAATTTCCATGTCTTGTCTGAATCAGAAGTATTCATTGCCACAACAACTGCCTTCTGTCCTTCCGGATCGTATGCAGCCAAAGTTGTTCCGCTCTTGTTGGTTCCGATAATGGTATATCCTGGGCGGATATATCTAGAGAACTGCCCATATCCATAATACTTCATAGTCAGGACGATTTCTCCCTTATCATGATCCGCTGCTGCAAGTCCCCAGTAACCATTTGAAGTTTTGGACTTCCATGCTGCTTCCAATGCTTCCATCGACAGATAATCGTTATTGCTTCCTTTGTTCACCCAAGACTGACCATACTCGCTGCTGTCGGCATGCATATCGATTGCATTCCACAGAATCCATGCTGAAGACTGCAGTCCATTGACGTCTGTCATCATACGCTGTGCCAGGCCAAGCGCTGCGCTCATCTCACCAGAATTGGTTCCGCCTGTATAAGCACCATCCACCTCAGACATCCACAAATTTCTGCCTGCTGCTTCTGCAGTTGCTTTCAGGCCTGCACGGTCAGAACCGCTGTATGTATGAGTATCAATTCTGCCTACAGCCGCCTTTGCCTCGTCGCTCAGTGCATTCCAGGAAGTGATTGCCGTGTCAATGCTCGTCTCATCAGATGCAGAAAGAATAATATCAATTCCCTTTGCCTTTAACTCTTTGTTCAGTGCCACAATAATTCTGGACTGGGACTCACCCTGGTCAAAATGGCATCCTTCCTGCTTGTTACTGTTCGCGCCCCAGTAGTTCGTATATGGCTCGTTCATTGGAGTTGCACTCTGGAACGTGATAACTCCTTCGTTATTCCAATGCTCAATGACGTCTGCCATATAAGCCGCAAATGCATTCACAGAATCTGCTCTTAAGTTATCTACGCTGGAGTCTGTATTTCCTGAGCTGCAGCCGCTGACCGTCATAAAATACGGCGGTGAGTTGGAAAATGCCTCTGCAATAAAGTCCTCTCCGCTTGCTGCTGCCGCTGCTTTCAGGATATTCATCTGATTTGCATCTGCATTCCAATCATAATTCCATGCATAGCCACACTCTTCATCTACTCTTGTAAATTCTGCTTCATATTCTGCAATTGATTTCTTAGATGTGTCAATCTTTGTTACATCTGTAGCATATCCCGGCACACCAGAATCAGAACGGACAATATGCTCTGCATGCAGAAATTCATCCGTCTCAGGAAGAATGCCCTCTTCTCCGGACTTAATCACTGCCATCTTGACAAAATCAAGTGTCCAATCGCCGTAACCACCGATATCAATTGTGTTATCCCCGGCTTGTAATGCCACATCAGAAATTGACACAAGGAACAGCTTCTGATTGCTTGATGATGCTATTACATTGTTATTAATTGTACTTGCATCAACTACACGATCCTGTTCGGAATCACCATTCACCCGGATCGCCACTGATCTGTTATTGCTTCCTGAAAGTGTTAAAAGAAGCTTTACAGTGTAATTTGCCTCTTCATCTACATTTACCGTATAATGCAGATTACCGCCGTTTGCAGACGTATCATCCGCAGTACCCAATTCGTTAATCCATCCGATATATGTGAGATTGCCGACCTGCTCTCCCTTCGCAAAGCCGAAATCCGCATCGGAAGCTGCGTATGCCGAGCTTGCCAAGCTGGTAAGTGAAGTCTCCTTCATGCTTGCTCCTGTATAAGACGCATCGCTTATACCATAGAACTGCGCATTTTCATTCGCCGGAATTTCCTCCACTGTAACCTCTCCGACATCGTCACCGCCGCCTACGTTATAACGGCCAATGTTCATGTCAAGCCCCTCGTCACTAAAGAACAATCTTGCTGCTTCTGAGGTCAGCGCATCACTGTATCCAATTCTGTTGGCCCACCAGCAGAGAGATGTTCCCCAGCCTTCAAATTCTCCCAATCCGTCTTCGTTCGTATCGTTAAACGTCGACGCATTGGTTGGCTGTAGTTTGACTGTCGAATCTACATTGACTTCTGCCGCCTGAACTTCCAGGCTGATTCCGCTTAACGGAATCCCAGTCAGGCAGAGCGCAGTTGCCGCAATCAAACTAATACATTTTTTTGCTCTTTTCATGATATCCTCCTTTTCCTTATTATTTAGTATGTATGCAAAACAAAAGCAGACACACTATCCCCCCATTATTCAATACTCTAAGCTCATTATAATGAAAAAAACAGCCAGAATATATCACAATTCTTAGCTGTTTTGTATATTTCTTATATCGTTGTCCACTTTTCTCGATTGCCGAACTGTTTCCGGTACTCATTCGGATTCATACCGACAATTTCCCGGAATGTCTTTGTAAAATGGCTCTGCGAACTAAATCCCAGATAAAACCCAATTTCCTGTACACGATAGTCTGAATACCGCAGAAGATTCTGGCTTCTCTTAATCTTTTCCTGCAAAATATACCTCTTTATTGTCACATGTTCCTGCGTGCGGAACAAATGCGACAGATAATCCGCATTAACATGGAGATGCTCTGCGATATCAGCAATCTGTATGGTGCTGTGCAGATGGCTGAAAATATAATCCTTCACTCCGGCAACAAGCGGATTCTTCCTCTCGCCCTTCGCAGATTTCTGTTCTTCTTTCACGGCCTGCACATATGCACGCTTAATTTCATGCTTGAACAGTTCCACTTCAGAGACACTATCCATCTCTTCCACCTGCTGTATGAAACTGTCCGCCATAGAAAAGGATTGTTCAACGCCGACACCTCCCTCAATCGCCGCTCTGGAAGCCAAAGTAATATTTCCAATAGCCACATTCTTATGATGGCGCAGAGGATCTTTCGCCAGAATCCCAATCTCACCTTCATATTTCTCTTCCAGGCTTCTTTCCAAGGCGTATATGTCGCCGCTTCTGATGCTTTCCAGCTCCCTTGCCTCCTGTTCATACGGATTATGCGGCCCATAATACTCCTGACGGTAGAAGATATCCCGCGCCACTCTCGGCAGAATCTTCTGTATTTTCTCTGAGCGCTCCTTATTCTTTTCCCACAGTTTGGTTCTGGTAAGCTCCCTGCCAGTTACCATCCAAAATAGAAGCAGCACGCCCGAAAGGAATTTATCCCGATTGCAAACCTGAATTTGAAATCCCAATTTTTCAATCGCCTGATGCTTCTTACAGATACTGCGAAAAAGTTCTTCCTTCATATTCGCGGTCAACACAGGGCCAGCAAGAATCCACTCATCCGGATGGTTTTCATCCCAGATTGCCGCCATCAGCAACTCCTTTTCCAGATCAAAGATTATCGGATAATCATTTTGCTCCAGGCAGAACTGACTCGCAATCTGCTCCGCCTCTTTCTCTGAGAATCTTCTGACTGCATCTTCCTTTCTCAGATCCTTTTTCATTTTCTCTTTTATATTATAGACATATATAGAGACATCCCAAAGGCCCGCCATTTGTTTTAAAAAATAACTGTTTTCCATAGATTCCATTCCCGTTCATCTGTCTTAACCCTGCTCATATGTCCGCTTTTACAGATAACGTATCTCAAAAGCTGCTTCCCCTGCGTCATCCAGCGTCATAACAATATAACTGGGCTTTCTGCCGCTCTGTCTGGGATAGGTAAGACTGCCCGGATTCATCGTTATCAAATCCTCTTCCACGGTAATCGCGGGCATATGGGTATGTCCATACATAACTATATCCGCGCCCAGCATTCTGGCCACATCCTGCAGCCTCTCTTCCGTAATATTCACAAGGTAACTGTGGCCATGTGTAATAAACACCTTATACCGGCCAATCTCAAACTCTTCTTCACTGGGAAGCCCGGATAAAAAATCATTATTACCGGCAATCATATGAATCGGACAGTCTACCATCTGTCTAATGTCCGCCATCTGCCGTTCCACATCTCCCAGATGAATCAGCATATCGACCGTTCCTTCTCTTTCAAGAACAATCTTCAGGTTTTTCAAAGATCTGTGGGTATCACTTATAATCAATACTTTCATACATCTATTCCCGCTCTTTCCTTGCTTCAATCACGGCCCGCATTTTGCGAAGTCCTTCACCACGATGGCTCAGCTCATTCTTCTTCTCCGGCGCGAGCTGTGCGCTGGTACATCCATACTCTGGCAGAAAGAAGATCGGATCATATCCAAATCCATTCTCACCGGCCATCTCATATCCTATGATTCCTTCCATCGTTCCCCGGACCACCTCCATACTTCCGTCCGGGAAAGCTGCCGCAATGGCACAGACAAAACGTGCCGTACGCTTCTCATCCGGCACTCCCTCCAATCTCTGAATCAATGCAGTATTCTTAATATCATAAGAAGTATCCACTCCCATATATCTCGCAGAATAGATTCCCGGCTCCTTATTCAGATAATCTATCTCAAGACCGGAATCATCCGCCAGTACAATCGCATTTCGATATTCCGGAAGCTGTCTTGCGAGCTTCCCAATCTCTGCTGCCTTAATTATGGCATTCTCTTCAAAGGTTGTGCCATCTTCCACCACATCAGCCGTAATTCCCGCCTCTTTCTGGGACAGTATTTCCATTCCCAGATCTTCCAGGATCATGCGGATCTCTACCATCTTATGGGCATTCCCTGTGGCAAATATTATCTTTTCCATTATTTATCCCTTCCCATTCTCATTTTTTCTTGGCGGCTTCGGACCCAGAAACTGATAATAATAGGTCTTCAGCATTCCATTATATATTTTGCGGTTCTTATCCGCTTTGCGTCCAAAATACCGTTCCGCATCCTCATAGCTGGTAATCATGTACGCAGACCAGGAATCCAGTGTTCGGAAGCTTTCACCAAAGGTCCTGTAAAGCGCCGGAAGGTCTTTTTTATCCTCCAGACGTTCTCCATACGGCGGATTGGTGATAATAAACCCATATTTTTTGGGATGCCTCAACTCCTTCACATCCCTTTCCTGAAAATGAATGAGATGCTTCACTCCTGCTTCTTCGGCATTTCTTCTGGCAATTTTGATTACCGAAGCATCCACATCATATCCCTGAATATCCACATCGATTTCATCATCAATCAGATCATTCGCCTCATCAATCACATCATACCAGTTCTTTCTTGGAATCAGATTCCCCCAGGCCTCTGCCGTAAAGGAACGATTCATTCCCGGAGCTATATTTGCCGCCATCATGGCCGCTTCAATTAGAAATGTACCGCTGCCGCAGAAAGGGTCTACCAGAATCCGGTCTTTTCTCCATGGCGTCAGCATAATCAGCGCTGCCGCCAGCGTCTCCGTAATCGGAGCTTTGCCGGATACTTCACGGTATCCTCTCTTATGCAAAGACACCCCCGAGGTGTCAATCCCCACCGTCACAATGTCCTTCATCAGAAATACTCTCACCGGATAGACTGCCCCATCCTCCGGAAACCACTCTACGTGGTACCTCTCCTGAAGGCGCCTGACCATAGCCTTCTTCATGATCGACTGAATGTCCGAAGGGCTAAATAATCTGCTCTTAACAGAAGCCGCTTTTGCCACCCAGAATTTCCCATTCTTCGGTATGTATTCCTCCCAGGGAAGGGCTTTCGTCCTGTCAAATAATTCCTCAAAGGTTACCGCGCGAAAGCTTCCTACCTTGAGGAGCACCCGTTCTGCCGTCCGGAGAAATATATTGGCGCGACATACTGCATCCGCATCTCCATAAAAACTGACTCTCCCATCCTCTACCGCAGACACCTCATATCCCAGATCTATAATCTCTCTTTTCAATACCGCTTCCAATCCAAAATGACAGGGAGCAATTAACTCAAATCTTTTCATACACTTCTCCAGACAATCTTTTTTCTTCTTTTCATCTTACTTAATTTTTATATGGTTTGTCAATCTTATACATCAAAAAGCAGTGCCGGAGTCACTCCAACACTGCTTTTCCTACTTATGTTTCCTATACTTCTTCAAATTCTTCTTTTCCCAATCCACATATTGGGCAAACCCAATCCTCCGGAAGATCTTCAAAAGCTGTTCCCGGTGCAATTCCATTATCTGGATCGCCAACCTCCGGATCATACTCATATCCACAAGGACCACATACATATTTTTTCATGTTCTTACCTCCATAAAATACTTTTTACAGAATTATAAAGAAAAAACACTGCAAATTCAATAGCTAAGAACTATCTTTTGGATTTTCTTCTACGATTAAACGTGAACCCTCCTGCTCCAAGAGAAGCAGCTGCAAGTCCAAGCAATCCCATCACATTTGCCGGATCACCGGTCTTTACTCCTTTATTCTGAGAGCTATTTCCTTTTGTCGTCTTATTTCCGGATGAAGAATTCGTTCCTCCCGTTGTGCCAGGATCATCTGAAGTGTTCTTCTTCAGACCTTCAATTGCACTGTTCAAAGCATTGGCCGCATTGTCTACCGCTTCCTGACTTTCTTTTGCTTCCAGCGCGTTTTTAGCATCTGCAAGCGCCGTCTGAAGCGCTTTCCAGCTTTCAGCTGTATAATCTGCTTCTTTCAGCTTTTCTGCCTCGGCAATTGCTTTTTCCAAAGATGAAGTATTTACATCCACAACCGGCTCTCCGGCCTTTGTATATTTAAAGGTCAGTGCCTGATATCCTGTTGATGATACTACAATTTCAAAACTATCTCCTTCTGCAAACGGTGCTGTTCCAATATCGATCGTTCCATCCTCTTTTATAATCACAACAGCGCCTCTTCCACTTGCAGCATAACTCCTGCCGTTTACGGATACAGAAGTAATGTTCTGTAAGTAATCTGCGAACTCCTCTTCTGTCGCATCCTTTGCCTTCACCAGCGCCGGTGCACTGCTATCTTCATTATACTCTGCCGGCATTGTCTCCGCATACAGGATGAAATCCGCGCTGAGATCGGCATATTTTCCGTTTTTATCACTGATAACCAGCGTATATTTGCCCTTCTCTGCATTTGTATATGTCATGACTCCGTCTGCCACGCCTGCCTTCAGACCTCTTACGCTGTACTGCGCATCATAATCCTCCGGAAGTCCTGTAACCGTCACCGCTGTGCTTCCTGCTGCTACAGATGCATCTGCAACTTCAACACCGCCTTCAAATTTTACAGGCACATAAATTTCATCCGCCAGTGGAATTTCATAGATTCCCTTACTTGTGTAATAGGTTACCTTATTGATCGTCTGTCCCATCATAGCCTCATAATGTGCTGAAGAGGTTGGGCAGTTATGGACGCTCTTTGTAAATCCTGTACTCCATGCCAGGTATGATACTCTCCAGATGTTTTCCAGATGGCGAAGGCCATAATCGCTGCCCTCTTTGGTGCTGACAATAACACCGTAAATCTGATCATCTGTAGTGATCGCATCACCCAGACCGGTCAGGTCGAGCTCATAATCTCCGTAGCTTGATTCTGTGAGAAGTTCTCCTTCCACATCTTCCAAAGTTCTGATCTCTCCCTGTGTCTTACCAAAGGACAGGCTTCCGTCTGCATTTGCAGTTACTTCTTTATAATATTCCGGCGCCTCGCTCAGTACATAGTAAGAATAGCTTGCACTCTCGAACAGGGCATCCTTTCCTTCATAAACCGTTGTATTCGTCTGTCCGCGGTTTGTAACCGTAATTTCTACAGAATTTTCATCTGTAATCTGTGTATAGGAAGACAGGTCAACTCCCTCGCCAACCTTTACCGGGAATGTGATACCCGTAATGTCGCTTCCGTCGCTGTTCACATGGTAGGAGCCCCCTGCCAGGCTTCCTGTTCTTGTCTTACTCTTTGTTGCAGATGAAAATGCATCGACCGGCACATCATTCTGTACATCTGCCTGATAGAACTCGGCATACGGAATATTCATCAGCACATATACCGCTTCCGCTTCTACAACATAAGTAAAGCTTACATCCTTATATCCGGTTGAAGATATTGTGATATTATACTCACCTGTCTTTGCAATCGGCTCTGCATCTGTCTTAATCGTTCCATCCTCATTTACGATTACAACAGCGCCTCTTCCACTTGCAGCATAACTCCTGCCGTTTACGGATACAGAAGTAATGTTCTGTAAGTAATCTGCGAACTCCTCTTCTGTCGCATCCTTTGCCTTCACCAGCGCCGGTGCACTGCTATCTTCATTATACTCTGCCGGCATTGTCTCCGCATACAGGATGAAATCCGCGCTGAGATCGGCATATTTTCCGTTTTTATCACTGATAACCAGCGTATATTTGCCCTTCTCTGCATTTGTATATGTCATGACTCCGTCTGCCACGCCTGCCTTCAGACCTCTTACGCTGTACTGCGCATCATAATCCTCCGGAAGTCCTGTAACCGTCACCGCTGTGCTTCCTGCTGCTACAGATGCATCTGCAACTTCAACACCGCCTTCAAATTTTACAGGCACATAAATTTCATCCGCCAGTGGAATTTCATAGATTCCCTTACTTGTGTAATAGGTTACCTTATTGATCGTCTGTCCCATCATAGCCTCATAATGTGCTGAAGAGGTTGGGCAGTTATGGACGCTCTTTGTAAATCCTGTACTCCATGCCAGGTATGATACTCTCCAGATGTTTTCCAGATGGCGAAGGCCATAATCGCTGCCCTCTTTGGTGCTGACAATAACACCGTAAATCTGATCATCTGTAGTGATCGCATCACCCAGACCGGTCAGGTCGAGCTCATAATCTCCGTAGCTTGATTCTGTGAGAAGTTCTCCTTCCACATCTTCCAAAGTTCTGATCTCTCCCTGTGTCTTACCAAAGGACAGGCTTCCGTCTGCATTTGCAGTTACTTCTTTATAATATTCCGGCGCCTCGCTCAGTACATAGTAAGAATAGCTTGCACTCTCGAACAGGGCATCCTTTCCTTCATAAACCGTTGTATTCGTCTGTCCGCGGTTTGTAACCGTAATTTCTACAGAATTTTCATCTGTAATCTGTGTATAGGAAGACAGGTCAACTCCCTCGCCAACCTTTACCGGGAATGTGATACCCGTAATGTCGCTTCCGTCGCTGTTCACATGGTAGGAGCCCCCTGCCAGGCTTCCTGTTCTTGTCTTACTCTTCGTTGCAGATGAAAATGCATCGACCGGCACATCATTCTGTACATCTGCTTTATAGAACTCGGCATATGGAATATTCATCAGCACATACTCAATTTCTTCAGCAGCCGTCTTTTCCAATGCACTAACCGCCTCATTCAGCTCCTTTGCCGCTGCAGCCACCTTTTCCTGTGACTCTTTTGCTTCAAGGGCAGCCTTTGCTGCAGTCAGCTTCTCCTGCAGTATTTTCCAGCTTTCTGCAGTATATTCACCTTCCGTGAGTGCTTCTGCATTTTGAATAGCTTCCTCAAGCTCTTTTGTATCCACGGTAACGTCGCTGGCTTCCGGCGCTTTGTGAATCGCATCTAACGCTGCCTCTTTGATCGCCTTAGAAGTACAGGTCGCGCCACTTACCGTATCCCATCCCTGAATAACGGCTTCCGTTGCATCCTGTCCCTCCAGCTTAGTCTGAATTCCTTTGGATTTGCTAACAGCCTTTTGAAAATAAGAATTGTTGCCTTCGGTGTACTCCTTACTTGTAGTTACATTAATTTCACTAAACTTTCCATTTTCAACATCAAGGCTCACTGTCACATCATATTCAATCCAATCTTCTTCATTTTCCGGATCATTTACAACATGTGCAGTACTTTTGTAAATTCCATCTGCCGCAATTTCGCTTCCAGTTGCCGCAAATACTGTTGCCGGACAAAGTCCAACGACCATAGAAGCCGCTACGGCAGCCGTCAGCGCCTTTGTCTGAATATTCCTCTTTCTCATAAGTTCCTCCTTTATTGATAATATTTATTAATAGTTAGCTTTCACTAACTAGAAATCAAAAAAATAATCCGCTTCCTTAGTCTCTCTAAATTCCCAGCCATAAAAAGAGTCCCAGTAAAATAAGCGCCTTTAGTATAGTAAATAAAAACTCATTTCCTTTGATTCTGCCGATCCCACAGTGAATATTCGACTTCGGACAGGTATCAATACATTTCTGACACTGGAAACAATCTCCCGGCACCCGCATTGATCCATCCTCGGGAAGCTCAATGTCCGACGGACATTTTCTGGTACAGCCACTGCATCCTTTGATACAGTTCTCTCTATTTCTGCGCAGCGAAAAAAATGGAAATACCGGCAGTATAGAAAATATCGCTCCCATGGGACAGAGAAAACGGCAGAAAAACCGTTCCTGAATACACATACCCACTAACAGCAGCGCCAAAATTATGGTTCCCGGTATATAACTTCCCAGGTGAAAATTCCCCGCATGAAGCATAGAAAACACATCCCAGGGGCTGGTTCCCTTTGCTTTGGAATACACTCCCGCAAAGCAGGAGACTGCAATAACTGTCAGAACCACATATTTCAGGCAGCTCATTCTGTCCGTCAGCGTTTTCCCCAGGTGTATCGGTTTCTTTTTCATCTTCTTACACGCCACCACATACAATGCATGAACCCCATCTCCCAGGCTGCCAAATGCGCAGGCAAACCCACAGAAAAACCGTCCAAACACTACTGTATAAACGCAGAGCACAATCAGCACAGCCACAAAAGAACTGAGCTCTATCCTGTCTCCCGCTCCAATCTGGGTAAATATATATTTAACACCTGCAAATGCCGCAGTATATGCGGATGGAATAAAGCAAAAATACAGGATCTGTATCGCTGCCCTCAGCCAACTATGCAGTTTCTTTTTATCCTTCGCAGTAAGATTATGTATGTCCATCTTTTTCACCTTACTCTACCGCCTTTTCCAGTGCCTCTGCCGACGCCTCTTTGATTCCCGTCGAGCTGAATGTGGCGCCGCTTATTGTATCCACTTCAGTGCTCTGCGCCTCAATAATCTTTGGGATAATATCCTTTGCCATGGAAAGATATGCTCCGTCCTCTCCCTCTGCCGACAGAATATTTATTTCTGTAATTTTTTTCTCTTCGACTTTAATTTCCACAGAAATCTTTCCTCCAAAGCCATCTCCCTCGCCAGTGTAGGTCCCGTCTTTATAATCGCCGCCAATTATTTCACCCGTTTCAGCTCCCTGTAGTCCTGCAAGCTGTGCATTCAGCTCTTCTATCTGTTCATCCTTTTCGCGCGCATCCAGTACTGTATTGTAGCCAATCAGCGCAGCTACAACCATTACCAGACTAACGATTCTGACGCAAAATTCCCGCATCGCCAATCTCCTCGTTTTCTTTCTATCTCCTTGCTCTTTCCAGCGCGTCCTGACACGCCCTGATAATTGCTTCCGAAGAGCAGGTCGCCCTGGACACAGCATCAATTCCATCTGTCGATCCTGCATTTATAATCTGTGTGACGATTCCGGCCGTACTTGACGTGCCATTTGCAGCCCTCTTAATGTAACTGTCATTGTCCGCAGCCCCATCGCCTTTTACGTCTGTTATTGACACGATTCTATCGTTCCTTACGGTAAGCTTTAACGACAGAATATAGTCCTCAAAGTCTTCATCTTCATCCGCCATGCACACAGCAGAGCCGCTGTATGTCCCATCAATGTATAGGGTCTGTTCCCCTTCTTCCGCATCGTTTCTTTTCTCGAGCATACTTATCGCTGCGTTTAGGTTTTCTGCCGCCTTATCAATAACTTCCTGCGAACTGCTGCCCATCGCTGCTTCTGCATCCTCCAGTCTCACCTGCACGGCCGCCCAGCTGGCATCGGTATAATCCTCTGCCGCCAGAGTTTCTGCTTCGGCAATGGCAGCTTCAAGCAGAGCTGTATCCACCACAGCCTCTCCATTCGTCACCCTTTCGGCCTCTTTCAGCGCATTTTTTACTGCATTCAAAAGTCCCGCCGAGCTGTAAGTCGCCCCGGAAACCGTATCCACCTCTGTCTTCTGCAGCTTTATTACATTTTTCACCACTTCCATGGCACGTGTAAAAAATGTCTCGTCATCCTCTTCTTCTGTCACCAGAATTGCCTTGATCGTATGATCCTGTATCACCACGGCAACTGTAATATCTCCATTGTACCCTTCTGCTGTTCCATAATATATTCCTTCCACATAGGGTACTGTTCCGGCCACGTAAGAATCCTTATCAGAGCCGCCCTGCTCATTTTTATCCGTCTGCTCCTTCTCCGGCGCTGTGCTTACCGCCGCCTGGCTGAGCGCGCTTCTTACTGCCTGAATAATTCCAACAGAACTGTAGGTTGCTCCGGAAACGGTATCTACATTCGTACTCTGAGAGGCGATGATATTACTGATCAGCGCAGACGCCTTCTGGATATAGCTTCCGCCATCCTTGTGCTCAACAACCTGAATCGAAGCAATTTTTCCGCCGCTGATCTCAACCTTTACTTTGAGTGTTCCGCCAAATCCGGTACCCGTTCCGTAATAAACGCCATCCTTATATGCTTTGGCGTCTTCTATCACATCAACCGTCGCAGAGCTTCCCGCCACCGCATTTCCGGCCTGGGACGCCCCTGTCTCTCCGCTGTCTTTTTCTCCTGTCAGGGCGTTTTTTACAGCACTGATAATTCCTTTCGAACTGTAGGTCGCTCCTGAAACAGTATCTACATCCAGCTCCTGCCTCTCAATAATCCTATCAATTACCGATTTTGCCCGATTAAAAAAGGCCTCGTCATCCGAGCTGCTCAAAATATCAATGGAAACAATCTGCTTATCTTTGATCTGCACTGACACCACAATATCTCCCGCATATCCCGTTCCAGTTCCCTGATACACACCATCTTCCAGGTCAAATGAGCCAACTGCCGCATTTATCTCTTCCTTCATGCTCTCATCTGCAATTGAATCCTCCGCAGCAAAAACCGGCGCTTCATAGCCCTGCAGCGAAACTCCCACACAGGAAATCACCAAAACAGCGGAAAGAATCGGCGCAAATGGTTTTATTTTTTTGACTACTTCTGCTCTGTCCATTCTCTTCTGCCCCCACAGCATTTTTCTATTTCTCTATAATTTCCATCTGATATTCAGAAGAAAATTTATCCGCAATCCCTTCCGTTACATACAGCACTCTATCTTCCGTTTCCAAAATCACATCAAATTCATCACTGTGCTCTCTCCAGAAAGAAACCGCCTCATCCTTTCCCATAATAAACAGGGAGGTAGATAACCCATCCGCCAATGTTCCATCTTCACTCACAACCGTCACGGAAATCAAACCGCTCTCTGCCGGATATCCAGTGGCCGGATCGATAATATGATGATAGGTATTCCCATCCTGCTCAAAGTACCGTTCATATCCTCCAGAAGTAATTACTGCTTTATCCTGAATTTCCAAAACTCCCAGGTAATCCTCTGCATCATCCGGGCTCTGAATCGCCACGCGCCAATCGCTGCCGTCGGTTTTGGTTCCTAAAACCTGAACATTTCCTCCAAGATTCACTATGCCGCTTTCAATTCCACAATCTCTATAGATATCCATGATCCTGGAGGAAGTATATCCCTTTGCAATTCCACCAAAATCAATCTTCATGCCATCCAAATCGAAAGTAATCTCCCGGCTGTCCGTATTATAAGTCACCTTCGACGCATCGGTCAGACGAAGTAGCTCTGCCAGTTCCTCTTCCGACGGAACCCGGTAATTCTGTGTCGTAAACCCCCATGCTTCCATGATCGGATAAATAGCAATGTCGAATATCCCATCTGTCTTCTGGTATAATTCCATCGACCGTTCCACCAGATATCCCGCCTCTTCTGACAGTTCGCCGCCGCCGTTCTGGTTCAGCTGCGCAGTCTCACTCTCATCATTTCCCGTAGACAGAAGTGTATCCAGCCGTTCAATCTCATCAGCCGCTCTGTCCACCGCTTCCTGCGCATTTTCCCCATAAGCGGTTACCGTCATATATGTATCCATGGCAAACAGCTCTTTCTCGGCGGAAGCATTATCCGGCTCCTTCTTCTCCGAGTTATCGCCACATCCAACAATCATCATGCATACTGCAATTACAGTTATTATAATCTTTCGTTTCATAGTTCTCCCTTTTTTGGTTAGAATTTCCTAACTTAAATTAGTATATACTCACTTATTTTGAATGTCAATGTACTAATTTCTTAATGAACAAATCTTCTCAACTTCCTTTTTTTCTTTCATTGCAAAAGAAAAGCGCCCTTTTACGGAGCGCTTTTCCATCCTGTCAGCCTCAGTGCTTAGTAATTGCAATTCTTGTCTGATGCGTT
>JAUNGJ010000090.1 GCA_030524585.1 Eubacteriales bacterium | reverse complement strand
AAGTTATCGATGATAATGGTATCGTGAGAGGAATGGAGTTGGTTCGCTGTACATCTGTAAAGGATGAAACAGGACGTTTTAACCCGCAGTATGACCAGAATGATAAGAAGACTGTCCAGGCAGAAAATATTCTGATGGCAGTTGGCCAGAAAGTTGATCTTTCTTTCCTGGATGAAAAATATCAGCTGGAGTTAAATAAACGGGGACTTATAGATGTTGAAGAAGAGACGATGATGACTTCCAGGGAAGGCATCTTTGCCGGCGGTGATGCAACAACCGGTCCGTCTACGGTTATTCAGTGTATTGCAAACGGACATAAAGCTGCCAATGGCATGAATAGCTATCTGAAAGTAGCAGCCTGGCATGAATGTGTGGGTAAGCAGATTAAGCTTCCTTTCCTGACATTTGATGCGGAAGGAATTAAAGAAAAGAAAGGGCTTAAACTATCTGAGCTGCCTGTCGAACAGCGTGATCTGATTCATGAAGATGAAACTGCCACGACCAGAGAGGAGGCAGTCAAAGAGGCCTCTCGCTGTATGAACTGCGGATGTTATGCAGTAAATCCATCAGATATGGCGCCTGCACTGATTGCAGCTGACGCGACAATACACACAAACCAGAGAGAGCTTTCAGCGGCAGAGTTCTGCTGCGGCAATACAAAGCCTTCTGCTGTTTTGAATCAGGGCGAGCTTGTAACGGGGGTATCTGTACCTGTGATTGAAGGTGCGGTAATGCACTATGATAAGTTCAGAGTCAGAGAGTCGGTTGATTTTGCGGTTGTTAGTCTTGCGTCTGTTTTTGGCACCGAAAGTGGTGAGATCCTGAGATCAAAACTGATTTTAGGAGGAGTCGCACCAATACCAGTGAGATTAAATGAAGTGGAGGCATTCCTGGTCGGCAAAAAGATTACGAAGGAAATAGCAGACGAGGCAGGAAGAATTGCCGTTAAACATGCGATGCCGATGTCCCATAATGAGTATAAGATTAATGTCATAAAAGGAATGCTCGAGACAGCAATTATGCGGCTTGCATCAGAATAGTAAAAATACTTTTCTTATGGCATTTTGTTACCGGAAGGAAGAAATCAGATGAGAAAACAAATACAATCAATCATAGATACAGAATATGTATCCTGGTTCCTCAGCCTTCCGAGAGGGACCAAGCGGCTGGAAGTATTGGGAAAAAGGAAGAAATACCCCAAAAATTTTCTGTTGGCAGAAGCAGGAAGTAAAACAGCGTTTTGCTATATTGTTACTTCTGGCCGTGTGGTATCCTACGAGTATTCTACGGAAGGAGAAGAACGCATCTACAGTGTAAATGAAGCTGAGTCCGTGCTGCTGGAAGAGAATCTTCTGTTTGGCTATGATGTGCCGGTAAATATTCGTACAGCGGTGGAGTCGGAGCTGATCTGTATTGATCAGCCCACATTGTACAAGGCAGTCTATGAGAATTCAGAGATTGCAATGGATCTTATGCAGTCATTGTCGATGAAGACTCTTTCTTCTCAGGAACAGATGAAGTGTATGAATGATCATAGTGCTATACAGAAGGTCTGTAATTTACTTCTGATCTTTGCAGACAGATATGGAGTTATGGAAAGTGGAGAAATTATAATTCGTGAAAAACTAAGTCAGGAATACATTTCCAATCTGCTCGGAATTAATCGCATTACTGTTGTGAGAGTAATTAAAGAATTGAAAGAGCGGGGGCTGGTAAAAAGAAATGATGGATATTACTGCCTTTGCGATATCGAACAATTAAAGGAAGGTCAGATTGAGAAATGGGCTTAAGAAAATGGAAAGGGAGTGCTGCGTCTTGCAGTACCCCTTCCTTTATATAGAGAATGTGTATTAGAGCATAAATTCCTCTGGGAGATAGTCTGGGATAGAAGATATGTAACTTTTCATTAAAGGGAATAAATGATATAATTATTTTACTTTATGTGGCGAAAGGTAATCGTAGCAGAGAATAGAAAGGAGCCCCCAAATGGAAGAGGAATTTGACTTTAACGATTTCGACTCTGAAGAATTGCAGTATAGTGTGATCTCCCACTTTAATTATTTGCCGGGAGAAGTATCCAGTTTAGAGAAAATAGGAGTTCTTCAGAGTTTTCCTGAGAATTATGTTTTGGTTGAGGCGGGAAGCAAGACGGAATATTGCTATATTGTAAAAAGCGGAAGAGTAGTCGGATATGAAAAAACACAGAGCGGAGAAGAACGGATTTATCAGTTTAACGAAAAGGATGCTGTGTTTTTGGAATCGGATCTTCTGTTTGATTGGGTAGTACCGGTAGCATTTAAGACGGCAAAGCCGTCGGAACTGATATGTATCGATAAACCAGCGCTTATGAAAGCGATTGCGGAGAATCCAAAGATATCGATGGATTTAATTTATTCCCTGAGTGTGAAATTCATTGCGGCGAAGGAACAGATCAGAAATATGAGTTTTCAAAATGCTTCCTGGAAGGTGTGTAATTTAATGTTATCTTTTGCAAAGCAGTATGGAGTTCCTTATGACGGTAAGGTGTTAATTAAGGAGAAGATAAGCCAGCAGGTGATGTCGAATCTTCTTGGAATCAACCGGATCACGGCAGTTCGTATTATTAAGGAATTAAAAGACCTGGAGCTGGTTGAGCAGGTGAACGGGTTTTATTGTATTCGCGATATGAGGAAATTAAAACAGTATCAGGATGGAGTGTCAAGAAAATAGAATAAAAGAAAGAGGATAGCGTTATGACGAAAATTGGAGCAGTTGTGGTGGCAGCGGGAAGGTCAGCTCGCATGGGTGCATTTAAACCGCTGCTGCCATTTGAGGATTCAACGATATCATTACATATTATTCATTTATTGCAGCAAATTGGAGCGGAACCGATTGTAGTTGTGACTGGGTATCGGGCTGCCCAGCTGGAGAGACATTTGGAACATACTGGAGTCCGTTTTATAAGAAATGAGAATTATGTGGAAACGCAGATGTTTGATTCTTTTCGCATAGGAGTGCAGGCACTGAAAGACGAATGTGAGAAGGTTCTGCTAATGCCGATTGATACGCCGGCTATCCGGGTAAATACGTTTCGTCAGGTGCTTATGATTGATGCAGATTTGGTCCGTACAAGTTATGGCGGAGAGCCGGGACATCCGATCATGGTTAAGAGAGAAGTATTGGATCGGCTTTTTTCATATACCGGAGACCAGGGATTACGCGGGGCCATGGAAACATCAGGAATTGCAATTACCAATTTGGTAGTAGATGACAAAGGAGTTAATTGGGACGTAGATACGCAGGAAGAATATCAGAAGCTGATTGATTGGAACTATCGCAGAGGAGACGGATATCCGATTCAGCCGCAGATACAGGTATGTCTGATGGCCAACGATGTGTTTTTTGGGCCGGGAGCAGGCAAGCTGCTGGAGTTTATTGAGCGTACAGGTTCCATACAGGAGGCATGTACACAGATGAATATGTCCTACAGTAAAGGATGTCGCCTGGTCAAGAACGCAGAAAAACAATTGGGATTTAAGATTTTGGAGCGCTGGACCGGAGGAACTGGAGGTGGCGGTTCGCATTTGACAAAGGAAGGGAAGAATCTCCTTGGATGTTATAAAGAGCTGGTTGAGCGGGTACAGAATGCGGCTACAGATATTTTTCAGGAATGTTTTGCAAAGGGACTACAGTAATTTTTTCATAAAATCAGGGAGACCACATCGGACCTCCCTGATTTTATTGTGCAGGGATTTGCTATTGTAATATTTAGTTTCCGGTCGGTATATATGGACGGATAGCGCCGGCCACATTACTGATCGGC
>JAUNGJ010000040.1 GCA_030524585.1 Eubacteriales bacterium | reverse complement strand
GCTCTGGGAGCGGTCCTGACGATTGTCCTGGCGTCTCTCGCTCTGGGAACGGTCCTGACGATTTCCGTAGGAGCGTTCACCCTGAGAACGCTCGCGGCGGTTTTCCTGGGTCCGAATCTCCTGCGAACGATTCTGCGGACGACTCTCCTGTGTGCGCTCATTCTGCGGACGGCTCTCCTGCGGCTGTTCGCTCTGCAGACGGACGTTCTGAGGACGAACCTCCTGCGGCTGCTCGCTCTGTGAGCCAACTGCCTGTGGCTGTACTTCCTGTGGACGGATCTCCGAAGCCGCAGCCGTCTGCTTCGGCGTCTGCTCCTGCTCTGCCGCCTGTGGCTTTGGCGCTGCCTGTTTTCCACTCTGTACCGGCTTTGCTCCCGGTGCGGGTCTTCCGTTCTGTACCTGCATCGGCTTTGCATTCTGCATGGTTCTGGTTCCCGGCGCAGGTCTTCCATTCTGTACCTGCATTGGTCTTGCATTCTGCATCGGTCTTGTGCCTCCCGCCGGACGTCCGCCCTGGCGCTTTCCACCCTTTGCACCGTCTCTGGTATTCTGCGGACGGAACACATGCACAATATTCTTCTTCTTTGGCACGCCCTCCGTCTTAGGTGTTTCCTCTGATGATTTAGCAGTGCCTGTTTCTGCGCCAAACGCCTTCTTAACAAGCGCTGCTTCTTCTTCTCCAATCATACTCATGTGGTTCTTTACTTCTATATTTTTTTCACTCAGAAACTCCATAAGCTCTTTACTGCTCTTACCGAGTTCCTGTGCAAGCTCGTATACTTTAATCTTTGACATACAAACTAACCTCCTCTATGCAATTGTATCTTTCTTAAGTATCTAACTGTTTCAGAATACTTTTTGAAAATCCCTCATCCAATATAGCTAAAGATGCCCGAAACTCTTTTCCCATAGAGTGTCCAAGCGCATTCTTATCATCATAATAACGAATTGGCACCTCATAGAAATCACACATATTCTGAAACTTTTTCTTCGTATTATCGGACGCATCTTCTGCCACAATTACCAATCTGGCCCTGCCTGCTTTGACTTCCTTTTCCGTGCAGAATTCTCCGCTGGCTGTCTTTCCCGCCTTTGTTGCAAGTCCGATCAGGGACAGTACCTTATCTGGTTTCAAAAGCTTCCATCTCCTTTTCCAGCGCTTTATACACTTCTTCCGGAATCGCCTGTTTAAAAGAGCGTTCCAGCCCTTTATTCTTTATCGCAAGCTTCAGACAGGCCTCACTTGGGCAGACATAAGCGCCTCTGCCGTTTTTCTTTCCGGTTGCATCCAGCAGAAATTCATTCTCCGGCGTCTTGATAACACGAATCATTTCTTTTTTATTCTTCATTTCCTGACAGCCTACACATTTGCGCATAGGTATCTTTTTATTTCCTCCCAAATAATCACCTGATTTCTATTCTTCTACTTCTTCAAACTGAACCTCTTCTGAATCATACTCGTCGTATGCTTCTTCATAGCCTTCCTCGTATGCTTCTTCATAACCCTCTTCGTACATCTCTTCTTCATAAACGCCTTCCATCAGCTCCATATAGTTCTCCGGGAGCTCTCCGGATTCGATCGCCTGTGTCTCACTCTTTATATCGATCTTATATCCTGTCAGCCTTGCGGCAAGTCTCGCATTCTGACCTTCTTTACCAATCGCAAGAGACAATTGGTAATCTGGCACGATCACGCTGGCGGTCTTATCATCCGGATCAGCCATGACGGAAATAACCTTTGCCGGGCTCAGTGCATTCTCAATCAGAATACCAGGGTTATCACTCCAGTTGATAATATCGATCTTCTCACCGCGAAGTTCATTTACAATTGCATTGACTCTGGCGCCGTTCATTCCGACACATGCTCCAACCGGATCTACATCCGGGTCGTTGGACCATACGGCGATCTTGGATCTGCTTCCTGCTTCTCTGGCAATACTCTTGATCTCAACGATGCCTTCCCTCACCTCTGTAACCTCTGCTTCAAACAAACGCTTTACAAGCTCCGGATGGGTACGGGAAACCAGGATCTTCGGCCCCTTGGTCGTATTCTTAACTTCAACCACATACAGCTTAATACGCTCGGTCGGCTGGAACACTTCTCCTTTTACCTGCTCGTTCTCTGTCAGCATTGCATCGGCCTTGCCAAGATTTATGCTGACATTTCTTCCCACGTAGCGCTGCACGATACCAGTCACGATATCCTTCTCTTTCTCAAAATACTGATCGTATACAACCTTGCGCTCTTCCTCACGAATCTTCTGGAGGATCAGATTCTTCGCATTCTGGGTCGCAATACGTCCGAACGCCTTCGATTCTACCGGGATCTGCACGATGTCTCCCAGCTCATACTTACTGTCCATCGCTTTCGCGTCCTCAAGGCTGATCTGCTCTACCTTATCTTCCACTTCTTCCACTACGGTCTTTTCCTGAATCAGCTGATAATCACAGGTCTCTCGATCCATAATCAGCCGGATATTATCTGCTTTTCCAAAATGGTTCTTACATGCGTTGATCAGAGAATTCTCAATTGCATCCAGTAAAGCTTCTTTACTAATATCTTTTTCTTTCTCCAAAATTGTCAACGCTTCCAATAATTCTGTGTTCATTTTCTTCTTTTCCTCCTACTTTTAAAAATCAAACGCCAATCGAATCAATGAGGTCTCACTCTTGTCAAATGTCTTCGTCTGAGCATCGTCCATCTCGATCGTTACGGTATTCTTATCGAACTCTCTCAAAATCCCTCTGAACTCTTTCTTCCTGTCAATCATTCTATAGGTACGGATTTCGATCTCTTTTCCCAGGCTTTTCTGAAAATCCTTTTCTTTCTTAAGCGGTCTTCCGAGTCCCGGTGAACTAACCTCCAGAATATAGGCTTCATCAATAAAGTCCTTTTCATCCAGAATGTCAGACAGCTCCCTGCTGACCACCTCGCAGTCGTCTACATGAATTCCACCCGGCTTATCGATGTATGCCCTTAGATACCATGTTCCGCCTTCTTTTACATATTCCACATCCCACAGGTCAAAGCCATGTTTCTCGATGATCGGGATCAGAATTGCTTCGGTTTTCTGTTCGTAACTCTCTCTCTTAGACAATGTAAAACTTCCCTTCTTTCTCAATAGATACATCCAAACAAAGGCTCCATCAACAAAGAAGAGTGAACTTCCGTTCACTCTTTTCCGACTTCACCTTATGCAACTATTGGTAATTATAGCACTCACCATCTGGAAAATCAAGGGTTTCTTTAAAGTTCTGTCTATATCGTCCTGTCGTCACAGTTAAGCTGTACATCCATCAGCTCAGCAATCAAAACACACTTCCCTTTCTTTTTTCTAATATAAATAGTGAAATCTGATTTTAATATCTATCCCTGAACCTGCAGCAGCTTGGCCTTTAATTCATTCTCGATCCTTGCCATCTCAGCTTCCGCCTCCGCACGTTTTGCACGGCCCTCCCGCTGAATGCTCATCACTTCATCAAACGTAGAAATCAATGACTCATTGGTAGCTTTCAGAGTTTCAATATCTACAATACCGCGCTCCGTCTCTTTTGCCGTTTCTATCGATGCCATCTGAAGTTTCTCGGCATTCTTTAAAAGCAGCTCATTGGTCATGTCTGCCACTTCTCTCTGGGCTTTTGCCGCACGGGCAGAATGCTCCGCTCCCAGGGCCAGAATCATCTGACTCTTCCACAGCGGAATTGTATTCACAATCGTAGACTGTATCTTCTCCACCATCTGCGTATCATTACCCTGAATCATACGTATCTGCGGCGCTGTCTGCATAGAAATGGTCCGTGTAAGTTCCAAATCGTGAATCTTCTTCTCAAAGCGGTTACACATTGCTTCTAAGTCCCTTACCTCCTGTGCGTCTTCCGCGCGCTCAGAGACCCTCGCCTTTTCCATCAGCTCCGGGAGCCTTACGCTCTTCACCTCCGCAAGCTTCTTTTTTCCTGCCAGAATATACATTGTCAGCTCTTTATAATAAGTCAGATTCAATTCATACATCTTGTCCAAAAGCGCCACGTCCTTCATGAGCTGGATCTGATGGGACTCCAGCGCGGTAACGATCCGGTTCACATTGGTCTCCGCTTTTGCATACTGCGCCTTCATATTCTGAAGCTTATTGGACGTCTTTTTGAAAATTCCAAGAAATCCTTTTTCTTCTTCCTCCCCGAAGCTCTTCAGCTCGCCAACCACATCCGTCAGCAGCTCGCCCACTTCTCCCAGATCTTTTGTCTTCACATTTGCCAGCGCAGACTCAGAGAAATCCGCCATCTTCTTCTGGGTTCCCGCGCCATACTGCAGAATCACATTGGAATTGGACAGATCAATCTGCTTTGCAAAGGAATCCACCATCTGCTTTTCTTCGTCCGAAAGCATGCTGTCGTCAAATATCGGCGCCGGCTGTTCCTCCTTCACGGCCGCAGGCTCCATCTTTGTATCCTTCGCGCCTCCGAACGGATCTAATGTAAGTTCCGGTGTCACTGTAAAATCCTTAAATTCGTTCTCCATTGTAATTCCCCCAATCCTTTTTCTTACTCTTTGTTATCTGACAGGCATTACAGCTTCATTCCATCATCCTTCAGCCCCTCCTGGGCAAGCATCGTATTCAGCACCGAAATATCCGACGACACATCCCATGCCGTGTGATGGAACAAATCATCCAGTATTTTTTCAAAAGCAACATTCAGCGTATCCAAAGTCGCTTCGATCTCCCGCTTGGACGATTGGATGTTCTCACCTGCCACCGGCTGCGCGTCCAATTCCTGGTAAGCCTCTAAAAGCTTGATTGTTGTAGGAAGATAGTAATCCATCAGCTTACGTATATCGGAAATAGAATCCGGATCCTGCTCTACTCTGTCGAAAATCCGGTCCACGATCATCTCCATGTGAGAAATCTTCGCTGATATTTCTTCCCCGGGAATGGCATCATTACATGCCCGAATCTTCCGAACAAATGCATCCCCAGCTTCAATTACCTTTCTTGCCTCCGGTGACAGTCTGGAATTCATATCCTCTGCGCGCTTTACTTCTTCCTGCCGTTTGGCCTCAAGTCTCGCCGCCTCTGCCTTCCGCTGACTGTCAATCCTCATATATTCCTGATACATTTGATTGCTGGTGATAAAGCATTTCTCACTTTCATCGAAATGTCCCTGGCGGAACCATCCTTTTCTGATCATCTTTTTCAGATTTTTCACCGTATCGCCCTCTGATTTTCCGATCATAGATGCAAGCTCTTTCACATTACAGTATTCACGTCCTCCCAATCCACGAAGAAATAGGCGAAAACGTTTTTCCAATCCACAGAGTTTAATTCCATAGCCCATCATACCCAAAAATCCAACTGCCGGTACGGCAAATACCGTAGCTGCCACTCCAAATTCAGACAGCAGACCGCCGGCAACTGCGCCTCCAAGAAGCATAAATAATGCCAGGATAGCAAAACCACCTCCGGCAATCCCTCCCAGAATACCCAAAATCCATCCCACCGTCTGAGCCCCTGTTGTTTTTTTATACAGATTCAAATTTTCCGGAATCGCTCTTCTGACATCCTGATATCCAGGCTTAACAGCTCTTCCCTGCTGATAAATTCCGCTCCCGCTTTTTTGATAATTTACCGAGGTACTCTGCTGGTATGTTCCATATGGAGTTCCCTGCCATGCTCCATTCATATTTTTCTGATTCTGCCGCGCATTTTTCATGCCCTTTGACACAGAATCTATCGTAGCGCCCATCGCCCGGTCCAGAGTCTCTGCGACGGTTTGATTTAATTTATGATAATCCTGATTCTCAACCGCATCCTGGACAGTCTTACGGATTTCCTTTCCAAAATTTTCCCATTCGCTTCCTGCCATGTCATCCTCCTGTGTAAACAATCAGCTTCTGGACTTCGTTCCGGTTCCATCTCTCTTGGCGATTTTAAGGCGGTTCAGCCAAACCTCTTTCTCTCCATATACGATCCTGGCTTCATGCCCTTCCTCAAATAAATATACTTCCTCCAGCTCATCATTCTTCTTCAGCCGGATTCCCCGCACTCCAATTGCAGACTTCTTCTTCTCTGCCACCTCATCCGCCGGAAATCGCAGAAAATATCCGTCCCTGGACCTGAGAACAACATGCTGGTTGCCGGTAATGACCTGTACGCGGAGCAATTCGTCCTCTTCCTGCAGCTTGGTGGCCGCAATTGTGCGCTTGATCACCTGAAACTCTGTCCCTTCTACCTTCTTAATCATACCCTGCTTTGTAGCAAATAGCAACCATGCATAACGCATTTGTTCCGCATCACACAAATATACGGCATTTTCCTGAGTACTGTCATAGTTACTCACATTGTCGATTGGGAGTCCCTTATCTCTGAATTTTCCAAAGGGAAGATCCATCACTTTGATCTGATGCATTCTGCCCGTGTTGGTAAACAGACAGATTCTTCCTGTATTCATACAGGAAATCACATATCTATTCTCGCTCTCGGCAGCCTCCTTATTGCGCTCATATGTAGCGACATCAACCGTTCTCGCATATCCGAACCGGTCCATAAGGAATACCACTTCCTGTTCCTCGACCTTCTTTTCTTCATAAACAGCTTCTTTTGCATTCTCAATGACAGTACGGCGCTTTAGGGCAAATTCTTTTTTAAACCTCTCCAAATCCTCTATGATCACATCGGCCATAGAGTCGTAGCTTCCCAGAATATCCTCATATCTGGCGATCTTTTTCAATGTCTCTTCATGCTCCATCTGAAGCGCTTCGATCTCAAGACCAATCAGCTTATAGAGACGCATTTCCAGAATCGCTGTGGCCTGCCGCTCAGTAAATCTAAGCATCGCGGCCATCTTTCTGGAAATACTGGTCTTAAACTTAATTCCCTCCGTGATTCCTTTCGTCAGGCAGGCTTTGGCATCCTTTATATTCTTGCTTCCCCGAAGAATCTCAATAATCAGATCGATCACATCACAGGCTTTAATTAGTCCCTCCTGAATCTCCTTCTTATCCTTCTCCTTAGCAAGCAGTGTCTGATATTTTCTGGTTGCCAGTTCAAACTGGAAATCCACATGATGCTCAATAATCTTTTTGAGTCCCATGGTCTCCGGCCGCCCGTCAGCTACTGCCAGCATATTCACGCCAAAGGTATCCTCAAGCCGGGTCTTTTTATAAAGCATATTGGTCAGATTCTCCACATCTGCTCCCCGCTTAAGCTCTATGACGATACGGATTCCCTCCTTCGATGACTGGTTGGAAATATCCAGAATATCTGAGGTCTTTTTGGTCTCCACCAGATTGCAGACATCATTCAGAAATTTCCCGATACCGGCGCCGATCATGGTATATGGAATCTCGGTGATCACCAGGCGCTTCCTGCCGCCTTTCATATCCTCTACTTCCACCTTGCCGCGCAGCTTGATTTTACCGGCCCCCGATTCATAAATCTGCAGCAGGTCATCCTTATTTACAACGATGCCTCCTGTGGGAAAATCCGGTCCTTTGACATATTTCATCAGCTGTTTTGTGCTGATCGCATCATTCTTCATATATGCCTTGACGGCATCGATTACTTCGCCCAGATTATGAGTCGGAATACTGGTTGCCATACCGACTGCAATTCCTTCTGCTCCGTTTACCAGAAGATTCGGCACACGTACCGGAAGCACCTCCGGCTCCTTCTCCGTCTCATCAAAATTGGGAAGGAAATTCACAATATCCTTGTCCAGGTCTGCCAGAAATACATCCTGGGTAAACTTTGCAAGTCTCGCCTCCGTATAACGCATAGCCGCAGCTCCATCTCCTTCGATCGAGCCAAAGTTGCCGTGCCCGTCGACCATGATCATTCCCTTCTTGAAATCCTGGGCCATAACCACCAGGGCCTCATAAATCGAGCTGTCGCCGTGAGGATGATATTTACCCATGGTATCGCCCACAATACGTGCACACTTCCTATACGGCCTGTCCCAACGGATTCCCAGCTCATACATATCATACAGGGTTCTTCTCTGTACCGGCTTGAGACCGTCACGCACATCCGGAAGAGCCCTGGCAACAATAACGCTCATGGCATAATCAATATAAGACTTTTTCATCACATCCGAATACTCAGTGCGGATGATTTGTGATTCACTCATCTGTTCCCAGCTCCTTCCTAAATATCCAGCTCAGCTTCCGTAGCATTTTCATAAATGAACGCACGTCTTGGCGGAACCTCCGTTCCCATCAGCATCTCAGTCACGCTGGACGCCATTCTTGCATCTTCAATTTCCACCCGCTTCATGACTCTTGTTTCCGGATTCAGCGTCGTCTCCCAAAGCTGGTCCGCGTCCATCTCTCCCAGACCTTTATATCTCTGCAGGGTGAACGGCCCCTCATGTGTCCTGCGGTATTTTTCCAGCGCCTTATCATCATAAAGATACTCTTCCGGTCCCTTCTTCGGCATAGCTTTATATAATGGCGGCATGGCAATATACACATGGCCCTCATAGATCAGCTCCGGCATGAAGCGGTAGAACAAAGTCAGCAGAAGCGTCGAAATATGTGCTCCGTCCACATCCGCATCCGCCATAATAATAATCTTGTCATACCGAAGCTTGCTAATATCAAAATCGTTGCCGTACCCTTCCGAAAATCCACATCCAAAAGCGTTGATCATCGTTTTGATCTCTGCATTTGCAAGAATCTTATCGATACTTGCCTTCTCCACATTGAGAATTTTACCGCGAATCGGCAGGATTGCCTGATACATACGGTCTCTGGCTGTCTTTGCTGAGCCCCCCGCAGAATCACCCTCTACAATAAAAATCTCACATTTTGATGCATCTCTGCTTTCACAGTTGGCAAGTTTTCCGTTACTGTCAAAGGAATACTTCTGCTTGGTCAGAAGATTCGTCTTCGCCCGTTCCTCCGTCTTTCGGATCTTAGCAGCCTTCTCCGCACAGGATAACACTTTCTTAAGAGTGTCCAGATTCCGGTCAAAAAAACGCACCACTTCATCACCGGTTACTTTCCCCGTCGCCTTAGCCGCATCCGGATTGTCAAGCTTGGTCTTCGTCTGCCCCTCAAATCTCGGGTCCGGATGCTTGATCGACACGATAGCTGTCATGCCATTTCTGATATCGGCTCCCGTAAAATTGGCGTCCTTCTCCTTTAGAATCCCCAGTTCTCTGGCATACTGGTTCATCACCGTTGTAAATGTTGTCTTGAATCCGGTCAGATGCGTTCCTCCTTCTGCGTTGTAAATGTTATTACAAAAGCCCAGCACATTCTCGTGAAATTCATTCACATACTGAAAAGCCGCTTCCACTTCAATGCCCTCTGCGCTGCCTCTGTAATATACCGGCTCATGGATCGTCTCCTTCTTGGAATTCAGATCTTTGATAAATCCTAAAATCCCATCCGGTTCGTGATATTCAATATGCTCAGCGCTCTCGCCACGCCTGTCCTCATAGATAATTGTAAGCGTTGGATTCAGATATGCGGTCTCATGCATTCTGCTCTTGATTTCCTCACCGCGAAATCTGGTCTTCTCAAAAATCGTATCATCCGGCAGGAAATTCACCTTCGTTCCCGTCTTACGGGTCTTTCCCGTCTTCGGCAGCAGACCGTCCTCCAGTTCGACAACCGGGATTCCTCTTTCATAACGGTCATGATGTACATATCCGTCACGGCTGATCTGTACGTCCATGTAGGCTGACAGCGCGTTCACTACTGATGAGCCCACACCGTGAAGACCACCGCTTGTCTTATAAGCCGAATCGTCAAATTTACCACCTGCATGTAATGTGGTATACACAAGTCTCGCTGCCGAAATTCCCTTTGCATGCATACCCACCGGGACGCCCCTTCCATTATCCACAATTGTAGCAGAGCCGTCCTTCTCCAGAGTCACGCGAATCTCCGTACAGTATCCTGCAAGGTGTTCATCCACTGCATTATCCACAATCTCATAAACCAAATGGTTGAGCCCCTTCGCAGATACACTTCCAATATACATACCCGGTCTCTTTCGGACTGCCTCGAGCCCTTCCAGTACCGTAATACTATCCGCATCATATGTAGGTTTCTTTGCCATCTTCCAATTTCCTTTCTATTGCACTGTGAAAAGCATAGCACAAATATTCCCATTCTGCAAACCATATCTCGTAATTCTTTATTCTACCAGTACTATATTTAGTAGGTCCGCAAGCACCTCCATAGCGTTTTTCATTTCCTGTACCGTATTTGTCTGTGCCCCCGCCTCTATCAGAAGACATTTGGGCATTAGGTGCATATTATAGCGGTATCCGCGCAGATAAATCCTTCGCGTAAATCCAGGATATTTGTTGTAAGCTGCCACCTGCATCTGTAAGGAAAATGCCAGATTGTCCTGTATGTACGGGTTGGCAAGATAATCGATCTCGCCATTTGACCTGGTTTTACTGAGACCATTAAAAAACATGATCTGTGCGGTAGGCTTTCCATTTATTTCTGTCACCAGATGAGTCCCCTCTCCCACGCCATCCCGGTGCAGATCAATGACCACTTCAATAGAGGGATTCTCCTCCAATATCTTTGCGATCTCAGGCTTTGCCAGATCATATGCCTTACTCCTGTCCAGCTCCCCATTAATCAGATCATAAACTCCTGTGTGATGCAGCGTTTCAATATGATAGGTATTATTTAATAGATCTGTCAAATAATCTCCAATACCGACAATAGAGGTAGCAGTATCTCCATCCACAGAATCCGCAAACATCTCCTGAGAATGGGTATGATAAATGAGTACTTTCGGGCCCTCTGTCTCCGTGTTAATATGCATATCCTTACTCAAAAGCGTCTCCCCATTCAGCTCATCACTGCGAATCATGGTCGAACCATCCACCGTATAGAAATTTCCAAGCAGATAATCAAAATCCCTCATTTTCTCCACAGAGGTATCAATGAGCGCTCCTGTATTCATCGTCTGGGCCGAATCATCCGTCCCGATCAGATTACCGTCTGCATCTACCGCATTTTCATCATTTGCCTGCTTTGCCAAAATCATCTCATAGGTTTCCGAATCCTCCATATCCGTTTCCGAATCCTTCTTATCCTCCACATAGCTTCCGAGCGGAATCAGCTGCATGGCGTGCTGTGCCAGCCATTCCTCCAGAGAATCCACATGATCTTCCTCCATGTAATTTAGGCTTGCAAGATACATCTTCTGGGATTGTTCCAAAAGTCCTTCCGACAGCCTGGCATTCATGTTCTCCAATGTAAAAGCCCGCCCGTTCCACAATCCATATCCGCACAGGATACACAGGATAGTCAGTATCAGCTTTCTATTAATTCCATGGGCATGGTTTCTCATATTCACCACCTCAGACCTTTCCACCATACTGCAACTATATGCTCTGAGGTTTACGATTATGTTATAGCGTAAATAATTGATTGAGTGCTTCCGAAATGGTGAAGCTGATCCTTCGCACCGTATCGTCAATGTCCTTTGGCGTCACAAACATTCCATTCAGATGCGGAGAAATAAGTTCCTTCACAAGCTCATATTTTTCTGTGGCATTATATCCCTGCATTACAACCCCAACGCCCCGAAGTGTTTCTGAAGTTTCCAGCGCTGCAATCAGGTTCTCCATAGAGTCATTGACAATGGTTGCCGCATCTACGACCGTAGGAACTCCGATAGCAATCACCGGTACTCCGATCGTCTCTTCATTGATGGCGTTGCGGTGATTTCCCACGCCGGAGCCGGGATGAATACCCGTATCGGCTATCTGAATTGTTCGATTCAGACGTTTGGAGCTTCTTGCTGCCAGCGCATCAATTGCAATGACAAAATCCGGCTTCGTCTCTGCCACCACTCCTTTTACGATTTCCACCGTCTCCATCCCGGTCTGTCCCATGACTCCAGGCACAATGGCGCTGACCAGCTTCACATTCTGTTCATCCACCGCATACCTTCCGTACTCTTTAATAATATGTCTGGTAATATTCAGGTTATCCACAACGTAAGGTCCCAGCGCATCCGGTGTCACCTGCCGGTTCCCCAGGCCAACGATCAACACCGAGTATTCCTTATCTTTATCTTCCTTCACCAGCTGCTTCAAAAACTTCATCAGTTCTTCAGAAACCTCCTGATGATATCCTTCGTCCGGCACAGACATATTCGGCGCTTCCAGAGTAATATAGGTACCCACGGGTTTGCCCATGGTCTTTGCCCCCTTCTCCGTTTTAATTCTTACAGTGGTAATCCGAATCTCCCTTTCCTCATCATAGGATTCCTCTAAAACAACACCCGGAATCTCTACGTTATCTGATGCGAACCGCTCTTTTTCCTCAAGCGCCAAATCGGTCCTGACACTGTACTTTTCAATCATCAATACTCCCTCATTTCCACTCGCGTTTTTTCTTTTATTTTTACAAGATTTTATCAAAATATGTATTGACATTAATCATTTATTATCATAATATAATTAAGTGTGTTTTGTTAGAGCGTCCGTGTCTGTTCTAACAAGGTTGAATCGATAAAATCGAAATCCATGATATCGGAGGTGGACAAGTTGGCTAATATTAAATCTGCAAAGAAGAGAATTTTAGTAAATGAGACAAAGGCTGCAAGAAATAAAGCAATCAAATCTAAAGTTAAGACTTACGTAAAGAAGGTTGAGACTGCTGTTGCTAACAAGGATGCTGCCGCTGCTGAAGCTGCACTGAAAGTTGCAATTTCTGAGATTAACAAGGCTGGTTCTAAAGGCGTATACCACAAGAACACATGCTCAAGAAAGATTGCCCGTTTATCTAAGGCTGTAAACGGAATTGCTTAATTAGTATAAAGAATAAAAGACATCCATTACCGTCATGATGGATGTCTTTTTTTGCATTAATAATTTTATTAAATTTTTGAATAACCAAAGCTGTTGATCAATGCTTCTATCCGCTCACCCCGTTTACACATCGGGCAGTCTGCTGTGTTATACGCTTTATAATTCGGCAGATCTTCACCTGTAAAGAGTCTTTTGATCTCGACATCTCCTATTTTCCCTGCCGCACTGAAAACCGCACAAACGCCAGCCAGCTTGCCACGATAGTAATTCACAGAATTAACCGCATGCTTTAATGTCTTTCCTGTTGTAACAGATGCTGCCAGAACCAGCACATTCATTCCGCGCACCATTCTCTGCTGGTTATCCCGGAACATAATCTGACCAAGAGCATTATACTCAGGAGAAATAACAGAAATATTCTTTCCCTTGTTCACCGAATATTGATTCCCTTCTGCCAGATTCTCTGCCAGAAACGCACCGATCACATTTGTATCATCCAGACACACAATGGAATCAATCGGCGTATTCACATATCCGGCGGCTAACTCCTTAGCAGTCTCTCTGGCATTGTTATGCCTCGTCTTAACTGTAGACATATCAATGTATGTATTCAGGTGTGAATTACTGGTTGCGAAATGTCCGCTCATAATCTTAATGCGCACATGACGATTCTTGTGCTGACGAATATCCTCCATTTCCTGAATAAATTCTCTGTCCATAATGAATACCTCCCTTACCTGTTCTTGGGTTTCCCACCCCTTCTGTTTCCAGAATTCGTCTTTAATTATTTTTATTATACCACATAGTATAAAAAATGCACAAGTAATCATTAACTTTTTAACTTTTTTTAGCCAAATTGCAGTATATGGCATAACCAACCATAATCTGCCGCTTTATCAATAATTCTTAACTGCCGTATTATTCTCTCAACGTAATAAGAGCCACCTCTGATGGTGGCTCTTTCCTTTTATGTCAATAGGAAACTCCTTATCGGCATAGATTCTTAGTTGTTGATGAGCTTATCAGAATCGCTCCAGCTATAGAGCTTTCTTACTTCCTCACCGGTCTTCTCTGCCGGATGCTCTGCTGCAAGCTTTCTCATTGCTCTGAAGTGAGCCTGTCCGCCTGCTGCTGACATATCTAACAGGAATTCCTTGGCAAATGATCCGTCCTGAATGTCAGCAAGGATCTTCTTCATTGCTTTCTTTGTATCCTCTGTGATGATCTTCGGTCCTGTAATATAATCGCCATACTCAGCAGTATTGGAAATAGAGTATCTCATTCCTGCAAAGCCTGACTCATAGATCAGGTCAACGATCAGCTTCATCTCGTGTACACACTCAAAATATGCATTTCTCGGATCGTATCCAGCCTCTGTAAGCGTCTCGAAACCTGCCTGCATCAGTGCACAAACACCACCGCAAAGTACTGCCTGCTCACCGAACAGGTCTGTCTCGGTCTCAGTTCTGAATGTTGTCTCGAGAACACCGGCTCTTGCTCCGCCGATACCTGCTGCATATGCAAGCGCTCTGTCAAGCGCCTTGCCTGTAGCATCCTGCTCTACAGCCACCAGACAAGGAACACCCTTTCCTGCCTGATACTCGCTTCTTACTGTGTGTCCAGGTCCCTTTGGTGCAATCATGGTAACGTCAACATTTGCCGGCGGTACGATCTGTCCGAAATGAATATTGAAACCATGAGCAAACATCAGCATGTTGCCTTCCTCAAGATTTGGCTCAATATCATTTTTGTAAAGTGCAGCCTGCTTCTCATCATTGATCAGAATCATGATAATATCTGCCTGCTTAGCAGCCTCTGCCGCTGTGTAAACCTTAAGTCCCTGAGCTTCTGCTTTTGCCCATGACTTGCTTCCTTCATAAAGACCAATGATTACATCACATCCTGACTCTTTTAAGTTCAGTGCATGTGCATGTCCCTGGCTTCCGTAACCGATAATGGCAATCTTCTTTCCTTCCAGTTCAGCCAAATTACAATCTTCCTGATAAAAAATTCTTGCTGACATATGTATCTTCCTCCTAATGAAAATAAATAATTTATACTTATCGGGCGACAAATGCCCGATATGATATCGTCAAATGTATCCGGATGTCACAACCGGACACACCTTGTGACCTTCTCTGAATTAATCAATAAATGTAACATTCTCAATGCCGCGTTCCAGACCGGTGATTCCGGTTCTTGCAAGCTCCAGTATTTCATATCCGTCAAGCAGATTCAGGAACGCTTCCAGCTTGGATTGATTTCCTGTAAGCTCAAACATCAGGCATTCTTTCTCCACATCGACAACCTTTGCCCGGAAAATGTCCGCCAGAGAAATCGCCTCTGAGCGCTGGGCGCCATTGGCGCGGATCTTGACCATGATCAGTTCGCGGTACACGGAATTGTCCGGCTCAAGGACCTTGATCTCAATTACATCCTCAAGCTTACGGATCTGCTTCTCAATCTGGGAAAGGATCAGATCGTCTCCGCTTGTAACAATCGTAATACGGGTAAATCTCGGATCTGCCGTCACTCCCGCCGTAATACTGTCTACGTTATAACCTCTTCTGCTGAACAGCCCTGCAATCCTGCTCAAAATACCCGGATTGTTGTCAACTAATAATGATAATACTCTCTTCATCTTGCACCTCCTGATTATATAGCTCCAAAAACAGAGTGCGTTCTGTTTTTTAATCATATCAATATACCTGTTATTTGTCAAGTAGCTTAAAACTCTTTTTTCATTTATTCCCCATTCTGAATCCGTTCGTTTAGCTCATTCAGATATACCCAGCGGTCCATCTTTTCTTCCAGCTCCTTCTCTGCCCGTTCCTTTTCTTTCATGAGTTCCGACAATTTTGCCGAATTTGTTGCATTCTGAAGAATATCTTTATCCAGCTTCTCAATTTGGGATTCAATGGAAGCAATGACCTCATCAATCATATCATATTCCTGCTGTTCTTTGTAGGAAAATTTCAACTTCTTCGGACGATTCTGTTTCCAGGTCTTCATCGCGTTTTCTTTTGACGCGGTATCCGTATCTGTTTTTATTGATGACGTGTCTCCCTTTGGGCCATTTCCTGTGTCAAACTCTGTTCTGCCCTTTCGTTCCCGCGCTTCCAGATAGTCCGTATATCCTCCTTCATACTGAACAAGATGTCCTTCGCCCTCAAATGCAAAAATGCGGTCTACTACATTATCCAAAAAATAGCGGTCATGAGACACCGTAATCACAATCCCCACAAAAGAGTCCAGAAAGTCCTCCAGAATCGTCAGGGTAGGAATATCCAGATTATTGCCCGGTTCATCCAAAATCAGGACATTTACCTCCTTACAGAGAACCCCCAGCAGATACAACCGCCTCTTCTCACCCCCGGAAAGCTTTCCAATCGGCGCATACTGCATATCCGGTGTAAATAAAAAGCGTTCCAGCATGGAAGATGCGCTGATTTTTCCTTCACTGGTATGAATATATTCCGCAATATCTTTCACATAATCTATCACCCGCTGTCTGTCATCCATCTGCTGTTCTTCCTGAGCAAAATAACCGATTTTAACGGTCTCTCCAATCTCAATGCTGCCTGTATCCGGTCGAACTTCACCGGCAATCATCTTAAGCAGCGTAGACTTTCCGCATCCGTTCGGCCCCACGACTCCAAGGCGTTGATTCTTTAGCAGAATGTAGTCAAAATCGTCCACAATCTTTCTGCCGCCATAGGATTTTGTCACATGGGAAAGCTCAATGGTCTTTTTCCCCATGCGTGTCTCTATGGAATCCAGCTCCACCGTCTGATCTGCAATCGGAGCTTTACCGTTTTTCAGAGCCTCCAACCGTTCCAGCCTCGCCTTCTGCTTCGTTGTTCTCGCACGGCATCCCCGCTTCGCCCACTCAAGCTCCATTCGCAGAACACTCTGGCGCTTGCGCTCAGTGGCAAGCTCCATCTCTTCCCGTTCCGCTTTAAGCTCTAAAAAGCCGGAATAATTCGCATCATAGCTATACATTTTTCCGCGGCTGATTTCCAAAATGCGGTTCGTCACCTTATCTAAAAAGTATCGATCATGGGTAACCATCAGAATCGTTCCCCGAAAATTTTTCAAATACTCCTCCAACCACCGAATCATCGCTTCGTCCAGATGGTTGGTCGGCTCGTCCAGCAAAAGGATATCAAAGTCTCCAGCCAGAACCTTCGCCATAACAGCTCTTCTTCTTTGTCCCCCGGAAAGGTTCTCCATCTTCATGGAATAATCCGTAATCCCCAATTGATTCAGATTACTCTGCACCTTCCAATCGGTCTCCGGATTTCCATCCATAGCATAGGATTCTACCGTTTCTTCCGGAGCATATTCCGGATTCTGCGTCAGGAAAGCAATTTTCCGTCCATTTTGTCGGATAATTTGTCCGTCATCCGGCTTCTCCTCTCCGCTTACCATGCGAAGAAGCGTTGTCTTTCCCGTACCGTTGATTCCGACAATTCCAATCTTATCTCCTTCCTGAACACCGAAGGAGGCCTCTTCAAAAATGACTTTATCCCCATATATCTTACTGATGCGCTCTATATTTATCACATTCATCCTATATTCTCCCGCCTGCTTATTCACATCATTTTAAAACTTCATTTCCAAATTCATCCAGCGCCAAAAGCGCCGCTCCAAGCGCTCCGGCCGCTTCGGTCTGTGTACAGGGATACAGATAATCCACATCCCTGGCAAATCGGTCATACTCTGCCGCCCTCTTTTGCAGTTCGCCCATATAAGGCTCAATATAAGCCCCGACTTCGCCGCCTATCATAATCTTCTGATCCAGAACCATTCTCAAGTTTGTCGCCAGAATTGCCAAATCGTCTAAATATTTTTCCCACTTACTGAACGCATTCCTGTCATTTCTCTGCAAAGCGTCAAAAAACTTCTCCAGTGACTGTTCCTCTCCGGAAAGAATCCCGGAGGAAAGATATGCGTCCACGCATCCGGATTTTCCACAGTAACATTTTCTTCCTCCGGGCACTAATATCAGATGACCTATTTCTCCGGCGCGAAAGCCTTCTCCCTTCACAATCTGCCCGTCTTCCTGAACCAGTGCGCCTCCCACGGTCTTATTCAGGGAAATATAAATATAATCCATCCTGCTTCCGGATACCTCGGCATATCCCAGGCAGTTAGCATCATTTTCCACGATAAGCGGATATGGAATGCTTTTTCGGAAACGATCCAGGCTCACATATTCCAAGCCAAAAATGTGAGACCGTATAATTCGGTCTGCCTGCACGTCTATGATTCCGGGAAAGGATATCCCGACGCCAAGGATCCTGCTTTTTAACCGGTTCTTTTTCAGGAACACTTCAAATGTCTCGCCGATCTGATCATAGACCTCCGGTTCGTCCCTGAATTTCAGCGGCCGGGATTGCTTTCCAATTACTTCTCCCATAAGATTGGCAGCTACCATTTCCATGCTGTCTGTGGTAATATCTATCCCCGCGCAATACCCCGCTTTACGGTTCAACTGAATCTTTCTGGCTCTCCTTCCCCCAGTGGATTCCGTTGCCCCTCCTTCCTCCAGGATCCCTCTTTCTAACATATCATTCACATTCTGTAAAGTAGTTGGCATACTTAATTGAAGCGCGGCTCCTATCTCCTGCTTTGTCATGCTGCCCTGCCTCCGAAGAAGTCTGAATATCCGTTCCTGATTATTCTCTTTTATATTGCCAGTGTTCTCAGCCACTCAAATCATCCCCTTTTGTCAAAAGTTTTATTAAAGTGCATTATATCACATGGCATAACAGTAGTTCAATACCCGGAAAATCATTGACGGAATTTCCGAAAGACATAAAAAAGGGAACACCTACACTCTCAAATAGCTTCTCGTTCTTTAATACAGGACTTGAAAAAGGTCTGCCTTTTAGAAGCGTTTCCACGTTGCATTTACGCACGAGACCATCCCGGAAGAATAATCTATCTCTTCTATTTTCTATGATGCTTATTTCATATTTTCTATAGCCTGATTCACCACCTCATCAAATGCAAAATTATCGAATAACTCTATAAATTCTGGATCTGTCTTTAAAAATCCTGATACATATCCAGGAAACATTTTCTCATGATACTTTTTTGCAAATTCTGATATAGCCATATCCATTTTCCTCCTTAAATCCGGTAAACTTTTGTCCCATATGCAGGCAGAACTACTTTTCCTTCTGCTATCTCCTTTGTATCCATATCCACAACTACCTTTTTCAGCGAGATAACTTGTTCTCTACCCAAGAAATTCAAAACAAAGAGATAATCTGTACCTTCTTTTCTCCTAACTGCAATCTCACATTCCTCCGGAACCTTAACAATCTGTGCAAACGGCTCCATAATTCCCAGATATTCAAAAAATGCTTTCATATTCTCTCTTGAGAATACGCCGCCAAAATGAAGTACCGTTCCTTCTCCTGCTTTCGTCTCAATAAGCGCTGCCTCCCCTGCATAAAAATTATTATCATATGTAGCCAGAACCTTTGCATCCGGTCCCGTTACTTCCAGGATATCATTGAATGCCCCTGTATCAATCTTCGCACCATTCCAGTCCGCACTCACAGCATCATCCTCCGGTCCTACCAATGTAAATTCTTTGACTGCACTCTGTGTAAGAGATGCCATAAGTCCGGGCATTCTCTTCATAACACAATGACCGTTCACATCTTTCTGTCCAGTGCGTGCACCCAGAATTAATTTGCCTCCCTGTCGTACATATTCCTTTAAAATTACTGCTACTCTCTCTGTCAGGATCTCTGGATGCGGATATATCAGTACCGAATACTTCTTTAAGTCTTCCACATCCGTACAATCTCTCATATAAACTACATCCATAGGAACATGGTTTATCTGGGATGCTACGAATATCTCCATCTCACTGGTATCTGCTACTCGTCCATGCCAGATATCCTGCTGGGCATCGAATATATTGTCATAATCTCTAATTAGTCCAAGCGACGCTACATAATCTGCTCCTACCACATCATCAATGGCCTGAACTCTCTTAGATAATCTCTTAATCTCATTTAATTTACGGTTATCACAATTATCATAATCTAAGATTCCATGCCAGTACATCTCCGTGCCGAACGGAGCTGTACGCCAACGGAAGAAACTGATATAGTCAGCGCCGTGCATGATACTCATCATTGCCCACAATGAGATCTGCCCCGGCTTCGGTGCCGGCGTATCTACCTGTGTATTCCATCCATTTGCACCAGACTGCATCTCCATAATACCAAAATGCGGGCAGATAGACCTGACCTCTGTCAGATTTTTGCTCCATCTACGGTCATTCAATGTCGTATTATGCTTCGGATCTTCCCGCATGGAATATGCAAAATTCGGGTAGCAGTCATAAGTATAGACATCCAGACATTCATCTGCCATCTTATGATTATCCAAGTTGCGGAACATGCCATTTGTCGTAATGAAATCTCCTGTCTTTACATATTTTCTTAAAATCTCACTTTGCAGACGACAAAATCCAATCGCACTTTCTGATACAAATCTCGTATAGTCTAACATCTGATGCGGATTCGTCCAATCGTTGATTGTAGTGCGGGGCACATAGATCTGATTCCAGTCTGTATAAGTCTGATTCCAGAATACGGTCCCCCATGCTTGATTCAATCGCTTCAGGCTCCCGTATTTCTCCTGAAGAAATCTACGAAATGCTATAGTATCACTTTCTGAATAGAACTCATTGATCTCACAATTGATTTCATTATCAATCTGCCATCCGATAATACATGGATGCTTTGCATAATGCTCTGCAATATGCTCCAGTGCGTCCGTCACCAATTCATGCAATTTGGGCGAATTATAGTTAAAATGACGCCTCATGCCATGCCGGAACAGAACACCATCTTTCCGGCAATTTAGAACTTCCGGATATTTTTCTGTAAGCCATACTGGCGGAATCGCCGTAGGTGTTCCAAAGATGACTTTCATATCTTCTTCCTCTGCCACTTTCAGGAAATTATCAAACAGCTCGTAAGAATATACGCCTTCTTCAGGTTCGAAGATTCCCCATGCGAATTCTGCGATACGTACTGTGTGGATCCCATTTTCTTTCATTCTCTTCAGATCATCTCTCCATAGACTCCGGTTCCAGTGCTCCGGATAATAACATACACCAATATTCAAATGTTTCCACTGAAACTTCTGTTTTTCTCTCATAATCTCAAAACCTCTTAAAATCTTTACTTTCACGCGCGTTTTTTATATATTTAATTATAGTTATTTCAATAGAGAACTCTATGTCTCTCATCAAACAAACTTATATATTTTGTAACCAAATCGGAACTTTTAATCGAACTTCTTATTTTATTGAGGTATGAAACATGGATAAGAATCAAAAAAACATTGAAAAAACAAGATCTCTTACGGACCTTGCAAACCAATTGAGTGGATTAACAGTCAAACACGCTGAAAGTTCTACTCTACAGCATTTTTCCCTGACAGTACCATTTCTGATCATGGTAGAGAGCTGTAATGAGTCAAGGGATTTCTGCCAGTTTTATGAAATCACCTTTGATCACCATGCTTCAGTTATACTAAATGAAAACGAACGAAAATTAAGTTTAAATCGTGCTCAGCATAAACACTCTTTCGTTGAAATTATGTTTGTAATGTCGGGAGAAGTGACCATGCAAATTGAACATAAGATCGTCAATTATACTGAGGGACAATGCTGCATTATGAACCGTAATATCCGGCATCATGAACTTCTAAAAGGCGATTTTTCAATAGTCTTTTTTATGTTTCAAAATGAATTTTTGGGAAATATCTTGAATGATTATCAGGCAGAACTGAAAATATTTTCCAATCATCATACATTCTCTAAGACCAGTGAAATCTTCCGGCTGATGCTTGACAATCAGGCAGAGACTCATTTTTTTGATAAAGTTTATCTCAATTATCATCCTATAGTTTCCGGACAGGCTGTTTTAGAGAAGATGACACCTCTTTTCAATGAAATTCTCTTTGAGATTATGGAGAAAAAAATAGGATGCTCATTATATATCAAAGGGGCCTTTCTTCGATTATTTCAGTTTCTTACGTCTCCTGAATTATATTCAGAAGAGAAGTCACTGGCAAAAGCAGAACATCATGAGCAGGTATTTGCAGAAATTGCCCATATCATGGAAGAATGCCACGGACATTGTACACGGGATGAATTGTCACAGAGACTTCATTATACAGGAGAGTATATTAACCGGATTGTAAAAATGTATACAGGCAAAACTTTAACTGAATATGGTCAGATCATATTGCTGGAGGAGTCGAGAAGACTTCTGACCCAAACGGATATGAATATCTCTGATATTATATATTCACTAGGATTATCTAACCGGAGTTATTTTTATCGCATCTTTGAAAAAGCTTATGGCGTTACTCCTTTGGAGTATCGGAGGAAGGCTTCGAAAGTCGAATAATTTTTTCACTCTTCACTTCTCATAAGCCAATCCAAGGCATTATCAAGATTAGCACTAGCTTGATAATAATCACTTCACCTATGTGGGGAAAATCCGCATCCCACTTTCCAAGCCCGAACCATTTACGGTCACAGAAAAACCGGCATGACTTCTGCCATGCCGGTTTCACCGGGAATTTCATTTACTTCCTTATAAACCTCCGCCTAATGCATTCCCTGATTGTTTTATAGCTTCTTAATATTAATGCGCAGCTCCTTTTCTTACTTTAGGATACTATGGCTCAATGATCTGAATGATCGTCCCGATCTGGATATCCGGTATCGGCTTATTCTCCACATAGAGCGTACCCGGCAGTTCGGCAGCTATTTCTCCGTTAAAGTTTACTGTACAGTGGCCCAATCCGGCCAACGTAACCGGCGCTTCCTCGCCAACTGCCGTAATCTCATATTCGTGATCATCAATTTTAAGAATCTGTCCGGCAGCAATCTTTCCGTGAATCGGATTCACGCTGACCGAATAACAGTAGTCTCTAAGTTCCTCCGGCGCATTGTCTCCGAACAGAATAAACATATTAGCATCCTGAAATTCTTTTACACAATCTCCCAATGCTTTCACTTTATTTTCATATATTATATTCATTGTAGGCCCTCCTGTCCAATATTAGTTTACGATGTTTTATGCATACAATCCGAAGCTTGCCGCATATGCAAGTAATACACGAATCCATCCTGTTGCAAAACGGGAATACATTACGGACACAACGCCAACCTCGATGGTCTCTGTCTCTGCCTCCGCAAGTCCAAGACCAACCGGAATAAAGTCACACGCGCCCTGTGTGTTGATTGCAAACAGTGCGGGAAGCGCAAGCTGCGGTGCAATGTTGCCCTTGCCGATTTCAGCTCCTACCAGCGTTCCTACGATCTGAGCAATGACAGCCCCGGGTCCCAGCAACGCGGAAAGACCGGGGATGGAACATACAATACCGAGAATTACCAGTCCGCCGATATTTCCTGCCAGCGGCGTCAGAATGGAAGCAAATGCATCTCCAAAACCGGAACCGTTGATAATACCGATCAGAAGGGACACAAATCCCATGAACGGAAGCAGGGTCGTGATACATGTCTGAATCGCATCTCTTGCCGCCTGATAGAAGGTATTTACCACCTTACCGGCGCCGAGCCCGATCACGGTTACCAGGCTCTTCTTCTCCTGGCCGGCCAGTGTCTCAGATACCTTTTTATCTGCCGAGAACTTTACGCCTTCTGTCTTTTTCTCTTCAGCCGGCTTTTCCTCTGCCTGGGCTTTCACAGGTGCCTCAGCGCCCTCTGCCAGTGTAACCTGCTTTGATGTAACTGCGGATACATAGATATCCTCCGTAATAAACTGTGCCAGCGGGCCGGATTTGCCAACCGGCATGACGTTGATGGTAGGAATCCTCTTCTTTGGATAAATTCCGCACCGAAGCGTACCGCCGCAGTCAATGATTACCAGTGCCAGTTCTTCCTCCGGGCAATTGGTCTTGAAGCCATTTACCGGGGTAAGTCCTGTAAGTTCTACGATTTTTGCCAGGCACTCCGGCTCTGCGCCGCCGCCTGTAATATACATAACCTTATTGCGCTGTTCGGTTGGTGTGATCACCAGTGGTCCTCCGAAACCGCCTGCCCCATGCTCTACGCGAATTGATCTATATTCTGCCATGATCTGTCTCCTCCTATTATTTCGTCATCTTAAGTTCTCTGCTAAGTTTCACACCCTGCTGCTTCTCTACCATCTTTGTCGTAAATTCAGTTGCCCATCCTGAAATGAAGTTTGCAACCAGACCTACCAGAAGGTAACGGACTGCCAACGGTACTGTGCTGAGTCCCAGCGCGGTGATTCCATTTGCGATACCGAGCCAGATAAACAGCTCAGATGCGTTGATATGCGGGAAAATACCGTTGTTTGTGTGACAGTGATAGGTTGCGGATGCGTAATAGCAAGGCTTATAAAACTCCGGCATAAATTTGCCAATGGAAAGCGCCATCGGGTTTCCTAACATAAATGCACTGACAAATGGCAAAACCATATATCTCAATATAGGATTACCGGTACACACATGGGCGATCTTTTCGATCTTTTCATCGCCTACCAGCGCGATGATAGCGTTCATCAAAATCAGCAGCATAACGATGGTCGGAATAATTCCGGTTACCCAGCTCACAAACTGTGTACCACCTAATGTAAATAAATTCATAAAGCCAGCGGCCAAATTAACTATAAAATCCATAATGTTCCACCTTTCTTATTGTAATACTTTTTTCTGTTGCATAAATCCTGTGACAGAACGTCCGACCTTCTGGAAGGGTGACGGCGGCATTTCAAATTCTTCTCCGGAAATATATCTGCAGTATGTAAGCGCCGCATCCTTAACCGCCTTCCGCAGATTCTTATGTGTCTTCGGAACCTCTTCTCCGGTCAGGCTTCCCACATATTTTCCCTGAAAACCATCCATCTCCTTCATCCGCGCCAGGCACGTAACACCTTCCAGTTTTCTTGCCCGCCGGATGATTCCTTCATCATCGATCAGAAATAATACGATTGCTCCGGCATGAAATCCGCCCGCCTGTCTTCCGCAGACAACTTTTCCCTGGCGTCTCAGCTCCGTAAATTCCTTTGCAAAATACTTCATCTGCATAACCGAAGCCGCCCCCTGGAGCAAAAATGCAATCGCAAATACCAAAATAATTTTAAGCACTTCTTTCTTCCTCCGTCCTGTCTTTTTTTGAATCTGTTACTCCTTCACCTGCCGGTACATTGCCCTAAGCAATGCATAAAAACTTCCTGAACCTGCAATTTTATCAAGCATTTCCTCATCCTGGGAAATACTGATGATCTCATCATAGAGACGAATCAGCAGGCTGTCATCCATATCGATCTTCTCCGGCAGGCCGAGAAGAAAGATGATCCGGATTTCCTGTTCCTGATACCGGATTGGTTTGTCAGACACTCCAATCGCCAGTGATAATCGGTCTGTTTTATACTGGATACTGTGGGGAATGGCAACCGCCCGGTCAAATACCATAGTGCCTTTCTGTTCCCTTGCCTTTAGTCTTTCCCAGAATCCGGCATCCACTTTTTCCTGCAGCTTTAGTTCTTCTACCATCTGATATACGGCATCTTCATATGTCATGTTCTCATCCAGGACAAAGAAAGAACCTTCTTCCAACAATCCTGCCATGACGAACCAGTTGTTATCCACGACCGGAACCTCGATCCGATCCAGGTATTTTGCTTTTTCAATCTTATGAAGCAGCTCCCGCTCATTGAATATCTCATGGATCCGGATCACCGGCCGCTTACATGAGCACGGAAGATTCACTGTTGTAAGTACCACGTCAAATTCTTCCAAAATACCGGAATCAACATTTTCATCTGCGAATAATGTCATCTCTGCCGAGCTGTCCAGTATCTTTTTCAGCTGAGCTGCAACCAGTCTGGCCGTCACGCGGCCTGTGCCGCATACAACCGCTACCCGGAACTTCCTGCTTCGTTTCAGATCGTTTTCCGTCAAGAACACTCCAAAATAGGAAGCCAGGTATCCTCTCTCGTCCTCCGATACCTCCAGGTCATACTCCTTGCCGATAACGGAAGCAGCGATCCCCGCAAGTTCATAAGCCAGAGGATATTTCCCCTTCAGATCATCTAACATCGGGTTCGTCAGACATACCCCGAATCTCAGACGGTTCAGCATGAACATCAGATGGTATAAAAATTCATCGGTAAATTCCCCGCTTACGATCGTGATATCCGTCTCCAGCCGGATCTGCCTGAGTATCTTCTGCATCAGTCCCCGGACCTCTTCGTCCAGTTTGATTTTCTGCATGTTCTCTGCATCCGCCGGAGTACGCATTCCTACAATTGGCAACAGGACATACAGTTTTTCCTCCACCGGAAATTCCACATGTAGAATTTTGGAAATCTCATTCATTAATCGGTCTACTATTTCGAATTCCTGCCGGAATGTCAAATTGTAATATTTGCCAGATAATACTCCGATGTAATGCCCGGTCAGAAATCGGTCCAGCATCAGCGTTATGTACTGCACAAACCGGAGCTTTACCGTCTTTTCGAAGGAATATTCCAAAAATGTTCTTGCAATCACATCGATGATTTCCTTATCCAGAGGATATTCCCCATAGATTTGTTCATAGCTATTTCCCAGAATATATTTTCGGATATCACTTTCCTGTCCTCTCAGGCTCATTCCTTTGCTGGTCTGTCCCACAATCTCCAGATGATAGGGAGAAATTTCGCTTCTCAGTTTCTTCATATCGGCAATGAGAGTTGTGCGGCTGATATTCATTTCATAAGCCAGTTCATCCGTAAGCAGCGGTTCCTCTGTCCGCATGAGTTTTCCAAATGCATAGTCCATTCGGTTGCGCGGTGAATTTAAGAAATTGTCTTCTTCCATCATTTTGGCGAAGAAATCTCGGAAGCCGTCTATATTAAAAATCCTGAGACTGTATTTGCCCTGATCTCCAATAATCTCCGCACATTCCTTCAAATCCTCATTCAACTGCCGGATATCATTGCGCACCGTTCTCTCACTGACATTCAGTTTTGCTGCCAAAGTGCTGACGGAAATCACCGGAGTTCTTCGAAATAGCTGCAGTATATTTGCACTTCGATTATCGCTAAATAAACTCTTCACCTGTCAGCACTCCTTTCTCTAACTAACCGCGGGATTTTCCTCCGGATATATTAATCGTCGTTCCTGCAATGTAGCTTGCCCGGTCAGAAACCAGATACGCTACCAGGTCTCCTACTTCATCCAGCTTTCCGTCCCGTCCCATCGGAATCACTTTCGTATAATCCGTTGACAGTTCTTCTGGCTTGCAGCCCCGTGTATATGCCAGCGCTTCATTGTAAGCTGCGGTTCTTAAACCTGTTGCCTCCATGATTCCGGGAGCACATGCCAAAACACGGATGTTATATTTTCCAAGTTCTTTTGCCCAGGAACGGGTAAAGCTGTCGACCGCGCCCTTTGTTGCAGAGTATGCGGACTGTCCCTGGGAACCTTCCTTTCCTGATTCGGAAGACATATTCACGATAACGCCTCCGCCCTGCTTTAACATCTGCTTCGCACATGCCTGCGCACAAAGGAACACTCCTTTTACATTCACTGCAAACATTTTGTTAAACGAATCGTCGCTCAGCTCATACTCCGGCTTCTCTCCGGCCACATCAACCAGCAGCCTTGGAAGGTTAATACCGGCGTTATTCACCAATGCATCAATTTTTCCATACTTTGCAACGACTACTTCTGTCATTTCTTTTACACTGTCTGCATCCGTAACATTGCACTGTACGCAGTATGCGCCATCCATTTCTGCTCCGGTTTCCACGTTCATATCCACAATGACTGCCTTCGCACCTACATCGACAAGTCTCTCCACAACATGTTTACCGATACCGGATGCGCCGCCTGTTACAACAACAACCTTATCATCCAATCCCAGCCAGTTTTTTTCCATTTGATTCTCCTCCTTTTTGACACTTCCTGTGTATCTTTGATGGGCTCATTGTACAAAACAAATTCCCATCATTTAATACCGGCTTTTTCTGACCATCGGAAATGCATTAGTCCACCTTTTTTCCGTCCTCCGGAAAACTTCTTTCGCATTTCTTTTTTGAAATACTTTTATTAAATA
>JAUNGJ010000089.1 GCA_030524585.1 Eubacteriales bacterium | reverse complement strand
CATCAGATGTGGGCGGCCCAGTATTACAAATATACGGAGCCGAGGACATTCCTGACATCGGGTGGATTGGGAACCATGGGGTACGGCCTGGGGGCTTCGCTGGGCGCCAAGCTGGGAAGACCGGATAAGACCGTTGTTAATATTGCAGGAGACGGATGCTTCCGCATGAATATGAATGAGATTGCAACAGCAGCCAGATATAATATTCCTGTGATTCAGGTTGTAATCAACAACCATGTTCTGGGAATGGTGCGCCAGTGGCAGAATCTGTTCTACGGACAGAGATATTCAGCCACGGTACTGAATGATGCGGTGGATTTTGTGAAGCTGGCTGAGGCGATGGGAGCGACCGGAATCCGGGCGACTACAAGGGAAGAATTTGAAAAGGCATTTGCAGAAGCGCTTACGCTGGGAAGGCCGGTAGTGATCGATTGTCAGATTGATTCGGACGATAAGGTATGGCCGATGGTGGCGCCGGGAGCAGCAATCAGTGAAGCTTTTGATGAGAAGGATTTGGAGAATAAATAGCTTAGAATATAACAATCATGTTTGGAGGAATGAAGCGATGAGCAGAGTGTATAACTTTTCAGCAGGACCGGCAGTGCTGCCGGAGGAGGTTCTTAAGGAAGCAGCGGCAGAGATGCTGGATTACAAGGGAACGGGTATGTCCGTAATGGAGATGAGTCATCGCTCGAAGGCTTATCAGGAGATTATCGAAACCGCAGAGGCAGATTTGAGAGAATTGATGAATATTCCGGATAATTATAAGGTGCTTTTCCTTCAGGGGGGAGCGTCTCAGCAGTTTGCTATGATTCCGATGAATCTGATGAAAAATGGAGAAGCAGATTATATTGTGACCGGACAGTGGGCAAAGAAGGCATGGCAGGAGGCGCAGAAATACGGAAAGGCGAACAAGATTGCTTCTTCCGAGGATAAGACATTTTCCTACATACCGGATTGTTCAGACCTTCCGATTTCAGAGAATGCAGATTATGTATATATCTGTGAGAATAATACGATTTACGGAACCAAGTACAAGAAGCTCCCGAATACGAAGGGCAAGGTTCTGGTAGCCGATGTATCCTCCTGTTTCCTGTCCGAGCCGGTGGATGTGACTAAATACGGTGTTATTTATGGCGGCGTTCAGAAAAATATCGGACCTGCGGGAGTAGTGATTGTGATCATCCGCGAGGATCTGATTACCGATGACGTGCCGGAGTATACGCCAACTATGCTGAAATATAAGACACATGCGGATGCGGCTTCTCTGTATAATACACCTCCGGCTTACGGTATCTATATCTGCGGGAAGGTGTTCCAGTGGTTAAAGCGTCAGGGCGGCCTTGCAGCAATGAAAGAGCGCAATGAAAAGAAGGCGAAGATACTGTATGATTATTTGGATGAAAGCAGATTGTTCAAAGGGACGGTAGAAAAGAAGGATCGTTCTCTGATGAATGTTCCTTTTGTGACCGGCAATCCGGAGATGGACGCAAAATTTGTGAAGGAAGCAAAGGCTGCCGGATTTGAGAATCTGAAAGGGCATAGAACAGTAGGCGGCATGCGTGCGAGCATCTATAATGCTATGCCAATTGAGGGTGTGGAGGCACTTGTGGCATTCATGAAGAAATTTGAGGAGGAGAATCTGTAATCATGTATAAATATCATTGCTTTAATGCGATTTCTCAGGTTGGACTTGAGAATCTGACAGAAGAATATGTACCGGTAAGCAATCCAGCCGATGCGGATGGAATTCTGGTCAGAAGCGCAGCGCTTCATGATTTGAAATTTGGGAAAGATCTGAAAGTGATTGCAAGAGCGGGAGCAGGAGTAAACAATATTCCTCTGGACCGATGCGCGGAAGAGGGAATCGTTGTATTTAATACGCCGGGAGCCAATGCGAATGGTGTGAAGGAGCTTGTGATCGCAGGAATGCTGCTTGCATCCCGGGATATTATCGGCGGGATCAACTGGGTTCAGGAAAATGAAGAGGACGGCAATATTGCCAAGGATGCGGAGAAGGCCAAGAAAGCCTTTGCAGGCTGTGAGCTGGAAGGCAAGAAGCTTGGGGTAATTGGTTTGGGAGCCATTGGAGTTCTGGTTGCCAATGCGGCCACCCATCTGGGAATGGATGTATATGGATATGACCCATATGTGTCCGTAGATTCTGCATGGAAGCTGTCCAGAAATATTCATCATGCGAAGACGGTGGATGAAATATACAGTAACTGTGATTATATTACCATCCATGTGCCGGCAATGGACAGCACGAAAGGAATGATCGATGCCAATGCAATCGGTCTTATGAAGGATGGAGTCGTGATTCTGAATTTTGCCAGGGACGTTCTGGTAAACAGCGAGGCTGTAGTAGATGCACTGGTTTCAGGTAAGGTGAAGCATTACGTTACAGATTTTCCGACGCCGGAGATTGCAGGTGTGAAGGGAGCGATTGTGATTCCCCATCTTGGAGCCTCCACAGAGGAAGCAGAAGACAACTGTGCGAAGATGGCAGTGAAAGAGATGCGGAATTATCTGGAATACGGCAATATTAAAAATTCTGTGAATTATCCGAATTGTGACATGGGACATCCGGGGGAAAATAAGAGGATTACCCTGCTTCATTACAATATTCCGAATATGATCGGACAGTTTACCGGCGTGTTGGCAAAAGATAATATGAATATTGCCGATATGACGAACAAGAGTAAAGGCAGCTACGCCTATACGATGATTGATGTTGACTCTGATATTCCGGAGAGGGTAACTGAGGATCTGCTGGCAATTCAGGGAGTTCTGAGGGTAAGAATTCTTAATTAAGCTATATTTGCTGTTTGTTACAAAGGTGTTAAATGAAGTTATACTTTATTACATTTTTGGATACATCGGTCCTATTTCTTGCGTGAAAAAGTGACAAATGCTATACTAATACTGTACATGGCGTCATGCGTAAGATGATAGAGGGAAGTACAGATGAATAAGAAAAAATATCATAGGGGAAGAAGACTGGTTAAGACAAAACAGGATAGAGTGAAGAGAAAGATGATAGGTGCAATTGTATTGTGCCTATTTGTCATATTATTTGTACAGATGGCATCTGCCAGAGGGAAGGATACCAGCGCACAGATAACATTGGCAGTGAATGATGCATCTATGCTGCAGGATGAAGCTGTTCCGGCAATGACTGCAACAGCCAATTGCACGGAGGAACAGCAGGAAGTTGTAATTGATGAAGATTCGGGATATACAGTAAAAGACCTGGTACGGAAGCTGAATCAGGGAGAAGGATATTCGCTGGTCTGCGAGGCAGACGGTAAGAAAGAGGGCAAGTTTCCGATCAGGCTGGAGCTTTCGAAGGACCTGGCGGAGCAGATTGACTCTAAATGGACAGGAATCGTATATTTAACTACGCTGGACGGCCATTTGAAAGTAAAAAATAAGGTAGGAGAGTGGAAGGGAAGCAAATTCAGGCGTTATGACGGTTCTTATGTAGAGAATGATTTTGTGGATTCCAAAGGAAAGACCTATTATTTCGGATCGGATGGCAAGAAGGTAACCGGATGGCAGGATATCAATGGGCAGAGGTATCACTTTACCAAAAAGGGCGCCATGGAGAAAGATACATGGAAGAAGCTGAAAGATGGTAAGTGTTATCTCAGCAAGGAGGGGCCGATGGTTGTTGGCTGGATGGAGCTGGGAGAGGATCTGTACTGCTTTGATGAGAATGGTATTATGCTGACAGGAAAACAGCAGGTGGGATCATCGAAGTGCAAATTTGATGATGATGGTAAGTTACTTTCCAGAGAGAGCAAGATAGATCCGGATAAACCGATGATGGCACTGACCTTTGACGACGGTCCTGGAGAACGGACGAATGAGCTTCTGGAT
>JAUNGJ010000088.1:1551-4040 GCA_030524585.1 Eubacteriales bacterium | reverse complement strand
ATTTCCGGACGCGGAGATAAGGACTGTGCGGCAATTGCACGGTACAGAGGGGAGGATATTCATGAGTAAGCGGATTGCGGAAGCATTTAAAAATGGCAAGGCATTTATCGCTTTTGTTACCTGCGGAGATCCTTCTCTTAAGGTGACAGAGCAGCTGGTCTATGGGATGGAGGAAGCGGGAGCTGATTTGATTGAACTTGGAATCCCGTTTTCTGACCCGACAGCCGAAGGTCCGGTAATTCAGGGAGCAAATGTGCGGGCGCTGGCCGGTGGAGTAACAACGGATAAGATATTTGAAATGGTAGAAAGGATTCGTAAAAATTCTCAGATTCCGATGGTATTTATGACCTATGCAAACGTGGTGTTCTCCTATGGGACTGAGCGGTTTGTGAAGAAAGCGGCCGAGGTTGGAATGGACGGTCTGATCCTGCCTGATGTTCCATATGAAGAAAAGGAAGAATTTGATCTGGTGTGCAGTGCCTATGGGTTGGATCTGATTTCTCTGATTGCACCGACTTCCCATGAAAGGATCTCACAGATTGCCCGTGATGCAAAAGGATTTGTATACTGCGTATCCTCTCTTGGGGTGACGGGAATGCGTTCTGAGATAACAACCGATATTGGGGCAATGGTCGGGCTGGTAAAGAAGGAGAAGGACATTCCATGCGCGGTGGGATTTGGCATTTCCAATCCGGAACAGGCAAAGAAAATGGCATCGCAGGCGGACGGTGTGATTGTTGGCTCTGCAATCGTAAAGCTCTGCGGAGAATACGGTGCAGACTGCGTACCGTACGTGAAAGAATATGTCAGAAAGATGAAGGAAGCTGCGATGGCATCGGAGCAGGAGATTTAATAGGAGATAATGAAAATGAAATTTGATAAGAATCAGTATACAGTAGAAGAATTATCACTGGAGGGAGAAACAATTCGGTTCCGGGCATTTCGAAATCTTGTGTATGTGGAGTATCCCGTTGATGCAAAATACCAGAGAATGAATATATTTGTACCGGAATGCTACTATGAGGACAAATCTGTCAATGGCTATACGCTGAATTCGGCTCCGGTATTTATGCCGAATCAGGTGGGAGGATATATGCCTGGAGAACTGGCAGAGCCGGGAGTCGGTAAACATGGGAAGAATCAGCCGAATTCGATTTTCCGTGCCCTGCAGCATGGCTATGTGGTGGCCGCGCCGGCAATCCGTGGGCGTACGCAAAAGGATGAGAATGGTGTATTTACGGGCAAGGCCCCGGCCTGCGTAATCGATTATAAGGCAGCAGTGAGATACCTGCATTATTTCAGTGATGAACTTCCGGGAGACGAGAGTAAAATCATTACCAACGGGACGAGCGCCGGAGGAGCTTTATCAGCACTGATGGGAGCATCCGGAAATCATCCGGATTATGCAGGTCTGCTAAAGGATTTAGGGGCAGCGGACGCCGGCGACGGGATCTTTGCAGCGTCCTGTTACTGTCCGATTACGAATCTGGAACATGCGGATATGGCTTATGAATGGCAGTTTCAGGGGGTGAATGAGTATTACCGCAGGCATATGCAGATGGACGAGGGCGGACGCCCGGCTTTGAGCCGGGAGAACGGAAGAATGACAGAAGAGCAGATTCAGACATCTGCTGACGAGGCGGCTCTTTTCCCGGAATATGTAAATAGTCTGGGACTAAAAGATGCGGACGGAAACGATTTGGTTTTGGATGAAAACGGTGACGGAACCTTTAAAGAATATGTTGAGTCAGTGATACTTGCATCCGCTCAGAAAGCACTGGAAGAAGGCATGGATATTGCAGATAAGACTTGGCTGACGATCAAAGGCGGGAAAGTGACGGGAATGGATTTTTCCGAATATGTAAGGGAGATTACCCGCATGAAGACTGCGCCGGCATTTGACGCACTGTCGATGGACAGCGCGGAAAACAGTCTGTTTGGAAATGCGGCTTCCGATTGCTGTCATTTCACCGATTATAGTATGAAGCATAGTAAAACAGATGGCAGAATGGCAGATTTGGATGTGATCCGTATGCTGAATCCGATGAATTATATCGATGATGAAAAAGCGGATACGGCAAAATACTGGCGGATCCGTCACGGTGAATGCGACAGAGATACGTCTCTTGCAATTTCAGCCATACTGGCAGTCAGACTGCAGAGTGCGGGCTGCAAGGTAGATTATCAATCGCCCTGGAATGTACCACACTCTGGGGACTATGATTTGGAAGAGCTGTTTGCATGGATTGACGGAATGTGCAAAATAACGAAAAGAGAAGAGGAAATTTTATAAAAATATGCATTTTGCAATAAAATTTCAAAAAATATAGATAGAAAATGTAAGTTTTGCAACGCCCAGCCTAAAAGCGGCAAATACATTTACAACATGGAATAATTTGGGTAAATTACAGGTAAAAAAGAAAGGAAAAGGAGAATTATTATGAGGCGATTACACAAATTATTCGCATTGGTGCTTTCGCTGGCGTTGG
>JAUNGJ010000088.1:0-1451 GCA_030524585.1 Eubacteriales bacterium | reverse complement strand
CTGGCGTTGGGAAGCGATGGCACATTCACCATCAGCGACGGCGATGAGCTGAACGTTGCCGGCACGTTTACTTATGAGAAGAAAAACGGCTGGGGCGGTCCAAGCACAAATGTTACTCTTGATGATGAGAGTATGGGGGCTTTAAGCGAAGTGATGCCCTGGTACAGCTATATTAAGCTGGGAGATGGTACATTTACGATTACCAGGGATGTGTCTAAGGCATTGGCTGACAACGGTGATATTAATGCCGTGACAGTAGCAAATTCAGCGTCATCTACCGGGTATACCACAACATTTACGGTTGCGGATAACGGTTATGAGAATCTGTATGCCTACGGCGACTGGGTGGCAGCTTACAAGACACTCACCGACGAGACAGATCCATCTTCTTACAGTGAGGAAAGATTTGCTCCGGAGCAGTGGGCAAACGGCATGGATTACTGTACTTCCTCAATCCTGCCAATGACAAAGGATGAGACAACGGGAAACTGGACTCTGACCCTGAATCTGGCAAGCAGTGTTATGGGAATTGCCTGTTATCACGATGTGGAAGAAGCAGATCTGACGGGCCTGTTCCCACAGAAAAAATCTTTCTATATTCCTTATGACGCAGAGAAGCAGTCTGAATCTACGGATTGGACCCCGGCTTTCCCTGCTTCTGAGAATGGGAATGAGGCAGGTACGGTGACACCTGTAACTACAGCAAATGGAGTGGCGCTTAATGTCTATACTCCTGCCGGATACAGTGAAGATAAACAGTATCCGGTCATGTACCTGATTGCCGGCGGCGGCTCCACGGAAGCGAGCTGGTTTACACAGGGGATGGCTGGCAATATTTTCGATAATCTGACAGCAGAAGGAAAGGTAGAGCCTACGGTTCTGGTGGCTATGGGATTCCAGTCTGTAAGCGGAACACAGCTTCAGGATGATGTTATCCCATACATTGAAGCAAATTACAGCGTTTATACAGATGCAGCACACCGTGCGCTGGGCGGCGTTTCTATGGGAAGCGCTACGGCAACGAATATCTGGCTTGCTAATCCGGAGCTGTTCTCTTATTATGCATTCTTAAGCGGTGCAAATAAGAGCGTTTTCACAAGTGCTTCAGAAGGTGAGCAGCCTGGCGAAGAGACGGTGGCAAAGATGGCGGAAGCCAGCTATTTTATCGGCGGCGGTACCACCGACTTTAACATGTTTACTGGTGATGCCAATTCCGCATCGATCTCACAGCTGGATGCATGGATGGACAGCTATGGCATTGCTCACAATACAAAGGGTGACGGAAACTATGAGGTTGTCCTGGGCGATCATAACTGGCCGATCTGGATGCAGCTTATGATTCCTTATGCTTCTGATTATCTGTGGCAGAGTGAAGGCAATGAAGGCGGTGAGGCCGGTGAGGGCCTGGAACTGAGGGTTACAAGCGACATTCTTGGCCTTGCCGACACAGG
>JAUNGJ010000039.1 GCA_030524585.1 Eubacteriales bacterium | reverse complement strand
GCCGCTGCAAACATATTCCAGAAAAAGGCCATCGGGAAGTTCTTTAGAAAGGTTCCCACCCAGATTGCCGGAAGCTGCACCGGCGACTCCCCTGCCAGTATCACATTGAATAAGATTGCCGCCACCATACTCATGGTCGGGCACATAACAGCCACCGTCCCTGCCTGTCGCATAAGCTGGCAGAAATACGGATTATCTTTTTTCACATCACAGTGCTTTTCCATAAACTTCGCACCGATGCGGTTTCCCCACAGATTCGAAAAGATAAACACGAAAATTCCCATGTAGAGCGCTTCCTTAAAAGCCTCCCAGAACACAATGTTTGTCATGGTACTAAAACCGCCAACCTGCAAGTTAAAGCCCATCTTAATCGCCATGTTATAGACTTCCATGCCGTATGCCATAGAGTAAGACATGATTAGTCCGAAAATCACTCCCTGAAATTTTGTCTTTGGCATAATTAATTCCTCCTTTTTCCTCATTCTCATGAAAAAAAGCGCGCAATGAAATTCTTTCAATCTCATTACACGCTTTGCTGTGCATTTATTTATACGCTACACGCACATCTATTATTAGCACATTTTTCTCTGAAAAGTCAAGAAATTTATGATTGATTTCTCGCTATAGTCTTTTCCGGCAGGCCACCCTTTCTATTACTTATTATCTATATTTTTGGCCGCCAGCTTCTTCCAGTTATAATATCCATATGCAGAATTAAACAGATACGCAACCCACATCACTACCATTGTAATCGCAGAAGAATCCTGTCCCAGCAACAATGCCCACATCACTACGGACACAACATTTACAATGATCCAGAGCAGCCATTGTTCCGCATAACGCGCAACCTGCATGACAAGTGCTACTACAGAAAAAACCGTTGACATCGCATCAATTAAAGCAAGCTGCCCTCCTATATGACTCAGTATCTGCCAGTAAATCAACACAACGATTACAACAGCGACCAGAAGTATCACGATTTGCCTGGGTGTAAGAGATTTGCCTTCCACCTCACCGCTTTCTTCATTCTTATGTCTGGACCAGAGATAGAACCCCACAAAATTCATCGGGATATAATAAAATGCATTCAGCATAAATTCCCCGTATAAATGATTATTAAAAGTAAGAAACGCATAGATTGCCACATTAATCGTTGCAAAGAAATATGTACTCACTTTTCCCTTTGCCGCTAATACAACACCTAAAATTCCGGTAATTCCACTAATCAGAGCAAGCGTACTATCGCCCCATATGATACTCAGTACAATCATAATGACCGTCGACAACACCAGCCATGTAATCTCAAATTTACTCCATCCTGCAAAAATCCTTTTAATTCTTTCCATTTCTCAAATTTCCTTTCTCAAATTCCTCTGCTGTTAATGTTGGCCCTTTCACCCCTACTACCATCGCCGATACTTTATTCGCTGTTCGTACCGCCGTCTCGAAATCTGCTCCCAGCGCCCGCATAGACATAATCGCCCCAATATGAGAATCTCCTGCGCCTATCGTATCCACAACCTCTGCTTTGGCCGAAGGAATTACCTTCCCCTCTCCATTTTCCATAAGGTATACTCCTTTGGCCCCAAGAGTAACAATGACCGTATTTTTTGTTTTCTTCGCGAGCGTATATGCTGCTGCTTCTACTTCTTCCTTTTTTGTAAAGGTCAGAGCTTCCATTTCATTGAGATGTACAACTGGCGATAAAGCCGTCATCCTCTCTCTCTTCTCATCAGAAATATACGTAATTCTCGGCCCCGGTGCATAATATACCGTCAACTCAGGATGTGCTTCCAGGAAATCCAGAATCACACTTCCTCCCTCTCCCTCCAGCTCATAGCCGCTGACGTAAACAGAATCATATTCCTCCGCATTTAGCTGATCAAACCATTCTTTTTCAAAACGACACTCAATGCCCGGCAAAGTCAGGAATGTCCTCTCTCCATCCGCTTCTACCATACAGAGACAATATCCGTTATCTGTATTCTCTGATTTAACTACGCTCCTGTGTCCGGTTCTCTCAAGCTCCTTCTCAACAAATCCCGCATACATTCCGGTTCCTACCGGTGCAAAGAATGTGTGCTCCACTTTAAAATGCTTCATAATATCTGCCACATTATACGCGCACCCTCCGACCGTCATGCTCTGTGCTCCTGCATACACATCCTCCCCGGATTTTGGAAGACGGTCAATTTCCATAATAATATCCAACATTGCAGCCCCAATAACTAAACACTTCTTACCCATTATAATGTCCCCCTTCTCTTCAGAATCGCTTCTGCATATGGCTCCATACTTACCCCATTTGCCTTTTTAATCATATCCGTATAGTCTGTCGGGATTGCCTCCGCACCATGTGCTCCCCCACAGATTGCCGTTGCCATGGCCCCGATTGTGTCGGTGTCACCGCCGAGATTTGCACACATTAAAGCACATTTTTTTACATCAAAGCTGTAATAAGCAATTGCCAGCGCCGCGGGTACGGATTCTGACGTATTGACTCCCGCTCCCACCAAATTATATAAATGCTCCAAAAATGCGTCTTCATCATTCCTATACTCTTTCGCAAGCCACACCCCTAATCTGGTTCTGGCTCCAAGAGACGGACTTGGCGTTGATGCGCCCAAAGACATTGCATACTCTTCCACCAGCAGAGCATCCTCAATCATCTGCTCCCTGTCTCCATTCTCTACTGCCGATGCAACTGCCATGGCAATCATAGACGCCCCTGCTATCGTCACATCACTCGTGTGCGTTACCTGGGAAACTTCTGCCACATAACGGCACAGAGCCTCCTTCTGATCTGCTCTAAATAACGTTCCAATTGGTGCAATCCGCATTGCCGCTCCATTTGATACTGCCTCATCAGAAAACTCCTTTGCACTTTTACCTTCCCGAAACAGGCCAAGCGTTACTTTCGATGTGGGACCTAGAATGTTATTTTCAAATGCATTTTCCCGGTCTGCCCATTCCAAAATATGCGTGGCGATGTTCTGACTATCAGGTCTAAAATTTGTCTCTATCAGACTATCCAGTATTGTCAGTGCCTGACTAGTATCATCGGTAAATTGCCCGGCCTTGTACTGATAAGAAATTGCATTTTCCGGGCATCCATCCAGGAACCCCTCAATCCTTCCATAATGTTCCATCACCCTTTTTCTGCTCCACAATTCCGGCGGCATTCCCATTGCATCACCAATGGCCATTCCGTACAAAACTCCTAACACCTTGTTCCTCATATTAATACATCTCCTTTCACTTATTATAATAAGCATATTTACTTATATTTTCAAGTTGTAATAATAGCAAAACTTAACACACCGTTTTTGTCTATTTTTCACAACACTTATATTGTTTTATCAAAACTTATAATAATATGTTTGCTTTTCTTATCTTTTCTAATTATAATTTAGGAAAAAGACTTTTAAGATGTACAGAACAGTTGTGAGGTAAAACAAATTGAAAAAAGAAAATGAAAAGAAACTCCCTAAATATGCGGTGATTGAACAGAACCTAATTCAGAAAATACAATCCGGCGAACTCATACCCGGAGATGAACTGCCAAGCGAATCCGACCTTATCGAGATTTACGGAGTTAGTCGTGTCACCGTCCGACGCGCAATTGATGAACTATATCATCAGGGTTATATTGAAAAAATGCAGGGGAAGCGCACCTGTGTCAAAGGAACCACAAAATTACAGGAACTGACCTCCATTTCCAGCTACACGGAGGAAATTATACGGCAGGGAATGACACCAACCCGCGAAGTTTTAAAAGCAGAGCTTCGTATCTGTACTCCCGAGGAGGCTGATAAGCTCCAGCTTCAAAAAGCCGATCCGGTTTTTTATCTGGAACGAATTTATTATGCAAGCGGTCATCCCCTTTGCTATACCAGAACCACTCTTCCTTATCGTCTATTTATGGATATCGAAACTTATGACTTTAAGGAAAACTCTCTTTATAAAATTTTGGAGGAAAATTATCACGTAAAAATTCTCACCACTTTTCTGAAATTAAAAGCAGTGCCTGCCTACGATGAAGTGATGAACTACCTAAATATAAGTAAAGATACGCCTCTGCTGTATTCCTCCGGATTGACATACGGAAGATATAAAGAGGAAGAAATGCCCGTTGAATTATTTACCACCCATTATCTCACCACACAATTTGAATACTCTTTAACGCAAATGAGAAGATAAAAAGCGCATAACCGGATTCCTCCAAATCCGGTTATGCGCTTTATAATACTTGCAATCCTTTACTCGCTCACTCTGCCTGAACCGCCTTTACAATTGCTTCCGCCATAACCTCTGCCGCCAGTGTTCCCGCCATATTGATATCTGCTTTCACATCGCCTATGGAAGCCGCGTATATTGTATCCCCATCCGCCATCGTTCCCACCGGATTGATACATCTTGCATATCCGTTTCTTGCCATAGAAGCGATCTTGCTCATCTCTGCCTTCGCAAACTGTCCGTTGGTTATGATTGCTCCGATCGTGGTATTTCCCGTAAACAAATTCGTCCGCCTGCTGATCTTGTAAATTTCCCGGGCGGTGCTTGTAAATGCACTTCCATCTTCTGTCCGCAGTCCGGCTATCTGACTACCGTCAGACGGATCAAAAATGTCTCCCAGTGCGTTTACCACTACCACGGCTGCCATCACAAGACTGCCGACCTTCACTGCATGGATACCAATTCCTGCCTTAGAAGCCCGCCCCATTCCATAGAGCTTGCCGACCGTGGCCCCACAGCCTGCGCCTGTATTCCCACACTCCGGATGGTTTCTCTCCGCATCCTTACATGCCGCGTAGCCCATCTCTGCATCCGGTCTTATGTCGGCACATCCAATTCCCAGATCATAAATGCAGGATTGACATACCAGCGGCACCTTGGCAAATCCCGTATCAAAGCCAATTCCCCGCTCTTCCAGATAACGCATCACGCCATCTGCTGCCGCCAGCCCATATGCCGAGCCGCCGGAAAGCACAATTGCATTTACCGGATTATCTGCAGTCAGCGGCTCTGCCAGCCTGGTCTCTCTGGAAGCCGGTCCGCCTCCGCTGACGTCCACACCAACCCGGGCTCCCTTATCAAACATCAGAACCGTCACTCCGGTCTTTGCCTCATTATTCTGAGCATTTCCAATACGAAGCCCCTCTATATCCCTGATTGAAATCTCCTGTACAATAACGTCTCGCTCCATACTGCACCTCCTAGTGCTTATGATTTGCAGATTCCTATACCGTTTTCAGCGCTGCTGCAAGAGCACGCGCAACAGCAGCTGCTACAACCGTACAAACAACAGCCTCAATTGCTCCCTGAGCGCCAACAAATGCTACCACGAAAGTAAACGGATTGGACACACCAAGAGTATCCACAAATCCCTGAATATAATCCGTATTATAGAAGAACAGCACAAGGGAAGACATGTACAGGATTGTATTCAGCACCGGGCAGGAAAGTCCGCCGATAAAATAGGCAAGATTCTTTTTCTTCGCCCGCACTGCCTGAAAAATCAATCCGCATAAAAGTCCCTCCAGCACTCTGGGAACAATGCAGGTAAATGCTGTCCCAAATGGGTTAATGCCAAGAAGCATTGCTCCAAATGCGCTGGTTCCAAAACACTGCATCAGGCTGGTAATGCCAAATGCAAGACCGCAGACCGCTCCGCCCTTTGGCCCCAGAATCATGGCGCCTACTGCTACCGGAACCGTCAGAAATGTAATGGAAAGTCCCGGTGTTCTCAGGTATCCCAGCGGTGTAAATGCCATGATAAAGATAATGGCGATCATCAGAGCCAGCTCTACCATGTAGCGCGTGTTTCCACTTGTGTTTGTTTTTGTTGTCGTTGTCATCATTAAATCTCCTTTTCTGCTGATAAAACGGCGCACTGATAGCGTCCCCTGTCTTTCAGCCTTTTATTATGGGGAAAGATGAGCGATTTCTGCATGGAAATGACTGCACGGAACATTTGGCCGTATATCCATATGTCTATACAGCAAAAAATCACAGCTTCTTTTCGGTTGCCGCCAAACGGTCAGCACCTGCTTCTGCTATGTACCATTTATGTATTAGAAGTATGAGATTCTGTGATGCATTTTCGTGCAAGTATGAGTCTCTTCGACTCATGACCAAAACAAATAACGCTCGGTGACATTATAGCACCGAGCGCATGATTTCTCAATAGATTTATACAGAAGATACTTTTTGTAAGATACTTCTTGCCGCACAGCAAAGCGTCAGAAGCTCTGGTTCCAGAGATGATAATAGATTCCTTTTTTCGCCAACAGCTCTTCGTGGTTTCCCCACTCTGCAATACCGTCCCCTTCCAGAACCAGAATACGGTCATAGTCCTTGATGGTAGTCAGCCTATGGGCGATCGTCAATGTCGTCCGTCCCTTCGCAAGCTTCTCCAGGCTCTGACCTACCAGCATCTCACTCTCGTTATCCAGCGCACTGGTAGCCTCGTCCAAAATCAGGATCGGCGGATTCTTAAGAAATACTCTGGCAATGGAAATGCGCTGCTTCTGCCCGCCGGACAGCTTCACGCCGCGTTCTCCTACATAGGTATCGTATCCTTCCTTCAATTCCCGGATAAACTCATCCGCTCCGGCCATCACTGCTGCCTGTCTGATCTCCTCCCGGCTGGCATCCGGCTTGCCGTAAGCAATGTTCTCCGCCACGCTGCCGCTGAACAGATAAACATCCTGCTGCACAATACCGATGGCGTCTCTCAGGCTCTTCAGCGTTACCTTCCGGATATTCTGTCCATCAATCGCGATCTCACCGGAAGTCACATCATAAAATCTCGGTATCAAGTTACACAGGGTAGTCTTTCCACCGCCCGACGGGCCCACAAGCGCCACGCGCTCTCCCGCGTCAATCCGCAGGTTCAGGTGGTTCAACACCTGATTATGATCATCCGGATACTCAAAGCAGACGTCCTTCAGCTCAATCATTCCGTTCTGCACCTGAAGCGGCACTGCATCCGGCTCATCCTCAATCTCAACCTCTGCGTCCATAACCTCAAAAAAACGCTCGATACCAGTCATACCTCTCTGGAACTGCTCTGCAAATTCCACAATCCTGCGGATGGTAGCAATCAGCGTAGACACATAGAGCACATAGGCTACCAGATCTCCCGGCGTAATCCTTCCATGAGTTACAAAGAGACCGCCGCCAAGAATCACCACCAGATACATCAGACCGTCAAACAATCTGGTCGAACACTGGAACAGTGCCATGTATTTGTAAGTATGCTTCTTAATCCGCATAAAGTCATCATTTCCCTTAGCGAATTTCTGCTTCTCCTGTTCTTCAACACCAAAGGCCTTGACTACACGCTCCCCCAGCAGGCTATCCTCAATCTGGGCGTTCAGCTCCCCAATCTGGACACGCTGTCTGCGGAATACCGATTGAAGCTTTCGGTTCAGATGAATGGAAGCCACCGCCATCAGCGGCACGCACAGGAAAATAATCAGCGTCAGCGGTACGCTGTAAGTACACAGAATACTAAAGCTGACCACAAATTTTAAGCCTGCAATAAAAAATTCCTCCGGACAGTGATGGGAAAATTCCGTTACGTCAAACAGATCATTAGTAATCCGCCCCATGATCTGTCCAATTTTGGTGTTGGAATAATAGGTATATCCCAGCCTTTGCAGGTGATCAAAGGCATCCTGCCTCATATCCGTCTCGATATATACCCCCATTACGTGTCCCATATCCGCCATAAAATACTGAGCCGCGGCATCAATCAGGCGAAGCACCAAATACAGGGCTGCAAGCTTCAGCACCAGCGACACCGTAAGGGCCGCAAGATCATTCATCGCCAGATTGGTGATCGTCCTAAGAATCAGCGGAAGCACCAGATCACACAGGCAGGTCAGCGCCGCGCAGAACAGATCCAGAATGACCGTTTTTATATACTTCCTCTGATAGGGCCAGAAACGCCGAATCAAATGTTTATTTTCCCTTTTCTCTTTCATACACTCAAACAACTCCCTGCTATTTCCACATATTTCACATACTTCTATTGTTATATCACAAATACACAATATTTTCCAAAATATTATTTCTTATTCGGATACTGCCCTAAAAAATTCATCTATGGTTTCAACACGGTTGAATTTCGGGTTCTGCCCCAGTTTCTTCATTAAGTCAATATGCCTGCTGAAATATTCATTGGACATTTTGTCACTGTCACATAATAAGCAGTGACGGCCTTCCGCAATACAAACCCTTCCAACAGTACCGCTTCCAGCGAAAAAATCAAGCACAACCGAACCTGGATAGGAAAGGGATTTTACCATGCGTTCAATGATTTCCACCGGCTTCTGTGTCGGATGTCCAACCCGTTCTTTACTATTGCCGTTAAGTCTTCCAATCTGCCATACATTCGTCGGATTCTTACCCTTTTTAGTGTTTTCCGGATTCAGTCTTTTATCTTTTAGTGCTTTTCTTAACTCCTCTTTGGAGTAGGGAACTCTTACCGAATCCAGATCGAAATAATACTCATTTGACTTTACCAGCCAAATAGCTTCTTCGTGTCTGTTTGCAAAATATCTATGTGCAGACATTCCGTTTTTGTAATACCAAATGATCGTATTAACCAATTTGAATTTTGTATTATATCTTGCATGATGAATAATATCAATCAGGTCACCTGACTTAGCATCCCGAAACTGAATACCGCCAAAAATAATCAAACTGCCCGTTTTGGATAAAACCCTATATGCCTCATCTAACCACTTTGCCGCCCATTCAATATAATTCTCATAAATATCCCAACCGGCAAGTTCAAGATTGTAGGGTGGGTCCAAGCAAATCAGCTGAACAGATTCATCTGGCAGTTGTCCTAAAAAGTCACAGCAATCCATGATGTTAAGAATAATAACAGGCTCCTTAGGCCTTATAAAATCTTTTGCTGTTTTGTGTTTTGGCGCATCATCTTTACGTGCCCTGTTTAGTGACATAAGTGCATGATTACTATGTGACCTATTATGAATTGCCATTATCTTTTCCCTCCATGAATCTTGTATTAATGTAACATAAACCTATCATTTTTTCAATTGCCATACCAATGTCCTCACACATAGAAGGGAGAAGCCGCTTCCTTATGCAGCCTCTCCCTTTTTTGCAGACTATTTATAAAACTGATTCCTATTACAGAATATCGATATACTCTCCGGCCAATGCTTTATTCATACTTCTCACCGCACAGAACTTGCCGCACATGCTGCAGGTATCGCTGTGATCCTCCTCGGGGCTTCTGCTGTCGCGGATTGCCTTCGCTGTCTCCGGATCCAGCGCACATGCAAACTGCTCGTCCCAATCCAGCTTCCTTCTGGCATCCGCCATCTTATCGTCGATATCCCTGGCTCCCGGTATCCCTTTGGCAATGTCGGCCGCATGGGCTGCGATCTTAGAGGCAATGATTCCCTGCTTTACATCTTCCACATTCGGCAGCGCAAGATGCTCCGCCGGGGTAACATAGCACAGGAATGCAGCTCCGCTCATGGCTGCTACTGCTCCGCCGATAGCGCTGGTAATATGATCATACCCCGGCGCGATATCTGTGACAATCGGCCCCAGTACATAGAATGGCGCACCCATACAGATACTCTGCTGTATCTTCATATTTGCAGCCACCTGATCAAGCGGCACATGCCCCGGTCCCTCGACCATGACCTGTACATTGTGAGCCCAGGCGCGCTTTGTCAGCTCTCCTAACCGTACCAGCTCTTCAATCTGGCACACATCGGAAGCATCTGCAAGGCACCCCGGCCTGCAGGCATCTCCCAGAGAAATCGTTACATCGTATTCCTCGCAGATGTCCAGAATTTCATCATAATATTCATAAAACGGATTCTCCTCTCCGGTCATGCTCATCCAGGCAAATACCAAGCTTCCTCCCCGGCTTACAATGTTCATTTTACGCTTATGCTTTTTAATCTGGTCAATCGTTTTCCTTGTGATTCCGCAGTGCAGCGTTACAAAATCAACGCCATCTTCGGCATGCATCCGAATCACATCGATGAAATCCTTTGCCGACAGGGTCGCCAGATCTCGCTGATAATGAATTACACTGTCATAGACCGGAACCGTACCGATCATTGCCGGGCATTCACTGGTCAGCTTTCTGCGAAACGGCTGAGTGTCCCCGTGGCTGGACAGGTCCATAATAGCCTCCGCCCCCATCTCTACCGCACTCATCACTTTCTGCATTTCAATATCATAGTCCTTGCAGTCTCTCGATACTCCCAGATTGACATTAATCTTGGTGCGAAGCATACTGCCAACTCCCTCCGGGTTCAGACTGGTATGGTTCTTATTTGCGCAAATTACAACCTTACCCTCTGCCACCAGCTTCATCAGCGCCTCGCTCGTCATATGCTCCTTCTTCGCAACCACCTCAATCTCCGGCGTTACAATTCCTCTTCTCGCCGCATCCATCTGCGTTGTGTAATCTCTCATCATTCTCTTCCTTTCCGCCAATGAAAGGAGTTTACAACATGAAAAAAGAGACGCCGTAAGGCATCTCTTAAAATCATTGATCATCATTCCCTACGTTGGCATTATCCAAATCAGGTTATGGGTCGAGACCTTCAGTCTCCTCTCAGCCGGCTTGATACGCCAGCTCCCCGTAACGTTATTCATTTCTTCAAGTTCCATTATAGTTCTGCAAACCCACTTTGGCAAGCTTTATTTCCCGATTCTTCTCCTGATATATTCCTCCAGCATATCAACCGTTCCCAGCGTTCCCAGCTTGCTACTGTTGATAGAAATATCGTAGTTTCTGGAATCTCCCCACTTACCTCTGCAATAGTGGTTGTGGTAAGTCTTTCTCTTCCGGTCATGTCTGGCAATCATCTCTTCCGCTTCAATTCTGGAAACATGCTCCCGCTCTGTTACCCGGTCAACCTTCGCTTCAATATCACCAAGGACAAAGATGCTGATCAGACCTGGATTCCCCTTCAGAATGGTCTCAGAGCATCGTCCCACAATTACAAAGGACTCACCGGCCGCCGCCTTTTTCTTTAAATATTCAAACTGCATATTCGCGATATTTTCCTGAGGAGAGTTGCTGTATCCCTTTACAGTTCTGGAAAAGAATGGTATCTTCGGCAATTCATCAAATCTCTCCAGTGTCTTCACATCAATCTTCTTGCCTGCTGCTATCTCGCCGATCAAATGATAATCGTAGAATGGCAAATGAAATCTTTTTGCCAGTTCCTCTGCAATCTCATGACCTCCGCTTCCGAATTCACGTCCTACCGAGATAATCAACTGTTTCTTCTCTTCCATACAATCATTCCTTTCTGAATTAACAATACCGCAGCCAGATACCTGCTGTTACAACGACTAACACAATGATTGTTGCAGGCACCGCAGCCTTGCAGTATCTGCCCCATCCAATGATATGTCCTTCTCTCGCTGCCACTGACATTCCTACTACGTTAGCGGACGCACCGATTGGAGTAGCATTGCCTCCGATATCCGTTCCCATGGATAATCCCCAGGCAAGTGTTTCGATATCCACACCGTTGACTGCTGCCAGACTTTTAATTACCGGAACCATCGTCGCCGCAAATGGGATGTTGTCTACAAACGCGCTGGCAACTGCAGATACCCAGATAATGATTGCTATCATTACATGAAGGTTACCGCCGCTGATCTTACCAATAAACGCCGCAATCAGCTCCAGAATTCTGGTCTGCTCCAAACCGCCGACTACCACAAACAATCCGATAAAGAACAATAAGGTTTTGTAATCCACACCCTTTAAAACATTCCCAACATTCCTGCCTGCTGCAATCAGTGTCAGAATCGCAATTCCCAGACCAATCGTCGCTACAGTAAGTCCTGTCTGTGCATGTGTTACCAGCAGAACAATCGCGCACAGGAAGATCACTGTGCTGATGGCAAAGCTTTTCCTGTCTGTAATTGCTTCCTTTGGGTCCGGACGCTGAACCTCCGCTCCCACATCCTCCGTTCCTACTGTCAGCTCCCTGCGGAAGCAGAAATAGAAAAAGATTACAACCAGAACCAGTGAAGCTGCTGCCAACACACCTGTATTTGAAATAAAATCTGCAAATGTAAGCTGCAGAGAAGTACCAATAATAATGTTCGGCGGATCTCCACACATGGTTGCGGAGCCCCCCAGATTCGCACAGAATATCTCTGACAGAATCATCGGCACCGGGTTAAAATGCAGAAGCTGCGAAAGCTCCAGCGTTACCGCCGCCAAAAACAGGATAACCGTAATGCTGTCAATGAACATCGCAAGTACCGCCGACATGATCATAAACGTAATAAAAATCGGAATCACCTTGTATTTTACCGCCTTTGCAATCGTCATGCAAAGCCACCGGAAGAATCCTGCTGCGGCCATACCTTCAACCATGATCATCATGCCTGCGATGAAGATAATTGTCGCCCAGTTGATTCCTGAAGAGCTTTCCGATGTCTCTCCCGCCGCATACCAGAAGCCCTTCGTAAATATCTGCGCCACATTCAGAGTCTCTGTCAGAGCTGTCATGCTGTGCATACATATTCCAAACACCAGAACCATCGTAAGCACCGCGCATCCCAGGGTAATGATATGCCGCTCAATCTTATCCATAATAATCAATAAAAACATTATCAAAAAGATAATAACTGCTGCAATTTGTGCTGCCATATTTCTCTACCTGTCTTTCCTTTGTATTTTACCAATTGCATATTATAATCTTACGAAATTGTTTTTTCAATATGGATTTTTTACAAAAATTTATTATAGTTTATTAATTATTTATTCTATTTTAAATGTACAAAAAAAGAATCCTGCATATCCTTCATTTTTTGCAATTACTTCATATAAATATTATATCCCTTACGCCCTTCCTGCGTCAATCACAAGAAGGTCATTCCCTATTCTATGCAGGCAAAAAAAACCGCCGTCCCCACAACTCGCGATGGTTGTAAAAACAGCGATTTTAAAATGCGCGATCAGGGGTTCGAACCCTGGACACCCTGATTAAGAGTCAGGTGCTCTGCCAGCTGAGCTAATCGCGCTTCTATTTTTCGTCCTTTTCTCCGTGACGCAAGAGCTATTATATCGGATATTTCACAAAAAAGCAAGTGTTTTTCTTAATTTTTTCATTTTTCTTTTTATTTCATGGCTTAACTTCCCGTAAATCCTTGATTTCTGCGGTTTTTCCCACTCATACACCAATCTCCATGCGCATAGAATAAATAACATGGAGGGCTGCATATGTATCGTTTTATACGGCGTAAGGATGTTCCTTACATACTCTTTACTATGATTTTGGGAAGTCTGAACCACTTCTTATATGAATTCTCAGATCAGAATCCGGTAACAGCTTTGATTGCTCCTGTAAACGAATCCGTCTGGGAACATATGAAGCTTCTGTTCTTCCCATTCCTCCTGTTTTCACTGGTGGAATATTACTTTCGGCGTCCTGATGCCGCTGCCTTTTTTGGTTCTCGATTTGCCGGAGTATGGGCAGGTATGTTATCGATTATTATTCTGTATTACGGGTATAGCGGCATCCTTGGAAAAAGCTTTGTCGTCATAGATATTCTGCTCTTTTTTATCGGTGTCGTCATTGCTTACCGCACATCCTCTAAATTGGGCAGACTCTTCCACCGTCAGACCCCGCTGAATATTTTCCTGTGGTGGACCGTTACGATCTTATTGTTTTTCATCTTCACCTGTTTTCCGCCGGAGCTTCCGCTTTTTCTGCCGCCAATGATCTGACTTTTCTGGCTGCATAAAAAATTTGCGCGTTAGGTCTTCACCCTTCCGCGCAAATTTCATTTTCTAAAACCTATTCATCTTTTTTAAAGAGATTTAATATTCTTGTAATTAAACCATCCTTAAATCCGCCTTCGCTGACGGTACTGTCTGTCAGTACATTCTGGCCCAGCGCCGCATCATTGGTTTCACTCAGGATTCCATCTCCAGATCCCACGAAAAAGCTCTTAATAGAGTTCCATACATTTTCCAGCGCGCCAACTTTGCCATTCAGACTATCCAGTGTTTTCTTAATAGCATCCAGATCATAATCATACTGAGAAATCTTCTCCATCAGAGAAACGATCTGCTGTCTCTGATCCTCTGTTAAGGTCACGTCATGATTGGCTGCAATCTCATCCACTGCTGCCCCGATCTCTTCCGGATCTGTCAGGCCCTGGTCAATAATCTCCGTCTTAACCTCATTCATAACCTCTGTAGCCAGCTCAGAACCGATAGCATCTGACAGATTTCCTGTCGTAATCAGCTCTTCCATCGCAGCTTCCTTTTTACCTTCATCCAGATTCTCTCCGCTGGCTGTCTCATACGCCATGATAATTCCGGTCAATGCACCGGTTCCGGATACTTCAAAAGGACATGCCGCAATAACATTACAGTTCTCCATGCCTGCTGTTGTCAGTGTACTTGCAATCATCGTACTGGTCACATAGTTCAGGTTTGCTGTCTTAACCTTGATTCCACCAGATTCTGTGGGTTCAACATATGCACAGCTGTTGGTTGTCGGTCCGATCTGCTCGGCAGTAGCAATGCCTTCCATATATTTTACTTCATCAGCATGTGTAACAATGATCGTTCTCACCTTATCTGCAGAGGTTCCAAAATAATCATACATTGCCGCTCTCTGCTCTTCTGTCAGGTTCTCTCCAAGCGTAACAACATTGTCCGTATCTACCTGATCGCCTTCGATGATCTCCGATGTCTGTTCCTCCACCGGCTCAGTATCACCGGTCTGTGTTCCGTCATTTCCAGTTCCGTTTTCGACGGCAGCTCCGTCGGTTCCATTCTCTCCCGTACCCTCGGTTACAGTGTCCCCGTCGGTTCCCTCCGTCACTTCCGCTGTTCCTTCTTCCGTCTGCACCGCCGTTTCATCTGCTGTATCGGATGCGCTTGCCGCAAACGGAACACTTGTTGCCATTACTGCCGCTGCCATAAAAAGCGGCAGAACTCTCTTCATTTTCATAATCTTCCTTACCGGCATCGTCTTATAGATGCTTTTCCCCTTTTAATTATTCGATAAGCTTATCTTTATCTTCCACATAATATAGCACAATCTTTTTAAAAAGTACATGAATCTTTTCTTATGAATTTCATAAATATTTCTACAAAAGCTCTTTGACACGCTCTTCAAAAGTCTCCTCCTGAATCACGCCCTGCATAATACTGAACATCTCTCCATCCCGGAATGTCACAAAAGTCGGAACAATATCTGCCCCATATTCTGCCGCCAGTACAGCAGATTCGTCCACCTCTACCTCGCAGAATTTTATTCGGTCATAGTAACGCCTCTCCAGCTGCTCTACGATCGGCTTCATCATAGCACATTTTCCGCACCAGACCGCATAGAACATCACAACTACCGGGCCTCTGCAGCGTTTTGCCTCTATCAGAAAATTTTTTGCTGTCAAATGAATCACTTTTATCACCTCTTATTACAGTATACTCCCTACAGCTTATCTCGTTGCAATCAACTTGTGAATAGAATTGCCCATAGAAGAAAATTTCGCTTCATACTCCGTCATAACATTTCCCCGATTCATCTTCTCGTCATTATGAAGATCCCAGGTATAAGCTTCCAGCTTCCATCCGGCCGCTTCCACTTCTTCCAGGGAAAACTGGAACAGATCATGGTTATCCGTCTTAAATTCCACCACGCCCTCATCATCCATAATCTGTTGATATCTTCCCAAAAACTCTCTGGATGTGAGCCTTCTTCTCGCATGACGCTTCTTCGGCCACGGGTCTGAAAAGTTCAGATATATTTTCGCCACCTCATCCTGCGCAAATACATCTGCAATATCCGCCGCATCCATACAGACAAACCGTATATTCGGAAGCCTCCCGTCAATCTTCAGCGGACGCATCTCTCCTGGCTCCACGCCCAGCATCCCATCCCTTCCGCAAAATTCCTCATATTTTTCCACTGCCCGAAGCAAAACACTGGAATAACGCTCAATACCAATATAATTGATTCCCGGATTCTGATCTGCCAGCGCAAGCAGAAACTGACCCTTTCCCATACCAATTTCAATATGTATTGGATTATTATTTCCAAATTCCTGCTTCCATTTTCCTTTATATGTAGTCTCTTCTTTCATTACAATAGGGTGCGCTTGTAGCACACCCTCTGCACGCGGTATATTTCTTAATCGCATTCTTTCGTCTCCTAAAGTTTTTTCGTCTGTTCGCCGCTTTTTACGCTCCGAACGCCAAGCTCGAAACCTTCGGTTTCTCCCTTTCCGTTGCACTCACATAGATTCACCGGCACAGCTTCCAGCCTGTAAACAGTCTGATCGCTGTTCCGGTGAATCTGCGTTCGTCGCTATGCGCTAATATTCAAATATTGCTACGCCATAAGCTGGAAGTGAATACGCGAAGGAGAATGGTCTTCCGTCACATTCGGACTTTTCCGCTTTATAAACGGTCGGACGCTCTGCTCCGCTTCCGCCGTATTTCGCGTCATCGCTGTTCAGAATCAGCCTGTACTGTTTGCGTCTCGGTACACCTACACGATAGTCATCTCTTGCAATCGGTGTAAAGTTGCATACAAACAGGAGATTCTGCCTGCCGCCATTTGCATGACGGATAAAACTGTAAATGCTTCTGTCCTTGTCATCCGCATTAATCCACTCAAAGCCTTCCCATGAATTATCCAGCTCATAAAATGCTTTTCTGCGCTTGTACAGATGAAGAAGATCTCTCACCCAGTTCTGAATCTGCTGATGCGGTTCCTCCTCAAGCAGATACCAATCAAGCTCTCTCGCCTCGCTCCACTCGCGAAGCTGCGCAAATTCCTGTCCCATAAACAGAAGCTTCTTACCTGAATGTCCCATCATAAATGCATAGGCCGCCTTCAGATTTGCAAATTTGTCAAATCCTAATCCCGGCATCTTATTGAGCATAGAACATTTCAAGTGTACCACCTCATCGTGAGAAAGTACCAGAATATATCTCTCACTGTATGCATAGCTCATGGCAAATGTCATATTGTAATGTGCGCCTTTACGGAAAATCGGATCAAGCTTCATATATTCTGTGAAATCATGCATCCATCCCATATTCCATTTTAAACTGAATCCCAGACCGTCATTCTCCACTTTGTCGGTAACCTGCGGCCATGCGGTAGATTCCTCTGCAATCATTACCGCCCCCGGATTCCGTCCAAGCACAACGGAGTTCAGATGCTTGAAGAATCCAATCGCCTCCAGATTCTTATTGCCGCCATATTCATTGGCCACCCATTCTCCATCCTTCCTGCCATAGTCAAGATAAAGTATTGACGCTACCGCATCCACACGGAGTCCGTCAATGTGGAAATACTCTATCCAGTAAAGCGCATTGGAAATCAGGAAGTTCTGAACCTCATTCTTACCGAAATCAAATACCTTGGTTCCCCAATCCGGATGCTCTCCCTTTCTCGGATCAGCATATTCAAATACCGGTGTTCCGTCAAAATTCGCAAGTCCATGTGCGTCCCGCGGGAAATGAGCCGGAACCCAATCCAGAATCACGCCAATCTTATTCTTGTGCAGATAATTGATCATCCACGCAAAATCCTCCGGCGTTCCATAACGGGCAGTCGGCGCAAAGTACCCTGTCACCTGATATCCCCAGGAGCCATCAAACGGATGCTCTGCAATTCCCATCAATTCAATATGCGTATAGCCCATATTCTTTATATACTTGGCAATCTCTACTGCAAATTCACGGTAATTATAAAATCCATCCTCATCTTCCGGATGCTTTCTCCATGAACCGATATGTACCTCATATACAGACATCGGCTTCTCTGTGTGTTTCCATTTTCTGCGCTGCTCCATCCAGGCTTTGTCGGTCCACTTAATCTTAGTAAGATCAAACACCTTAGATGCAGTTCCCGGTCTCAGCTCTGCATGGCTTGCAAAGGGGTCCGCTTTGTTCACATATTCTCCTGTATAGGTCTCGATGCAATACTTGTACATCGTATATTCTTCCACATCCGGCACAAAACAGGTATAGATCCCAAGCGGCTCCGTACGCTCCATCACATTCGCGGTCCTGTCCCACTCATTAAATTCTCCGATTACTGACACCGACTTCGCATTCGGCGCCCATACTGCAAAGTACACACCTTTCTCTCTGCCATCCCTGACAGGATGTGCTCCCAGCTTTTTATAAATCTCATAATGATTTCCCTGACCAAACAGATAATGGTCCAGATCTCCGATTTCATATGCTTTTACATGATTCTTTTCTGCCATATTTCCACCCTCTTACCCGGTAATATTTGATAAATTAATTATAGCTTATAAATCTATAAAAAGAAAGAGTTTTGAGCCGTAACTTGCTCAAAACTCTTCGCTTCTTCGACAAATTTCTGAATATTAAATTCTAAAATCATCCTCTTTCAGAATAATGCGGTCGGAAGCATCTGTTCCCTTACCGAATACTCTTCTTGCAAAATGCTTTACATTGGCCTTCTGAGAATGATCAATCGCTTCGTCCATAATCTCCTTAACCTCTGCAACGGTTACGGAATGATCCTCTCTCTGCATAACATCAATCCGGCTGTACAGTGCCAGAATACCCATCTCATCCAGCTTATAGCCATTCTCTTTCGCATAAGTCTGACCAAAGGTTACCAGCTCGTCATTGATAAATGTCGGAAGCTCCAATCTGGATGTAAACTTCTTCTTAAATGCCGGATTCGCTGTGAATAACTTCTCAAGCGGTTTTCTCTGATCCTCCAGAACTACCAGAAGCTCGCCGGTCTTCTTTTCCATCAGGTGATTCAGTTCCCTTACCGTCCTTGCATTCAGTTTGCCAGCCTTCTCAATAATGATTGCGCCGCCGCGAAGCTTCTGTATAATGCTCGGAAGCTCTTTCTTATTCAGAGATTCACCCGTAACGATCGCAACCTTGCCCTGTTTCAGATTACGCTGTTTTTGAATCGCCTTTACAATATCAACAGCAAGCACCGTTTTACCGGAGCCCTTCTGACCGATGACCATAATATTTCCGGTGCGGGAAGTCCCCTCCCGTTTCTCTCTTCGGTCATTATCCAGAACCTCCACAATCTGTTCACTCATGCCGCGTACCGGTACAAAATAAGAGAACAATTTCTTCTGCTCCTCGGTAAGTCCCGCGCGAAGCCCGATCTCGCTGGTCGCACTCAGATCATATCTTCCGGTTACTACAAATCCCGTATCAAAAGGAACTCCGCCTTTTCCTTTTTTGATTCTCTTCTGAATCTCTTCCTCGCTCGGCTCTTCAATCGTCAGTTCCTCTTCTTCGAACTCTTCCTGAACATCTTCTTCCTCAACTGCTTCCTCGGATGCGCCTTCAGAAACTTCGTCTTCCGGCTCTTCCTCAAACTCTTCTGGTTCTTCCTCATCAAAGAAATCCTCTGGCTCTACCGGAGCAAACTTTTCTTCTTCCTCTGTTTTGCCTGCCTCCAGTTCTTCCATCAGCTTTCTCAGATCAGCCGTCATTCCCCCGGATACCTGAGACTCTTCTGTTTCTGTGAAAAGGTCTTCTTCATCTATCTCAAACTCGTCCTCTTCATAGTCATCTAATTCGTCCCCGTAAACGTCCAGTTCCTCTTCTTCATATTCCTCTAATTCGTCTTCCTCGTAATCATCGGATTCATCCTCATACTCATCCAGATCCTCTTCCTCGTAATCATCGGATTCACCCTCATACTCATCCGTTTCTTCCTTGGAATCCTCTAACTCTTCCTCCTGATAATCATCCATCTCTTCTTCATAATCATCGAGACTTACTTCCTCGTACTCATCTTCCGGCAGAGATTTCCTGCTTTCTTCAAGATCCTGTGCCGCCTTACCAGCTGCAAGACGTTCCAGCATGCGCTCTTCTTCCTCTGCCTTCAGAATGGCCTGCCTGCGTTCTTCTTCCGCTTTCTGCTCTGCAAGAAGCCGCTCCTCCTCGGCCTTTCTGGCCGCAAGTCTTCTCGCTTCCTCGGCAGCCTTCTGTTCTGCTATTCGGCGGGCTTCCTCCGCCGCTCTCTGCTGCTCTTCAATGCGGCGCGCCTCTTCTTCCCGTCTCTTCTGGGCTTCCCGTCTCTTCTGGGCCAGAATCTCCTCATCCTTCTGCTTCTGGCTGGCTATCGCCTGGGCATTCTGTTTCTGCTTTGCTTCCCACTCCTGAAGGATCTCTTCTATCTTCATCTGACCAGTGATCCGCAGATCCTCATCCTTCTTATCGATGGCCTTTCTCTCGATATCAACACCGTTGGCCACTGCAATTCCATTGCGGAGAGCTTCCGCAAGCGTCGCTCCCTTTACGGACTTACGGATATGGGATTCCTCACGTACCTTATGGGCAGACGCTGTCTCCTTCGGCACTTCCTTCTCTGCTGTTACTTCGTTCTGCGGCTCCTCATCCTCTGTGGCGTCCGTCTCTTCGGCTTCATCCTCCGGCTCCTTATCATCTGCTCCGGCCGCTGCCTCAGCAGTAACCTCAGCCATCGTCTTAGCCACAATATCCTCAACCGCCTCATCCACCGCAGATGGCTTCGGTTCGGAAGCTGCTTCCTCTGTCTCTGTCTCTTCCTCATCCTCTTCATCCAGGTAGCCTTCCGTCTGTTCTTTCTTCTGGCTGTTATATTTTTCCTGCTGAAGCGGTGTCAGCGGTTTGTACTTCATCTTAAGCTCCATAGCCTGATAGACGTATTTTCCCTCACTGAACCACAGGATCAGATCATCACATTCCTCCAGACACTCAGCCGTCATGCCTGCCTGATCATACAGGTTCGCAAGCTCATAGGCCCACTTCTCAATATATTCTGCCTTCTTAAATTCCTCCAGCGCCTCAATCTGTTCAGACAGCGGCGCCTGCCGTGCCTTCAGAATCTTATATTTCAAAATGTACTGATTCGGATCCTTTGGTGCAAGCTTCACAAATTCCTCGTAGCAGTCGGACGCTTCTTCAATATCATTGATCTTAAGCGCCAGCGTACCCAGCCGATATACGGTCTTTCTGCTGCTCGGCGCGCGGTCGTATGCTAAAAACAGCACGTCACGGCTCTTCTGAAACTCCCCATTATATTCATAAATCTCACTGACACTGTTCAGCATAGACGGGTTCTTTACCCGGCGCCAATCAATGGTATCTGCAATCTCCATAGCCTTTTTATAGCGTTTTTGTTCCATATGCTCCAGCATCTGTTCTGTTTTTACCCGATATTCATATTTATCCAATGTTCTCACCTCAAAATGTTTCGATATAGTAAGCTTACTGAACTGCTCATGTTCGATAAGACATCACCTTATTGTGTCCTATAGTTTATTCAAGTTTAACATACGGTGTATTCATTGTCAAAATAATCGCGGAAAGTTGTTAAAGAAATGTTACAAAATATTAAAGGATAATATCGTCTACTTTCTGGTAGTCCTCCATGCTGTAGGCCTCAATAATGTTCCCTTTCACCACATACAGTGTGGCGTCAATATAAACACCTCTTGCGGTCTGGTAACCATTTCCATTTACCATTTCTTCCATCAGGCACTCAAAACCTTTGTTCTCATCATAGCTAAACACATAATAGCTTTCTCCGTCTCCGTTGTAGGCAGAAAAGCCTATAATGTTTTTCCCCACGTCAATCAGGGCAGCCTTATAATCATACATTACATCCGCGCTGTATACATTTTCCATAACGTACTTCTGCACTTCCTTCACGTCTGTACTGTCGCTGATATCAAACATAGACAGCTTCACTCCATTGGTCGTAAATCCATCCTCTTCCGTATCCATGCCAATCCCCAGAAGCTTATCCTCCCCATAAAAATGAAGGTATTCAGAAAATCCCGGTATCTTCAGCTCCCCGATAATTTTCGGGTTCTTCGGATCGGAAAAATCTACAGAGAACAGCGGATCTGTCTCCCGATATGTCACAAAATAGCCTGTATCACCCAAAAGTCTTGCAGAATATACCCGTTCATCCTCTGCGAGTCCGGTAATAGAGCCAGTCTTTTCCAGTTTCTTATCCAGCACATAGACGCTGTTGGTATCTCCCTCCGTGGTAATCACCCGCAGATATCCCTTATACTCATCAATACAGAAGGAGTCATGAATATAGCCATCCACCGTTCCCGATGCTTCCGCTTCAAGTTCTCCATCCTTATAGGAAATCCTGCGGATAGTCGTATAAACATCATTACTCCACTGTCTTTCATACCAGTATATGTTATTGCTGCTCACATAGAGTTCTCCGCCATCGGCAAAAATCGCTTTACTGTCTTTTATCTCATCGGGCTTTTCCATATCAACCGAGCATATCACCTCATACTGGTTCGCAAGTTTCGTACAGGGCAGATAAATATGATCTTCCGGTATCAGACCTCCATTTACCGATGGAATATAGTACTCCGTATCCTTTGCCGTGATATTTGCCCCATCAACATAATACTGGCTAAACAGATACAGACAGCCCCCAGCCATGCGGGAGGAAGAGTAAGCGCCGCTCTGAGTAACCTCCCCCATCTTCTTCGGTTTCGCCGGATCTGTCACATCATAGGTAACTGCAAAAGTATTGGAAGCATTAAGATACCATCCCTGATCAGCAATCTCATCATTGTATTTTTCTCCTGTCAGAATCAACTGCCCATTATTTACATAGAACTCCCAGATCGTATAATCCTTTTCAAGCTCCACCTCGCTGACCGCCCTAAGCTCACCGCCTGCCGTATCCACAATGGCAACCGCTCTTCCATTATCCCTCAGCGTATAGAGATAACGTCCATCCGTCTTGACAACATCTGCTTCATCTACGCCCTCCTGCCTTACATTGGTCTCAGAAAAATCAGAAGACGCTCCGCTTTCTTCGGCCGCATCCATCGTCTTCATCTCAGACGCCGCACTGCCAGCCGCCATTTCCATATCCCATGCAGAATCTTCAGCGGTTTCTGTTGTATAAACTCCCAAATCATAATTCTTCTGCTGCTCTATATATTCTTCCAGATATCCGTAAATATCTTCGTAGCTCTCCGCGGTCTGAAGTCCTGTATGATCGGATTTGGTGTCTGTCTCTTCTTTTGCCGCAGATATATTTTCCGTCCCCGCCCATTTATCGGTTCTTAAAGTCCCGTAGGCGATGCCGCATATCAGCAGACAGCATGCCGCCGCAATACCTGCCGTATAAGACTTCTTCCAGACAGATTTTTTCGGCCGGCTCTCCAACATATCTTCAATTGCTTCCGGCTCCAGCGCCTTCGGTACATCTACGTCCCCGGATACCTCATGGATCTTGTTTATATATTCCTGTTCTCTCTGATTCATAGCACAAGTCTCCTTTCCTAATAGCCGTATGTAGTCTGTCCCTGCCCGGTTCCCACAGACAGGATTACGCTCATCTTCTCCAGCGCCCTGCTTCTCTTAGATCTCACCGTACCGTCTTTTAGCTTCAGTATCTTTCCAATCTCTTTACTCTGATAGCCGCCAAACACCGACAGTCCCACAATCATCTGCTCTTCCTCTGAAAGCACCGCAAACGCACGGCGTACATCAAGACTTAGGTTCATAGTCTCCTCTCCGCTTCCATCCAAAGCTTCCTCAAAAAATTCAATTTCACTTACCGGTCTCTGCTTCGCCATTACCGCCAGTTTCTTCCTGCACACGTTGGACAGTATGGTAAACATCCAGCTCTTAAACGCTCCTTCGCTGCGAAGTGAGGATACATGCTCATAGCCCCGGACCACTGACTCACTTACCGCATCCTCCGCATCCTGAGGATTCCTCATCATACACAGGGCAAAGCGGTACAAATCCTTATAAATCATCTCGTACATACCCGCAAATTTTGCCGCATCACATTTCATCCTGCACCCTCCTTCATGCCATAATTACCCTTTTATATATAAGAGTCCCTGAGACTCCCTTTTGTTGCATGGAATTTAAAACTTTTTTGTTATAATCACTGTAATCTATCAAACCCGGAAATACAATAGAAACCCTGGAAACATTAGTCCCAGGGTTTCTAAAATATTCCTGATTACTGAATTCTATGGCAGGCCACCTTATGTCCCTTCTCCACTTCTCTGAATTTCGGCGCCTCCTGTCTGCACCGCTCCATCACATACGGACAGCGGGTACAGAATGCACATCCTGCAAACTTCTCTGTCCTTACCGGCTGTTCACCGCTCAACGCCGTAAATTCTCTTCTTCGGATATACGGATCAGGTACTGCCGCAAGCAGCGCCTGCGTATAAGGATGCAGCGGATTGCCAAACAGGCTCTCCGTCTCCGCTTCTTCCATCAATGTTCCAAGATACATAACGCCTACCCGGTCAGAAACAAACCTCACCACACCAATATCGTGTGAGATGAATAACAGACTAATACGGAGCTCCTCCTTAAGTTCCTGCAGCATGTTCAGTATCTGCGCCTGAATTGACACATCCAGGGCCGACACCGGCTCATCACAGACAATCAGTTTGGGCCGAATGATCAGCGCACCGGCAATTCCCAGGCGCTGTACCTGTCCGCCGGACAGTTCATGAGGATACCGAAAATAATGTTCTTCCGACAATCCTACTCTCTGAAGTGTTGAGATTACCTGCTCTCTTCGCATCACAGCATCATCCATGCCATGAAGTTTCAATGTCTCCTCCAAAATCTCTCCGACACGTTTTCGCGGATTCAGAGCCGACAGCGTATCCTGAAACACCATCTGCAGATCCTGCCGCAAAGGCCGAAATTCCCGTTCATTCAGCTTACACAGATCCTGTCCGTCATAGAGAATAGAACCACTATCCACCTTATTCAGACCCACTATCGCCCGTCCGGTAGTTGATTTTCCACAGCCGGATTCACCTACAAGACCATAGGTTTCTCCTTCGTCGATGTAAAAGGACATATCATCCACAGCACACATGTGCTCTTTTGGAGTAAACAGTTTTCCCATCTTTCCATATATGGGATATGTTTTTTTCAAATTTGTTATTTCGAGCAAATGTGTACTCATGACTGCACCTCACTTTCCTGCCGGTCCATTTCTGTATATTTCCAGCACTTGACCAAATGTCCGGGCTTTGCTTCCACAAGCGGAGGCTGCTTACTTTTACACCGTTCATCCGCATCACTGCATCTGGTACAAAAATGACACCCCTCCGGAATTCCAGAAAGCGGCGGAACAAAACCAGGTATCACCGGGAGCGACTTTTTCCTCTCCACGTTCAGATGTGGGATACATGCCAGAAGTCCCTGCGTATATGGATGAAGCGGATCCGTAAACAACTCTTCTGTCACCGCATCCTCCACAACCTGTCCCAGATACATAACCTTCACACTATGACACAACTGAGAGACGGCTCCCATATCATGGGTAATAAATAACACGGACATGCCCATTTTCTCGTTCAGTTCACGAATCAGATGAAGAATCTGCTCCTGAATCGTCACATCCAGCGCTGTTGTCGGCTCATCCGCAATCAGAAGTTTTGGTTCGCAGGCCAGCGCCATGGCAATCATCACTCTCTGCTGCATTCCGCCGGAAAGCTCATAGGGATACTTCTTAATACAGTTTTCAGGGTTCGGGATTCCCGTCAGCTTTAACATTGCAACGGCCCGTTCCCTTGCCTCCTGCTTCGTCATTCCTCTGTGAAGAATCAGAATCTCACTCAGCTGTTTTCCCACCGTATGTACCGGGCTCAGTGAATTGAGCGGATCCTGAAAAATGATGGAGATCCGATCGCCCCGAATATCCCGCATCTTTGCCAACGGCTTTTCCAGTAAATTCTCTTCTTCAAACAGAATCTCTCCTTCATAGCGAACCGCCGTATCATGATCCCTCAACCGCAAAATCGTCTGGGACATTACACTCTTTCCCGAACCGGACTCTCCAACCACACCGGTAATTTCTCCCGGCCTGACGCTTAAGTTTACGCCATCCACTGCAGGAAGCCATTTTTTATGAACCGGAAATAACACTCGCAGGTTCTTAATCTCAAGCAGCGGTTTCTGCTGTCTATTTCTATCCTTTTCTGTCATCATTTTTTCGCCCCTCCTTTTGTTCTTGGATCCATAAAATCTCTAAGTCCGTCACCCAAAAGGTTTAGGCTGAGTACGCAAAGGATTACCGCGGCGCCCGGACAGATCATCGTCCACGGCGCTTTTGAAAAGATCAGCTTACTGGCCTGAAGCATATTTCCCCAGCTTGCTGCCGGCGCTGGGATTCCTGCCCCCAGAAAGCTAAGCGACGCCTCCGAGATAATCGCCTGCGCGAAAATGAAGGAAGCCTGTACGGTCAGCGGCGAAACAACGCCCGGCAGAATCAGTTTCCACAAAATCTGGAAATTACTGAATCCCTGTACCCTGGCCGCCTCCACATATGCCTGCTCCCGAACCACCATCGCGCTGGCTCTGACCGTCCTTGCAACGCTCGGCGTATACACAATGGTAAGGGCGATGATTACATTCCAGCTGGAGGTTCCAAGCGCTGCAATCAAAGCAATTGCCAAAAGGATTCCCGGTATGGCAATCAATCCGTCACAAATTCGCATCAGGATATGATCCAGAATCTTAAAGTAGCTGGCATATATGCCTACGATCACTCCCAGCACACAGGAAAATACTGCCACACATCCGCCAACCCACAGCGATACCCTGGCGCCATACATCAGGCGGATAAACAGATCCCGTCCAAATTCATCGGTTCCCAGGATATGTTCGCTGCTGGGAGGCTTAAGCCGGTCTATTACAACCATAGCATTGGGGTCCACATCACTTAGCGCGGGAACCAGAACCGCCAGCACTAAAATAATCACAAATCCGACAAATCCAATTATCAATCCTGGGCTTGCCAGCAGACGCTCTCTCCTGAGCTGACGCTGCTCCTTAAAAATCGCCTCGCTGACCGCAGAAGTATTTTTATATCTCAGACTCATTATTTCACCTCCTACTTACGCCCCGGCTGAAGTCTCGGATCAACAAAACCGTACAGAATATCTACGATCAAATTCACCAGAACATATAACAGTGTCACAAATAACACCACGCCCTGTATTACAAATACATCTCTTCGGTTAATGGAGCCAATGGTCAGCATACCGATTCCCGGAATATTAAACAGTGTTTCTGTCACGATGGTTCCGGTTATCAGACTTCCAAAAGACTGTCCTACGGCTGTCAGGATTGCAGGCGCTGCATTTTTCAATGCATATATCAGTACCACCTTTCGTTCTTTCAATCCTTTGGAGCGCGCTGTCCGAATATAGTTTTTATAGAGTGTTTCCAACAGCGAGGAACGTGTCATGCGCGTAATGTATGCCGCCTGCACAATGCCAAGCGACAGTGCTGGCAGGAATAGATACCTCAGATGTTCACCCAATCCTTCTGCCAGGCTCGCATATCCCGCCACCGGAAACCATTGATGATAGACGCTGAAAAACAGCATCAAAAACATGCTGAGCAAAAATCCCGGCAGCGCTGCCCCCAGCAGAGATACGGATACCGCCGCAACATCCAGCGCCGTTCCTCTGCGGTAAGCCGCAATAATTCCAAGGGGAACTGACAGAATCAAAGCGATGATCTGAGCCAGAATCGCAAGACTCAGCGTAGGTGTAAAATAATCTGCAATGGCTTCCAGCACAGATTGATGAAGAAAATAAGACTCTCCCCAATCCCCACGAAGCACGCCGGCAAACCAATCCGCATACTGAATCAGAAACGGACGGTCAAAGCCAAGTTCCGCATTCAGCGCTTCTATCTGGGCCGGCGTCGCCTCCATGCCAAGTAATGCCGTTGCCGGTCCTCCCGGAATCAGATACACCACCAGAAAGACCACACATGACACCACAAATAAAACTGGTATCAAAGATAAAATTCGTTTACAAATATAAGACAACATTTGAGCTGCGCTCCTTCCTCTATATAGTGGATTGCTCTGCTAAAATTATTTTCAACAAAGCAAAAACGGCGGATTGCTTTCGCACTCCGCCGTAATCCTGGTAAATTATTTTGAAACGCTTGCACCCCAGTAAGTATTGAATCTCAGATAATTGACTCCGTCCACTCCTTCGTTCATAGCGGTCACACCAGTATAATGTCCGAGAACTGTAGCAGCACCATACTCATAAAGGAATGTCTGTAAGTCTTCCCATGCCGCTGCAGCTTCTTCATCGCTCTCCGCTGAACGAATTGCCTGAATTCCTTCGGTTACTTCCGGACGGTCCAGCCCTGCCCAGCCACTGTCTAATACAGACAGCTGAATCGGCAGCATGTTATAGCTGTTGCTTGTAATGTACATACTAAACTGTTTCTGATCTGCACGATGTTCCATGAATGTGCTGAAATCATAGGTCTCAACTTCTGAGTTGAAGCCTGCCTGCTTTAACTGCTCATTAACAACCAAAGTTGCATTGTACATCTCTGCATAATCCTCTGTAGTTACCAGAATGATTGGCTCGTTATTGTATCCTGCTTCTTCAAGAAGCTCTTTGGCTTTCTCTGTATCCTGCTGATTGTAATAATCAGCTCCGGCATCCGTTCCCCACTGAGCATCTGTCGGCACACACCATCCTGCATTCAGCTCATACAGATCCGGATTGCCATAGCTTGCCATAAGAATATCATCACAGTTCAGCGCTGCAAGTACTGCCTGTCTGACTGTCTCATCTGCCATAATTCCTTCTGTAGTATTCAGGAATAAATTCAATGTACCGCCGCGGTCAACTCTCAGCTTCACGCCTGCTTCCTGTGACAGCTCTTCGTAATTATCAAGCGGGATTTCCTCAGCAACATCATATTGACCATTCTTTACACCTGCAATACGTGTTGCGGCATCTGTAACCACCTCAAAGTAGATCACGTCAGAAGCACCGGTCTTATCTCCGGCCAAACCACTTGTCTCACCCTCTGACGGCTGATAATCTTCATTCTTCTCAAGCTTTACATACTGATCCTGCTTCCACTCAGCAACCTTGTATGGGCCGGTACCAATGTACTCATCAACACCCTCTGCAGTAGCATTCTCAACTACCTCTGCAGGGTACACTGCTGCAAACTGAATTGGGCTTGCAAGAATCATGA
>JAUNGJ010000087.1 GCA_030524585.1 Eubacteriales bacterium | reverse complement strand
AGAGAGAAAAGTTTCGATATAATAGAAATATCGAAGAGAGGAAACGAATCATGTAAGGGGTGGTATAAGAATGATGGAATACGGGAGTTTACACAAGGCTTTCATATTCAAAACCGAATCTGTAAAAATACTCATATTTCTTATGCGCTACACATTATAGAAAATTATGATTTTAAACCGGAAGAGGCAAAGCTGCACAAAAATATTGCATAAATATGTTTAGTACAGCCCGTGCCGCCCCAGATATTTGTCGATACGTTTCAGCTTTTCTTCATTAGATGGTCCAAGCTTATATGATAAAGCGGCGCAAAGGGTCTCCATGGCAAACTGTACGCCTACATAGGAGTTGAAGAAAACACTGGTGTCTACATCTGCAAGAATGACAACCGTGGCATATCTGGCCAGAGGAGCGCTGGGCTTATCTGTAAATACAATAATGGATGCGCCGCATTCTGCTACCATTTCCAAAGCGCTCTGATCCAATTCAGAGTATCGGGGAAAGCTGAATACAATAACACAGTCATCGGCATCTGCGTCGCTGAGGACATCAATCATATTTACAGATGAATGGTTGGTAGAGTAGACATCATTCATCATATGTTTTAGTAACAGGTACATATAGCTTCCAACACAGGTATTTGCCCTGGAGGAAATAATATACTTTCTGTGGGCATTCATAATGAGTTCCGCGGCTTCATTAAATACGGAGCTGCTGTTTTTCTGCACGACGCTGTTAATGTCGTTGATACTGTTTCGAAAGTGCAGTTTTGTAATATCGGTGCTGTCTGTGCCGGATATACTTTTCAGCAGACGTTCGGATGGAACGGTAATGTTGCTGGAAATACTTGCTACTTTTTCGGAATAGCTTTTTCTCAGGTTTTTCTGAAAATCCATAAATCCGCTAAATCCCAGTGCTCTGGAAAAACGAATGACGGAAGCCTCGCTTACATTTAAACGAACAGCGATATCGGTAGAAGTCATAAAACATGCTTCATCCATATTGTCTAATATAAAGGTTGCTATTTTCTGGGCAACTTTTGTCAGTTTTTCGTCTTTTAAAGCGTCTCTGATTTCTTTCACAGGAACCTCCCTTTGCGGCAAAAAGCACACGGAACAATTTCGCGGCTGATAATTAAAATGCAACTTCCGATAGTATTGATTTAATCATATTTCTGAAGAAAAGTAAATATCAGCAGGATAGTTAAAAAACAGACTATTGCGTTAAAAAACTCACAAATCGTCAAAATTAACAAAAAATATGTTAAAAAGCTCACAAATAGTCATTAGTTATAAAAATATAAGTCGCATTTTGTGAAATTATCTGATTGTTTTTTGCGAAATAAAATGATACTATATATACAGAGAGATGAAGAAAATTCTTCAAAACGGAAAATAAAAAAATAATATTTATTTTAGGAGGTTCAAAAAGATGAGAATTGGATGTGTGAAAGAAATTAAAAACAATGAGTTCCGTGTTGGTATGACACCGGAGAATGTGAAGAGCTATGTGAACGCAGGACATGAGGTTTATATTGAAAAAGGCGCCGGCGTTGGTTCCGGATTTGCTGATGAAGAGTACGAAGCAAATGGTGCAAAGCTTCTGGAGTCAGCGAAGGAAGTATGGGATATTTCTGAGATGATGATCAAGGTAAAGGAACCACTGCCGGAAGAGTACAAATATTTCCACAAAGATCTGATTCTTTATACTTATCTGCATCTGGCAGCAGACAGACCGTTAACAGACGCACTTCTTGAGGCAGGAGTAAAGGGCGTTGCTTATGAGACGCTGATCGAGAGAAACAGAACCATTCCTCTGCTTGCACCGATGAGCCAGATTGCCGGACGTTTAAGTGTACAGGAGGGTGCAAAATATCTTGAGAAGACATTTGGCGGAAGCGGCGTGCTCCTTTCTGGCGTTCCGGGTACACCAAAGGCTAAGGTTGTAATCCTTGGCGGCGGAAATGTTGGAACCAACGCCTGCAAGATCGCAGTAGGTATGGGAGCTGATGTTACAATTACAGATATTAGTCTTGAGAGACTGGCTTATCTGGATGATATTTTCGGAGCAAGAATCCAGACTTTGTACAGCACAGACGCTGCCATTGAGAAAGCAGTTGCTGAGGCTGACCTGGTAATCGGATGTGTACTGATTCCAGGAAAGGCAGCGCCGAAGATCATGAAGAGAGCTTACCTTAAGAATATGAAACCGGGAAGCGTTATCGTGGACGTTGCAGTAGACCAGGGCGGATGCTGTGAGACCACGAAGGTTACCTATCACGATGATCCGATCTTTACCGTGGATGGTGTGGTTCACTACTGTGTAGGAAATATGCCTGGCGCTGTTCCGAGAACATCTACTATCGCACTGACCAACGCCACATTGAAGTATGGCCTTCAGATTGCAGGCAAGGGTCTTGAGACGGCATGCAAGGACAATGATGTAATTTACTCAGGAATTAATACCTATGACGGCAAACTGACCTGCAAGAACGTGGCAGACAGCTTTGGCGTAGACTGCACAGACATTACGACACTGTTTTAATTAACACATAAACCGGCCTCCTGGTACATGACCAGTTGATGTATCAGGGGGCATTTTGTAAATATGGGGGTTTTATTGTATGGAAAGTATTATGTTTGTTCTGGAAGCAGTGCAGAAAGCAGTCTGGGGACCGCCGACACTGATCCTCCTTATCGGAACGGGGCTGTATTTGACGGTTCGTTTGGGATTTATTCAGATTGTGCATCTGCCCCGGGCAATACGCTACATTTTCCAGAAAGAAGAGGGTCTGGAAGGTGACGCGGGGGATGTTTCGGCATTTGCTTCTTTGTGTACAACGCTGGCAGCAACCATTGGCACAGGAAGTATTGTAGGTGTGGCAACTGCACTTCGGGCAGGCGGTCCGGGAGCGTTGTTCTGGATGTGGATTTCTGCCTTTGTAGGTATGGCTACAAAGTATGCGGAAGGCCTTCTCGCAGTAAAGTATCGTACCTTTGATGATAACGGACAGGTGGCCGGGGGCCCCATGTACTATATTGAAAAGGGATTAGGAAAAAAATGGATCTGGCTGGCGAAAATGTTTGCCATTTTCGGAGTGATTACAGCGCTTTTAGGATGCGGAACCTTCCCCCAGGTGAATGCGATCACGGAATCTACCAATCATGCGTTTGGGCTTCCGGTATGGCTTGTGGGAGCAGTGGTTACGGTAGCGGTAGCCTGTGTAGTACTTGGCGGAATTAATTCCATCTCCAAGGTGGCGGAATTTATTGTACCAATTATGGCCATCCTGTATGTGGGCGGATCTCTGTCCATTCTCCTGCTGAATTTTGGCAACATTCCGTCCGTATTTGCGACCATATTCAAATCTGCGTTTACGCCTCATGCTATGGCAGGCGGAGTAACCGGAACGGTTATTATATCTGTTATGACGGCGATTCGTACCGGCGTTGCCAGAGGTGTATATACCAATGAAGCGGGACTTGGAAGCTCGCCGATCGTTGTGGCGGCAGCGAAGACCAACTCCTGTGTAAGGCAGGGCCTGATTTCGATGACCAGTGTATTTTTTACCACGCTGATTATCTGTACCATGACGGGATTTGTTGTAATCTCATCCGGCTTGCTGGAGACCTCTGAATTGGATGGAAGCCTGCTGTCAAATATGGCGTTTAATCTGCAGCTTCCGGGAAATATAGGAACATTTATTGTGGCAATCGGATTGATATTCTTCTCTTTTACCACTATCATAGGCTGGTGCTATTATGGTGAGAGATGCCTTGCATATCTGGTCAATAGTGTTCACTTCTCTTTGATATTTAAAATTGTATATATCGCATGTATCGCGGTTGCGCCTTATCTCTCCCTGAAACCGATTTGGCTGCTTGCAGATATTACCAATGCACTGATGGCGTTCCCGAATCTGATCGGTCTTCTGGGACTTAGTCCAGTGGTGATTGCAGAGACTAAAGCATTCTTTGCGGCGGAAAAGAAGAAGACAGAACCGCAGATCATTCCCCATAGTGTGGAAGAGCTGGCAGAAGATTTTGCAGAGAGCTTCGCGGAATAATTCGTCCTAAAACTAAAAAGGAGATTCCTGATAAAGGAGTCTCCTTTTTGGCAGATA
>JAUNGJ010000038.1 GCA_030524585.1 Eubacteriales bacterium | reverse complement strand
TTGCAGGCTGTGATGAGAGTCCGGGAACCTTTGAGCTGTATCAGGGAAGAAAATATAAGGTATACCGCGGCATGGGGTCTATTGCAGCTATGGAGAATGGAAGTAAAGACCGTTATTTCCAGTCAGACGCCAAGAAGCTGGTTCCGGAAGGCGTAGAGGGCCGCGTTGCATACAAGGGAACCGTGGAAGATACCGTATTCCAGTTACTTGGAGGTATCCGTTCCGGTATGGGCTACTGCGGAGCAGCTAACATTGAAGCTCTGAAGAAGAACGGCAGATTTATTAAGATTTCTGCGGCATCATTAAAGGAAAGCCATCCACATGATATTCATATCACAAAAGAGGCACCAAACTATAGTGTAGATGCATAAAGAATGGAATGATACGGCGGCAGGAGATTCTCTTGCCGCTGTCTTTATCAAAGGTATATAAAAGGAGAAAGAGATGAAAAAGGATTTTGGAATTTTGAAGAATGGGGAAAGAGTCGATTTATACATATTGAAGAATCATAACGGAATGGAGGCAGCAGTCAGCAATTACGGAGCTACATGGGTGTCAGCGCTGGTGCCGGATAAGAACGGTGTGAAGAGGGATATGCTGTTGGGATATGATGATGCTGCCGGATATGAGGCCGGAGAAGAAGCAATTGGTGCAATTGTAGGGCGTGTTGCAAACCGTATCGCCGGTGCAGAATTTACCTTAAACGGCAGGACATACCGTCTGTGTAAGAACAAGGGAGAGAACAGCCTCCACAGTGGACCGGATGTTTATCAGAAGAGAGTTTGGAATACGGTCGAGGAGGATGACTCTCATGTAGTATTTGAGCTGAAGAGCCCTGACGGGGACCAGGGATATCCGGGAGCTATGAAGATTCAGGTGACCTACTCTCTGGATGAAGAGAATGAACTTCGCATTGCTTATCGGGCAGAGACATCCGAGGATACGATTTTTAATATGACAAATCATGCCTATTTTAATCTGAACGGACAGGGAGTGGGGGACATTTTAAACCATGAAGTATGGGTGGATGCAGATACATTTACGGTGGCGGATGCAGACTCTATTCCTACCGGCGAGATTGCTTTGGTGGAAGGGACGCCGATGGATTTCCGTCAGAAGAAACCGGTGGGAAGAGACATTGATGAGAACTACGAGGCGTTGATATATGGAAACGGATATGACCATAACTGGGTTATTAACGGGGAAGGCTACCGTAAAGCGGCAGAGATTACCGGAGACAAAAGCGGAATTACGATGGAGGTTTATACAGACCGCCCGGGTGTACAGATTTATGCAGGTAATTTTCTGAGTGATGAGAAGGGAAAGGGAGGCGTTCTTTATCAGAAGAGAACGGGAATCTGTTTTGAGACACAGAACTTTCCGGATGCAATCCATCATGAGAATTTCCCGAGTCCCGTCATTAAGAGAGGAGATGTGCTGGAGACTGTAACTGCATACAAATTTATTGTAAAATAAGAAATCCATAAGTAAGTCTTCATAAAATATTTCAAAAGATGTGCTAAGATACATGTGAATAGTGAGGGACCGGCGCGGATATTTAGACCACAAAAGAAACGGGAGAGGGACATGGCAGCACAAAGACGGAGAAATCAGCAAAAAAAAGGCAGAAAAGAGACGCCCAGACAGCGGCAGAGCAGGATAAGAAAATATACGAGAAACGGTCTGGTCTGTCTGGTGGTGCTGTTTGTGGTATTCCTGGGATTTCGACTTGTCAATCCTGATATATTTAAAGGAAAATACAAAGAGCTTACGGGAGCGCAGATTGACGCCACAGAGCCGGAGATTGATGTGCAGCTGCTGACGGTAAATCCTTATTCCAGGCCGGGGACAGAGACCGATAAGATTACAGGAATTGTAGTTCACTATACGGCAAATCCGGGTGCGACGGCAATGAATAACCGGGATTATTTTGAGAGCCTGAAGGATACTCATGAGAATCAGGTCAGCAGTAATTTTGTGATCGGCCTTGAAGGAGAGATCGTGCAGTGTGTACCTACCTGGGAAGTGGCGTATGCGTCTAATTCCCGGAATATTGATACGGTATCGATCGAGTGCTGTCATCCGGATGAAACAGGGGAATTTAACGAAGCTACCTACCGTTCCTTGGTTCAGCTCTGCGCCTGGCTATGCCTGAAATTTGGATTGGATGAAACGGATGTTATCCGCCATTATGATGTGACCGGAAAGAACTGTCCGAAATATTTCGTGGAAAATGAAGATGCATGGAATACTTTCCGGGAGGATATACGTCTTGCACTGAAAAATGCGGAGTAGAGCCTAAGGATTTTGCGGGAAATATGGCGGAATTAAGGTTGACATTTGCGTGCCGATTGCTATAATGATAAGTAGCTTAAAAAGCACCGAGACATAGTAAAGGCGTTGATGGAAAGAGTAGTTTGCAGGAGCCAGACAGAGAGAGGGTCTTAGGCTGGAAGCCCTTATGACAGAATGCAGATGAAGACCCTTCCTGAGCCGCAGTGCAGAACCTTATGGACTATTTATTGAGCTATGGAAGTAAGCGCTGCCGTATCCCCGGCGTTAATGGGAAGGATTCCGGATGCAGCCGCAGCGGAATTGAAAGTGAAAAGTTAAGGTGGAACCGTGCACAGTATGCACCCTTAGATAGACAGCAGAAGCTGCTTATGTTGGGGTGCTTTTTCAATGCTTATAGAGGTGCGGAATTTGGAGTCTGCACAGAACAATGAAAGGAGATATACCATGAAGATTAGTATGAAAGATGGTTCAGTTCAGGACCTGACATTTAACGATGAAGTAGGAGCGGAGGCCTTCCATCACACAACCTCCCATATTCTTGCACAGGCTGTAAAGCGTCTGTATCCGGACACCAAATGTGCGATTGGACCGGCAATCAAGGATGGATTTTATTATGATTTTGAATTCAGCTTTCCATTTACTACAGAGCATCTGGCAGAGGTCGAGAAAGAGATGAGAAAGATCGTAAAGGAATCTCTTCCGTTGGAGCGTTCTACGATGGGGCGTGCAGAGGCAATTGCACTTATGAAAGAGAAGCATGAGGATTACAAGGTGGAGCTGATTGAGGATCTTCCGGAGGATGCGGAGCTTAGCTTCTACTCGCAGGGAGAGTACACAGATCTCTGTGCGGGACCTCATGTGGCAAATACCAGTGTGATTAAGGCGTTTAAGCTTCAGAGCGTAGCAGGCGCATACTGGAGAGGGGATGAGCACAGACAGATGCTCACCAGAATCTATGGAACATCCTTCCCAAAGGCAGCAGATCTGGATGCTTATATTAAGCGCATGGAGGAAGCGAAACTCCGGGATCACAGGAAATTAGGCAAGGAGCTTGGTCTCTTTACCATCATGGATGAAGGACCGGGATTCCCATTCTTCCTTCCAAAGGGAATGGTTCTTAAGAACCTTCTGATCGATTACTGGAGAAAGCTTCATCAGAGAGAAGGCTATGTGGAGATTTCCACACCGATCATCCTCAGCAGACAGCTGTGGGAGAATTCCGGACACTGGGATCACTATAAGGATAATATGTACACAACCGTAATTGATGATGCAGACTTTGCGGTGAAGCCGATGAACTGCCCTGGCGGAATGCTGGTATACAAGGTTGAGCCCCGTTCATACAAGGACCTTCCGATGAGAGTCGGTGAGCTTGGTCTGGTACACCGTCATGAAAAATCAGGACAGCTTCATGGATTGATGCGTGTACGCTGTTTTACACAGGATGATGCGCATATTTTCATGACTCAGGATCAGATCCGCGATGAGATCAAGGGTGTTGTAAAACTGATTGATGAGGTATATGACAAGTTTGGATTTAAATATCATGTAGAATTATCAACCAGACCGGAAGACAGTATGGGAAGCGACGAGGATTGGGAGATGGCTACAGACGCTCTTAAGGGTGCCCTTGAAGAGCTTGGAATGGGCTATGTGATCAATGAAGGCGACGGCGCATTCTATGGTCCGAAGATCGATTTCCACCTGGAGGATTCCATCGGAAGAACCTGGCAGTGCGGTACGATTCAGCTTGACTTCCAGATGCCTCAGAGATTTGATCTGGAATACACAGGAGCAGACGGAGAGAAACACCGTCCGATTATGATCCATCGTGTGGCATTTGGCTCAATCGAGCGGTTTATTGGTATCCTGATTGAGCATTTTGCAGGTAAATTCCCGACATGGCTTGCGCCGGTACAGGTGAAGGTTATGGCAGTATCTGAGAAATTTGCAGATTATGCACAGAGTATCCAGGATGAACTGGTTTCGGCAGGCGTGAGAAGTGAAATAGATCTTAGAAATGAAAAGCTTGGCTACAAGATCCGCGAGGCGCAGATGCAGAAGATACCTTATATGGTTATTGTGGGTGAGAAGGAAGTCGCAGAAGGTACAATTTCTGTAAGAAAGCGTGACAAGGGTGATATCGGAAGCATGAAGGCAGAAGAACTGATTACAAAGATCAGGGAAGAAGCATAGGATCTGTTTTTATTGACAGAATCGAAAAAGCTGAATATACTAGACTTAGAATAAAAGGGAGTAACTGGCGTCCTGATGATTGTACAGATGTAGAATCTAAGGCGTTTGCGATGCCGTCAGTACGATGAGCATTCATCCGTATCGTAATGAAATGGTGAAACTTTTATTGCATAGAATAATAACTGTGCAGTAAGAGTCTCATTTTTTATTATCTAAAAACATGGGTAAACTTAAAATAAAGAGACTCTATTGAGGGAAAGAGAGGTTAATATGCTGACGAGTGAACAGGCAGGAAAGAATCAGGAAAAATATGGTCTTAATGAGCTGACGGAAGGAACTAAGAAGAGCAGGTTTCAGATTTTTCTGGAACAGTTCCGGGATTTTCTGGTGATTATTTTGATGGCTGCGGCAATCATCTCAGGTTTTCTGGGTGATGGGGAGAGTGCAGCGGTTATTCTGATCGTTGTCACAATCAATGCTGTCTTAGGGACTATGCAGACATTGAAGGCTGAGCAATCCTTAAATAGCTTAAAGCAGCTGTCCGCACCGGAGGCAAAGGTGGTTCGTGACGGGAAGGCTGTAAAAATTCCTTCCAGAGAAGTAACAATCGGCGATGAAGTTGTGTTGGAGGCAGGAGACCAGATTCCTGCTGACGGAAAGCTGATATCCTGTGTCAGCCTGAAGGTGGATGAGAGTATGCTGACAGGAGAGAGCGAGGCAGTGGAGAAGTCGCTGGAAGAGGCACCGAAGGATGCGGCCCTGGGAGACCAGGTAAACCGAGTGTTTTCAGGAAGCTTTGTGATCTATGGACGGGCCAGCTTTGTGGTGACAGAGATTGGCATGCAGACCGAAATGGGAAAGATTGCAGGACTTCTTAAGGGTACTTCTGAGAAGAAGACGCCATTACAGAACAATCTGGATGAATTTGGAAAGAAGCTTGCGGTTATCATTCTTGTTTTCTGTGGTATTCTGTTTGGTGTCAGTGTATTAAGAGGGGATTCCCCGGCAAATGCATTTCTGTTTGCGGTTGCCCTTGCAGTAGCAGCAATTCCGGAGGCTTTAAGCTCCATTGTAACCATTGTTCTGTCCTTTGGAACCCGAAAGATGGCGGGGGAACATGCAATTATCCGTAAGCTGCAGGCAGTGGAAGGCCTGGGAAGTGTATCTATTATTTGCTCGGATAAAACCGGTACTCTGACACAGAACCGGATGACGGTAGAAGACTATTATGTGGATCGTCAGCGCATTGGGGCATCAGAGCTTTCGGGGAGACTAAAGGGGAATGCTGAGCGTCTTCTTCTATACAGTATCCTCTGTAATGATTCAACAAATGTGGGTGGAAAAGAAATTGGTGATCCTACAGAGACGGCGCTGATCAACCTGGCAAGCAGGCTGGGCTGGGAGGCGTCGGAGATTCGGGCGCAGTATAAAAGGCTGGATGAAATTCCTTTTGACAGTGACAGAAAGCGAATGTCTACTGTACATGAGATCGGCGGGAAACGGATTATGATAGTGAAGGGCGCGGTGGATGTCCTTTTAGACTGCATGGACGGTATCTGTATTCAGGACGGTGTCAGAGCGTTTGGAAAGCAGGATAAAGAAGAAATTGAAGGACAGAATACAGAATTTTCCAGGGAAGGACTTCGTGTTCTGGCATTTGCTTATAAGATACTGGAAAAAGGAGAGCGAAGTATTGGCCGGGAAGATGAGAAGAATCTTACCTTTCTGGGACTGATTGCCATGATGGATCCTCCCAGAGAAGAGTCCAAAAAAGCGGTCGAGCAGTGTATTCGGGCTGGAATCAGGCCGATTATGATTACGGGAGACCATAGGCTGACGGCTGCGGCGATTGCAGAGAGAATCGGCATTTTGAAGGAAGATTCCGAAGCCTGCGAAGGAGCGGTGATTGAAAATATGTCAGATGAAGAGCTGAGAACCTTTGTAGAGAAAATTTCCGTATATGCCAGAGTGTCGCCGGAACATAAAATTCGGATTGTCCGTGCATGGCAGGACAGAGGAAATGTTGTTGCAATGACTGGTGACGGTGTCAATGATGCACCGGCTTTAAAGCAGGCTGATATTGGCGTCGCTATGGGGATTACAGGCACAGAAGTGTCCAAGAATGCAGCGGCGATGGTGCTTGCGGATGATAATTTTGCTACTATTGTTAAGGCGGTGGAGAATGGGAGAAATATCTTTAAGAATATTAAGAACGCCATTCAGTTTCTTCTGTCCGGAAACTTCGGGGCGATTCTGGCAGTGCTGTGTGCGTCTGTCAGTGGTCTTCCGGTTCCTTTTGCTCCGGTTCATCTGCTGTTTATCAATCTGCTGACTGACAGTCTTCCGGCAATTGCTCTCGGGCTGGAACCGCATGAAAAGAGCGTTATGGAGGATAAACCAAGACCAATGAGAGAATCCATTCTGACCAAAGAGTATTTGATTCGAATTGGAACAGAGGGCTTTTGTATCAGCGCGACCACCATGATGGCATTTCTGATTGGACTTCGTGCCGGAGGAGAGGAGATGGCAGGTACCATGGCATTTGGAACTCTGTGTATGGGACGTCTGGTACATGGATTTAACTGCAAATCAGACTGCCCGGTGCTATTTACCGGACGATTTTTTGATAACAGCTATCTGATTGGTGCCTTTGTACTTGGGATGGGCCTAATAACAGCAGTTCTGCTGATTCCGGGACTTCACGGTGTATTTCAGGTGGTAAGTCTGGATTGGCGGCAGATACTGACGGTATACGGGCTTGCATTTGCCAATCTTCCAGCGATACAGCTTCTGAAAGCTGTCCGTCGAAAAAGCAGGAAGAGTGTGGTATAATAAAACAGTAAGGGAGATGAAAAATAATGATAAATGCAACAATTGTACTTGAAGGAGGAGCGACAAGAGGGGTATTTACTTCTGGCGTTCTGGATTATCTGATGGAGCAGAATGTGTATCTGTCCCATGTGATCGGTGTGTCGGCAGGTTCCTGCAATGGCGTGGATTATGTGTCAAAGCAGATCGGAAGAACGAGGGACTGCATGATTCACAGAGAAAAGGAATACAGCTATTATTATGGGTTTGGGAAATTTGTAAAGGAGAAAAGTCTTCTGGACATGGATATGGTATTTGACAGGTATCCCAATGAGATATTTCCGTTTGACTATGATACGTATTTTGCTTCTGACATGGAGTGTGAGATCGTAACGACCAACTGCGAGACGGGAAAAGCTGAGTATATGGTGGAAGAAAGCGACAGAGAAAGACTGATGAAGGTGTGCAGAGCCTCAAGCAGTATGCCGCTGATATCGCCGATGGTGAATATTGAAGGGGTTCCTTATCTGGATGGAGGGCTTGCGGATTCTATTCCTATTGGGAGAGCAGCCCGGAAGGGCAATAAAAAAATTGTAGTCATACTGACCAGAAATCCGGATTATCGTAAGAAACCGACTACAAAGGGGATAGCTAATATGTACCGAAAGGCTTACAGGTCTTATCCCGAATTGGTTCGAACGGCAATTCAAAGAAATAAAAAATATAATTATCAGGCGGCAATGGTAGAAAAACTGGAAAAGGAGGGACGGATTTTTGTCTTGAGACCGTTAATTCCGACCGTATCCAGATTGGAGAAGGATTATGATATACTGATGAATTTTTATGAGCACGGGTATTGTCTGATGAAAAGGGAGTATGGCAGGCTTATGAATTATCTGGAAGCTAAATAGTTATTAAAAGAACCTCTCCGGAGCTGAGACCGAAGAGGTTCTTTTTTGTTAGAGGAAATCCAAATTGCTATACATTTTTATTTTAGAGATAGTCTAATCTGTCCAATGCATTCAGTACCATGTGACGTCCGGCATCTGTTCCGTCGATGATACGTCTTGCTCTTACAGCATCTCCGATGTTGAGAAGTTCTACATTCTCATCCTCAAATGCTGCCTGAATGTCTTCCCAAATTGGAGCGTAGGCTCTCATTCCAAGGCAGACAAATCCGTAATCGAAAGGAAGCTCTTCTTCTGTATCGCCGTATTTTACTTCGAAAGAATGAGCATTTACCTTCTGAAGAGCAGTGTTGGTCATCTGACGAACATTGTGCTTTTCCATACACTCTTTCATGCTCGCTGTAGAAGAAGCGTCAAGACCACGTCCGATCATCGGCATCATCTCAATGATGGTGGTTTCGGCTCCGCGTGGTGCAAAAAATTCAACTACATCAAGACCTACGGCTCCGCCGCCGATTACTACGACCTTCTTGCCGGTCATATCTTCCGGATAGTTATCCAGGTTGTTGATCATATCCTTAATAGAGTAAACAGCTGCATCTTCTTTTCCAAGGTTGTCATGAAGACCATTGATCGGAGGAAGAAGTGGTACGGAACCAGTTGCATTCACAACAAGCTGTGGATCGTATTCCTTAATCATGTCAACTGTGGCTTCAACACCTGTGAGGATGGTCAGGTTGTCAAGCTTGGAAGCGCGGTGCTTCAGATAATTCGGGAAATCTGCCAATCTCTTCTTTGCCGGGATCTTGGAGATTTCTACGGAAAGACCGCCAACATGATCCTCTTTCTCGAGCAGTGTTACATTACAGCCCACTTCCGCAGCTGTACAAGCGGCTTCCAATCCGGCTGTACCTGCTCCAACGACAACGACGTTGCAGGGCCTGTTTATTTTTTGCTTTTTATATGCTTCGCCATTGATGACATCCGGGTTAATGGTGCAGCGGAGCGGTTTGTTGCCTCCGATACGGTTACCAACACAGCCTACGTTGCATGAAATACATTTGCGAATATCTGCTACATCTCCGTACTTCGCTTTGTTGCACCAGTTCGGGTCAGCGATAAGTCCACGTCCAAGACCAATGATATCAGAATCGCCGCGGGCGAGAATGTCATCAGCGATCTTTGGATCACGGATATTACCGATGGCAACGGTTGGCTTACCAAATTTATCACGTACAGCCTTGGCCATGTATGAACGCCATCCATCTTCCAAATAGTTCGCATCTATCTGATACTGGATCGTCGGATTCAAAGCGGAAGAAGTATCGAAGATATCTACTTCATCGTTCAGATACTCAAGGTACTCCAAACAATCTTCTACATGGTTACCGCCTTCTACCAGCTCGTCCACACTGAGACGAAGAGAAATCGGAACCATAGGACCTACAGCCTTACGAACTTCATCGATGACCATACGGCAGAAACGTGCGCGGTTTTCAGCGCATCCACCAAATTCATCAGTTCTGTCGTTCATGGTTGGTGACAGGAACTGGCTGATCAGATAAGAGTGTCCGGCATGAATTTCAACCATATCAAATCCTGCATTTACTGCACGTCTGGCAGCAGCGCCGTAATCTTTTGCAATGCTCTCCAATTCTTCCCTGGACAGCGGACGGGGAATTTCTCCGCCCGGTTTGGATGGAAGAGTAGAAGAAGATACCGGCTGCATGCCGATTCTTGAAGACATTGCAGATGCACCGGCATGGTTAAGCTGTACACCCATCATTGCTCCATGTCTGTGACAGGCCTCTGTCAGGTTCCAAAGTCTTGGAATATAGCAATCCTGGTCGATACGAAGCTGTGTTGTTCCATTAGAACCTTCAGGATACTTTACACAAACATTCTCTACAATAATCAGACCAGTGCCGCCGCGGGCTCTCTGCTCATAGTACTTGATATGCTCGTCGCTCAGTTCACCGGTGTGTCCGGCTAAATCACTTCCCATAGGCATCATTGCAATACGGTTAGGCATTACCATTCCTCTGACTTTGAGAGGACTGAAAATGTGTTTAAAGTTATTTTTCATTACTTTGACCTCCGTTTATACTAATTCAATAAACTCTGTAGTAATTATAGGATATTGTTAAAAAAAAATCTAATGTATGTTTTCGTTGAAGTCGATAGAAAATGTCTATGGATTGGAAGCAGATTGGTAATATTCACTAAGAAAATGGAGGAACAAATGACATAATCCACTGAAAATTCACTGAAATGATGAAAATATCTTGCGGTTTACAGAGAATATTGCTATAATATCAAAGTTAATAAAATGGGGATAGCATATTAATGCATAGTAAGACAGAGTAATAGAAGGAGAAAAAAGACATGATGAACGATTTGGAATTATACAGAGAGCAGCTTGCGCTGTGTGATGATAAAATAATTGATGCATTGGTTGAAAGAAATGCAATCGTAGAGAAGATTATGGCCTATAAAGAAAAATACGGTATGCCGATCATTCAGCCACAGCAGGAGGAGAAGCAGAAGGCACAGCTGAAAGCGAAGCTGAATGATAATAAATATTATGATGAAATTTATGATGTATTTCGCCGCATCAGACGCAACAGTAAGAGGATACAGGCGAGAAAGCTGTTTGATTACAATATCGTTCTGATTGGATTTATGGGAGCCGGAAAGACAACTATTTCTGACTATTTAAGCACAGTGTTTGCCATGAATATTGTGGAGATGGATCAGGTGATTGCAGAGAGAGAGGCCATGAGCATTCCGGATATTTTCGCTACATATGGGGAGGAGTACTTCCGCAACCTGGAGACAGAGCTTCTGATCGAGATGCAGAATCATAAGAATACGGTTATTTCCTGCGGAGGCGGCGTCGCTATGCGCGAACGCAATGTAGTAGAGATGAAGAAGAATGGAAAGGTTGTTCTTCTCACCGCTACACCGGAGACGATCTATGAACGTGTAAAGGACAGCAACGACCGCCCGGTGCTCAACGGACGCAAGAATATCAAGGGCATTTCCGAGCTTATGGAGCAGCGGCGTGAAAAGTACGAAGCGGCAGCTGACATTGTAGTGAATACAGACGGAAAGACAGTGCTTCAGGTTTGCGAGGATCTGGTGCAGAAGCTGATCGAAGCGGAAGAGTAAGCGATGTTTGATATGTTTTTTCCTGACCGCTATGTGGCTTCCACATATGTCATAGATTTTGAAAAGTTATATGAACAGGGATACCGGGGATTGATTTTTGACATTGACAATACGCTGGTACCTCACGGGGCGCCTGCCGACGGGCGGGCGGTCAGATTGTTTGAGAGGCTGAAGGCAATTGGTTTTCGCTGCTGTCTGATCTCGAACAATCAGGAACCCAGGGTTAAGATGTTCAATGAGAAAATCCAGGTGGATTATGTGTATAATGCGCACAAGCCTTCTACGAAGAACTATCTGAGAGCGATGGAGATTATGGGTACAGATCCGGAGACTACGGTATTTATCGGAGATCAGCTGTTTACGGATGTGTGGGGGGCCAAGCGGAGCGGTATACCAAGCATTCTGGTGAAACCGATTCACCCGAAAGAAGAGATTCAGATCGTTTTGAAGCGGTATCTGGAGAAGATTGTTCTGTTTTTCTACAGGAGGAGTCTAACTCGGGAAAAAAAGGTTGAAAAAAGACATAATCTATTATAGAATGGTAGAAGATTAGAGAGATCGTAAGCGCTGTAAGCGCGGTTTAAGGAGGATAATGTAATGGCAAAAGTTTCAGCAGGCGATATTCGCAACGGTATGACGATCGAGGTAAACGGCAAGGTATGTCAGGTGATCGATTTTATGCATGTGAAACCGGGGAAAGGTGCAGCTTTCGTGCGTGTGAAGATGAAGGACATCATCAACGGCGGTGTGGTAGAGACCACTTTCCGTCCTACAGAGACCTTTGAGCAGGCACATATTGAGAGAAAGAAGATGCAGTACCTGTATAATGATGGTGAATTTTATAACTATATGGATAATGAGACCTTTGAGCAGATCATGATCAGCGCAGAAGAAGCCGGAGATTCCATGAAGTTTGTGAAGGAGAATGAAGAGGTTACAGTAAGCTTCTATCAGGGGAATGCGTTCTCTATTGAGCCTCCGATCACGGTAGAGCTGGTAATCACAGAGTCTGAGCCGGGCGTAAAGGGTAATACGGCAACAGGCGCTACCAAGCCGGCGATTGTTGAGACAGGGGCACAGGTTATGGTTCCGCTGTTTGTAGACCAGGGAGAGAAGATTAAGATCGATACCCGTACAGGTGAGTATTTATCACGTGCAAATTAATTTATATTTTTTACAAAAAGCCTTGCATTTTTTGCAGGGCTTTTTTATAATCTAGTTACCATAATATTTATCTGGCGGCTTGGCCGTAAGTCAGTTTGAATTCTTTATATTCAGGAGGATGTATATTCGCATCAGATCATCGGACAGAAGTTTTTTAGCAGCAGTGGAAAGGAGAGTTATGTCATATGAGCAGTTTGTAGAGACCATAAGGAGGACTATTCAGGACCTTGTGGACGACAATGTGAAGATATCCATTCACCGTACGGTGAAGAATAATGGATATGAGCGGGAGGGAATTACCTTTTCAGAACAGGGGAATCATATTTCTCCTACCATCTATTTAGAGGAGTATTATGAGAAATTTAATCGGGGATATGATGTAAAAATATTGGCAGAGCAGGTGATCGCAATGTATCGGAAGGTGCGTACAGAGAAACCCAGGGCAGCGGAGTCTCTGCAGGATTATGAGAGTATGAAGGACAGGATTATTTATAAGCTGGTCAGCCGCGAAAAGAATCAAGAGCTGCTGAAGCAGGTGCCTTATGTAGCATATCTGGATCTGGCAGTCTTGTTTTGCGTGCTGATCGATATGGATACTTCAGGGGATTGTATGACCACGATGCTGGTTCGAAATGAACACATGGATTGGTGGCATGTGACGGTGGAGGATGTTTATCAGAGTGCAGTGATGAATACGGAGAAGCTGCTCCCATATGAGTTTAGTGCGCTGTATCTAATGATTCAGGAGATGCTGGGGGATTGGGATTTGGCAGAGAAGGAATGGAAAGAGCGTCAGGAACAGGAAGGTATGTATGTTCTGACAAACTGCATCCGAAATGGCGGAGCGGCAGCTATGCTGTATCCGGGACGGCTTGAGATGCTGGGCGCTTATTTTAAAGAGAATTATTATATTCTTCCCAGCAGCATACATGAACTGATTGTGATACCGGAAAGCAGGGCGCTGCCAAAAGAAGAACTGGAATGTATTGTGAGAGAAGTGAATGAAACCCATGTACGGGCAGAAGAATATCTGTCAAATCATGTGTACTATTATGACAGGGAACGGAAGAAAGCTGTAATGTAATAAAACGGGTATCACAAAGCCTGTGATACCCGTCAGCGTCTCTGACCAGAATCGAACTGGCGCACCCGCCTCCGGAGGGCGGTGCTCTATCCACTGAGCTACAGAGACAAATAGTATAATAACACAAAGTCAGAAAAAATGCAATGCAGAAAATGTGAAACTATAGAGGATTCCGGTTCTTGACTTTCCTTTCTGTAGCTAGTATGATGTGAAGTGCTAAGCTGTACACGAATAAATGAATATGGAGGTAGTCTATGAAGGAAAGACAGGAAGACCTCCGCGGCCGGCTGAGAGAGCACAGAAGAGTAACCGTGTGGTTGCTGATTCTGATACTTTTGGGAGTGGCGGCAGTGGTCATCATGTGTTTTACGAAAGATGAGACGGAGCCTATTTCTTTGGAGAATGTACAGGAAGAGCAGGGTGAGATACGGACAGATGAAGAAACCGGCGGGAAGGCGCTGCAGGAAAATGAAGGCTGCCTTTATATGGATACGAATCCTTTAAATGAGGTAAGTGATAAAGGGATCAGGCAGGCGGTGGAGGATTATTATGATACACTGGCCGAACATGCGGATTTTGTAGAAAGCTACAATAATCTTCAGATTTTTGCCAAGCTTGGGAAATACAAAGGAACGTATATCGCATTTGTCCGCTATGATATGAAGATACGGGATATCTATACGGAGGTCCCGGGGCTTGGGACGCTGTATGTGCAAGAGGATCAGAACGGTGTGTATCAGGTGGTGGCAAAGACCGGAGACCAGGAGATTCAGGAGTATGTGAATCATATTGTGGCTCACGGGGATGTGCAGGCATTGATGTCACAGATCCAGACAGATTACGCCAATGCGGTGGCGTCGGATGCAATGCTTGCCGAGGCCCTTGAGGATCTTAAGAATGCGTATGAGAATCGTACGGAACGGTAAGTGAATGGAGGAGAAGGAATGAAGCAGATAATTGAACTCATTGCGATGGAACTGGAGGAGGCATTTGAGAAGGCGGGATATGACAGGTCGCTCGCCAGAGTAACTTTGTCGAACCGTCCGGATCTGTGTGAGTATCAGTGTAATGGGGCAATGGCAGGAGCAAAGACATACAGGAAAGCGCCGATCATGATTGCAGAGGATGTGGTTGGCAATCTGAAAGACAGCGCATATCTTGCGGAAGTGGAGGCGGTAAAGCCTGGGTTTATCAATATGAAACTGGATGATAAGTTTGTGGCTGATTACCTGAATCAGATGGGAGCAGATGAGAATCTGGGACTTACTCAGATTGAAAAGCCGGAGATGATCGTTATTGATTATGGCGGACCAAACGTTGCGAAACCGCTGCATGTGGGACATCTTCGCTCAGCGATTATCGGAGAGAGTGTAAAGCGAATCTGCCGGAAGATGGGCCATAAGGTTCTGGGAGATATTCATCTGGGCGATTGGGGATACCAGATGGGACTGATTATCACGGAACTGAAAAAGCGCAAGCCAGAGCTTCCGTATTTTGACGATGCCTATCAGGGAGAATATCCTGAGGAAGCGCCTTTTACTATCAGTGAGCTGGAGGAGATCTACCCTGCTGCCAGCGCTTATGCCAAAGAGCACGAGGACTATAGAGAAGAGGCGCTGCATGCCACCTATCTGCTTCAGAACGGACACCGGGGATATACTGCGGTGTGGAACCATATTGTAAAGGTGTCGGTAGCAGATATTAAGAAGAATTACAGGCGGCTGAATGTTGAATTTGATCTGTGGAAGGGTGAGTCTGACGCACAGAAGTATATTCCGGATATGATTGAGCAGTTTAAAAAGGACGGCTATGCTTATCTGGATGAAGGCGCGCTGGTAATTGATGTAAAGGAAGAGACGGATACCAAGGAGATTCCGCCCTGCCTGATTCAGAAATCGGATGGAGCATCCCTCTATGGCACTACGGATCTTGCAACTCTGATTCAGCGTGAAGAGGATTATCAGCCGGATAGAATCATTTATCTGGCAGACAAGCGTCAGGAGATGCATTTTACGCAGGTATTCCGGGCGGCGAAGAAGACGGGAATCGTTCCGGAGGGAACGATGTTAAAATTCCTTGGCTTTGGAACCATGAACGGGAAGGATGGCAAGCCCTTTAAGACCAGAGAGGGCGGAGTTATGCGCCTGGAGAGTCTGATTGCGGAGATCAATGAGGAAATGTATAAGAAGATTGCGGACAACCGCACGGTTGAAGAAGAAGAGGCAGAAAGCACTTCTCAGATGATCGGGCTGGCTGCAGTCAAATATGGCGACCTGTCCAATCAGGCAGCTAAGGATTACATCTTTGATGTAGACAGGTTCACATCCTTTGAAGGAAATACCGGTCCCTATATTCTGTATACGATTGTCCGCATTAAGTCTATTCTGAACAAATATCAGGAGAAGGGCGATACGTTTAAGGGATTAAAAGTCGGCAGAGCTCACGGAGACAGTGAGAAGGCATTGATGCTGGAGGCGTGCAAGTACAACGGAGTGATGGAGGCAGCCTTTGCGGAGACTGCACCGCATAAGATCTGTGCCTATATCTATGATCTGGCAAATGCGTTTAACCGCTTTTACCATGAGACGAAGATTCTGGCAGAGGAAGACAAAGAGAAGCAGAAGAGCTATATTGCTCTGCTTATGATTACAAAAGAGGTGCAGGAATCCTGCATTGACGCACTTGGATTTGAGGCGCCGGAGAGAATGTAGTACGGAAGACAGAAAAGAAAGGGAAAACAATGGAAGATACTGTAAAACTATTTTATGAAGACAGCTTTGTCAAGGAATTTGAAGCTGCAGTATTGTCCTGTGTACCTGAGAAAGACGGATACAAGGCGGTTCTTGACAGAACTGCCTTTTTTCCTGAAGGGGGAGGACAGTACGGAGACATTGGTTGGCTGAATGAGACAGAAGTTATGGACACTCAGGAGAAAGAGGGGATCATCTATCACTATATCAGAACGCCATTGGAAGTGGGGATAACAGTTCACGGCAGATTGGATTGGGAGACACGGTTTGAACGGATGCAGCAGCACAGTGGAGAACATATTGTGTCAGGAATCATTCACAGGCGCTTTGGATATAATAATGTGGGATTCCATTTGGGGGCAGATTACTGCACCATGGATTTTAATGGACCAATTACCAGAGAAGAGCTGAAGGAGATTGAGGAGGAAGCCAACCGGGCGGTATTTTCTGATCTTCCGGTTTATGTGCTGTATCCAGATAAGGAGACGCTTGCGGGGATGGAGTACCGGAGCAAGATCGAGATTGAGGGACAGGTACGGATTATTGAAGTTCCGGGGGTGGACGTATGCGCCTGCTGCGCGCCTCATGTCTTGACTACCGGGCAGATCGGTCTGATTAAACTGGTAGATATGATAAACTATAAGGGCGGAGAACGGATTACCATGCTCAGTGGTTTCAGGGCGCTTGCGGACTATCAGAGAAAGCAGGAGAGCACAAAACGAATCGGAGCTTCTCTGTGTGAAAAGGAAACCGGGATCGCCGATGCAGTGGAACGGCTGAAGGAAGATCATGTAATGCAAAAGGGACAGATCGCTACGCTGAGAAGACAGATTATTCAGTATCAGGCAAAGGAGATTGAGATAACATCGGACATTGTAAGCGTATTTGAAAAAGAACTGCCCGGTGATGGTCCAAGGGAGCTGATGAATCTGGTGTTGGAACGGGGAGCAAAAATCTGTGCGGTATTTGCCGGAGATGATGAAGGGGGATACCGTTATGTGATCGGAAGCAGAAGTGAAGATGTGCGTCCGCTGAATCAGAAATTAAAAGAAAACTTTGGCGCCCGTGGAGGCGGCAAACCGGAGATGGTTCAGGGCAGCCTTACGGGCACCAGTGAAGAGATTAAAGCTTTACTTTGATTACATCTACATCCAGATCCCAGAGAAACTTGTCCAGATCTTTGAATGAGAGGAATACGGTCGCGGTATTCTCCAGCGGGTGAATACCAAGGCTCTTGCAGCGGCTTAAGCTTTTGTCAATGAAAAATTCTACCGCATGATCGGTATCATTCATCAATCCGAAGGGGGATACGCTTCCCTGTTTCAGACCGAGATACTTTTCAAGGCGGTCCTCAGAGGCAAAGCTTAAGGTTCCTGCTCCAAGGGCGCGTCCGAGACTCTTCAGATCAATCTTCGTCTTCTCGTCAGCAGTTACCAGAAAATGCCGCTTTCCTTTGGAATCACGAAGGAACAGATTCTTGCACAGAGTTCCTTTTTCCGGAAGGCCAAGCCGGTCCATATCTTCCATTGTATGAACAGGTTCGTGTTCTACCACCTCATATTTAATGCCAAGCCTGTCTAATGCGTCGTATACACGCTGTTTTTGATTCTCCATAATGTTAAACTCCTTCCCTAATTTGGATAGTGGACTACAATATTAGCGGTAACCATACCTTTTCCGCTGTTTTTGTAGGTATATTTATCAAAAGCATTGTAGGAAGCATGATCCCCTGCTTTCAACACATATTCGTGGTCAGCAAATATAAGCGTCAGTTCGCCGCTGTATACAGTGATAAATTCCCGCGTTCCATGAATTTGCTGATTGCCGCTCATTAGCCCGTTCTCATCGAATTCCAGGTCGAAGATTTCAAAATCCTGTCCGTCCCGAAAATTGAAGATGGGGTAAAGACGATATCTGCCATCGTCGCCAGTGAGCGGTGCGATACTGCGCTTGGTACCCTGGGTAAAAGGTTTCGGTTTGTGAGTGGTAAATGCTGTGACCGGAACCTTGAGACCAAGAGCAAGTTTATATACGGTAGTGATTGTCGGATTCACCTCGCCCCGTTCCAGCTGACTCAGCATACTTTTGCTGATGGAAGTAAGTGCGGAGGTCTGCTCCAGATTCAATCCCTTTTTCCTGCGGATTTCTTTTAAATTAGTCGCTATAGTCTGGTTTAGATTTTCCAAAATAATCCTCCCAAAATCCTGTATACAGGATTTTTTTCTATTATATTGCAAATGCATGGGAAAGTAAAGCGTGAATAGTTTATAAATTTTTTATTGAACATTCCGTGTTCAGGAAGTAGAATAAGAGAAGCTTATGGAATAAGCAGAAAAAGGATGTTAGGTACAAAGATTCAAGAAAGAGAGACTATAGATATGGAGAATAGGCAGAACGGACAGAATGGTCAGAGGCCGCCGGTGGGTTACGGCGGACGCTTCTGGCATATCTGGGGGCCGTTTATCATAAACTGGGGAATTGGAATTGTAGTTGGTATATTGGCAGGAATTGCATTTTTGGGCGCATATATTGCGGCACATACGAAGGAATTTATGGCTTCTCAGGGCGATCAGGAAGCGCTGATGAACATTTATAATAAGATGATGGAAGTTGTGCTGCAGCACACGACGGAGATAGAGGGGGTTACGGCGCTGATTACGATTCCAGTTATGCTGTTTTTGTACTGCCGGGACCGAAACAGGGAGAAAGTATATGGTGTCATACCGAACAAAAAAGCTCCGGCAGCGAAATATATTATGGTTGTTATCATGGCGGGAACATTAAGCCTTGCAATGAATAACCTGATTATTATCGGCAATCTTTCAAGCTATAGTGAAAGCTATGAACAGACGGCGACAGCGCTTTACAGTGCTTCAATGGGAATGCAGATTTTATGTTTGGGAATATTGGCTCCAATTGCAGAGGAATTGGTGTTTCGCGGACTCATGTACCGAAGGATGCGGGAAGACACAGGATTTGTGGCTGCAGTGATCTATTCGGCAGCCGTATTCGGGCTTTTTCACGGCAATTTGGTTCAGATGATATATGGAACGGTTATGGGCCTGATGCTTGCCTATGTGTGTGAGAAATATGGATCTGTACTTGCGCCGATTATAGCCCATATTACGGCAAATCTCATATCTATTCTGGCAACGTATTTCAAGGTGTATGAGTGGATGCTTTCTAATATTATGCTGATAGGAATGATAACAGTAGCCTGTGCAACAATAACGGCAATGGTGTTCCAGGTGATGCAGAAAATGGATGAAAAGCCGGAAAAAGCCGGTGAAAATTAGGGAAAAAAGGGTTTGTACCTGAGGTGCAGACCCTTTTTATATACCCTTTGACGGGTGGTAAATATTACAAAAATATGAAATAACATTGCAAAAAAAAAAGAATTGTAGTATGCTTTTACTGATAATAGGGAAATTATTGGCAGATTAAGGAAGCCAATGGAAAAGATTATTATTTTAGGGGTTGAGTATAATGAATAAGTTTGGAAGAGTACTGCTGGTTTCGCTTGTAACCGGCTCATTAGTAGTGACTCCGGTGTTTGCAGCACCGGAAAAGGGAAGCTTAGAATCGCAGAAGGCAGCGGCGGAGAGTGAAGCGAGTGCGCTGCAGCAGGAGCTTATAGAGCTTCTGGATAAGATGGGACAGCTGGAGGAGGATCTGATTACCAAGGGTGAAGAGATCAATCAGGCAGAAGAAGATCTTGCAGCGGCCCAGAAGCTGGAAGAAGAACAGTATGAGGCGATGAAGCTTCGAATCAAATATATGTATGAGAATGGCACGATCAATGCGCTGGAGACACTGGTCAGTGCCCGGAGCTTTTCAGATCTTCTGAATAAGGCAGAATATGTGGCTGAGGTACATAGCTATGATCGGTCGCAGCTTCAGGAGTATATAGATACAAAAGAGAAGATAGCAGATTTGAAGGATCAGCTGGAAGAAGAACAGGCCAGTATGCAGAATATGCAGGCTGAGTATACAGAGAAAGAGGAATCACTAAATACAACGCTGTCAGAGAAGCAGGCAGAGATTGCAGACTTCGATGAACAGATTCAGGCTGCGGCAGAAGAGGCAGCCCGGCTGGCGGCTGAGAGAGAAAATCAGCAGAGCGGCGGTACAGACAGTGGTACCGGAGATACGGGAAATTCAGGAAATACCGGTAATACAGGCAATGCTGGAAATACAGCTGCTAACGCCGGCAATGGCGGCTCTGGCGGTACGGGTAATACCGGCAATGGATCGAATAGTAATCAAAATACGGCTATAAATTCCGGAAATGAAGGTAATTCCGGAAACACCAATACTTCCACGGGAAATACTTCAAAAGCGCAGGCGATTGTCAATGCGGCCTACGGACAGCTGGGAGTACCATATGTGATGGGCGGTACCGGCAACGGCGGCTGGGATTGTTCCGGATTGGTACAGTATTGCCACCGTGTTGCGGGAATTAGTCTTCCGAGAACTTCTCAGGCACAGGGAGGATGTGGTGTGGCGGTCAGCAACCCACAGCCTGGTGATATCGTATGCTACGGAGGTCATGTGGGAATCTATATTGGCGGAGGTCAGATGATCCATGCTCCGAAACCGGGAGATGTAGTTAAGGTGGCTGCTGTGTATGGGTCACCATGGTACAGAAGATGCTGGTAGTGAGTTGACAGTTAGACAGATAGGAGTACAGATATGAGAAGAAGGATAGTACAGGCATTTGTGGCAGCACTGCTTGTCAGTACACTGGTTGTAACTCCTGTATTTGCCACATCGCTGGAAGATATGCAGGCTGATAAGGCCCAGGCGGAGAGCGAAGCAAGTTCACTTCAGGAGCAGTTATCCCAGACGTTAGATAAGATTGATACGCTGGAGAATGATCTGGAGACTAAACAGGACGAAGTTGACCAGGCCGGAGTGGACCTGGAAGAGGCGGCAGCGAAACAGACTAAGCAGTATGAGGCAATGAAGCTTCGTATCAAATATATGTATGAGGAGGGGGATGCCAGTTTTCTGGAAATAATCCTTTCTGCAACCAGTTTTTCGGATTTTATTAATAAGGCCGAATATATTCAGGAGGTTCATTCGTATGATCGGACCAAGCTGAATGAGTATGAAGAGACAACGAGAAAGGTGGAAGAATTAAAAGAAAGCCTTCAGGAAGAATACACTCAGATGCAGACGATGCAGACAGAGCTTGAGACAGAAAAAGCATCTCTCAGCGCTACCTTAGAGGAGAAACAGTCTGAGATTGCACAGCTGGATCAAAGTATTCAGGATGAGATCGCAGCCAGACAGGAGGCGGAACGTGAACGCCAGGCGCAGGAAGCAGCGGCCCGGGCAGCCCAGGAAGCGGCAGCACAGACACCGGTCCAGCAGGCGCCGGCCGGCGGGAGCGGTAATGGAGGGGGCGGCAATTCCTCTGAGGGCGGAAACGGTGGTTCACAGGGAGGAAATACTATTGCACCTCCTCAGGGAACCGATGGATGGGCTGTGGTAGCTTATGCAAGACAGTTCATAGGAAATCCATATGTGTATGGCGGGAACAGTCTTACCAATGGCATTGATTGTTCCGGATTCACCCAGCAGATCTATGCGGCATTTGGAGTTTCACTTCCGCGTGTCGATTCCGATCAGGCTAACTGTGGAGTAGAGATACCGCTATCCCAGGCGCAGGCGGGTGATCTGCTGTGTTATTACGGTCATGTGGGTATTTATAACGGTGCGGGTGGAATTATCCATGCATCCTCTCCATCGGTAGGCATTGTGGAATTTTCTAACTGTCAGTACCGTACATTGAAATGTGTAAGACGTGTACTTTAGAATAAGTTGGAAGCTATGGGATAAGTGAATAGAAAATAATGAAAGTCGGAGGCATTCGTCTCCGGCTTTTTTGAACATGAGGAGATATGTATGTCAATTAATAAAACTATGCGCAAGGTATTGAAAGCGCTTTCTTTTGACGGCGTGGAGGTGGAGGCAACCAGGCATCTTACGAATCTGAAAGCAATTGATCCGCTGAAGATTTTCCACAGAAAGGTAGACTATTAGGTAATGAATGAAGGATATGCGCTCCCAATTTTTAAGGGAAAGGAATTTGAAGAAAAGATGCAGAAAAAGTTTCACATATAAAGTAGAAAATTATGTGTAAATCATGCGTAAATGTCAGGAAAACCCTTGCGTTTACGCTTGTTTTATGCTATGATTCAAAGGTCGCAAAAAAACACGCACAAGGATGCCTGCGGGGGTGCCAAAGCCCGAAAGCGGGACGGTCTTGCAGGAATATGAGAGGTGCGGAAGTAAAAAACCAAATGGAGGAAAGAAACATGAGCGTTATTTCAATGAAACAACTTTTGGAAGCAGGTGTTCATTTCGGACATCAGACAAGAAGATGGAACCCTAAGATGGCTCCGTACATTTACACAGAGAGAAATGGTATCTATATCATCGACCTTCAGAAATCTGTAGGTAAAGTGGATGAGGCTTACCAGGCTGTAGCTGATATCGCGGCTGAGGGCGGCACAATCCTGTTCGTAGGAACCAAGAAGCAGGCACAGGATGCGATCAAGACTGAGGCTGAGCGCTGTGGAATGTTCTATGTTAATGAGAGATGGCTTGGAGGTATGCTTACCAACTTCAAGACAATCAAGAGCAGAATCGCACGTCTGAAGGATATTGAAAGAATGTCTGAGGATGGAACATTTGACGTACTGCCTAAGAAGGAAGTTATCCAGCTCAAGAAAGAGTGGGAGAAGCTTGAGAAGAACCTTGGCGGTATCAAGGATATGAAGAAGCTCCCGGATGCTATCTTTATTGTAGATCCGAAGAAAGAAAGAATCTGTGTTCAGGAAGCTCACACACTGGGAATCCCGCTGATCGGAATCGCTGATACAAACTGTGATCCGGAAGAGCTTGATTACGTTATCCCAGGAAACGACGATGCAATCCGTGCAGTAAAACTGATCGTTTCCAAGATGGCAGATGCTGTTATCGAAGCTAATCAGGGAGAAGCAGGATACGAAGAAGAGTATGTGGAAGAAGCTGAAGAGACAGTAGAAGAGTAGGACATAGATACAGGTATAGGAGGAAATGAAAGATGGCAATTACAGCTAGTATGGTGAAAGAGTTAAGAGAATTAACAGGCGCCGGTATGATGGATTGCAAGAAGGCTCTTAACGAGACAAACGGCAATATGGAAGAAGCAATTGAGTTCCTGAGAAAGAACGGAGAGGCTAAGGCTGTTAAAAAGGCCGGACGTATTGCAGCAGAAGGTATCGTTATGGCCGAGGTTCGCGACAACAAGACGGCAGCAATCGTAGAGGTTAACTCAGAGACAGACTTCGTTGCTAAGAATGCAGAATTCCAGGGATTTGTTAAGGCAGTTGTAAATCAGGCAATCGCTACAGAATCTAAAGATATGGAGGCATTTTTGGCAGAGGCTTGGAATGAGGATGCTTCTAAGACTGTTAAGGATGCACTTACAGAGAAGATTGCTGTTATCGGCGAGAATCTGAATATCAGAAGATTTGAGAAGATTGAATCTGATGGATGTATCGTAGCATATATTCACGGCGGCGGACGCATCGGTGTTCTGGTTGAGGCTGCTACAGATGTTGTGAACGATGCAGTTAAGACATGCTTGAAGAACGTAGCTATGCAGGTAGCTGCTATGTCTCCAAAGTATGTATCCCGTGACGAAGTATCTCAGGAATTCCTGGATAAGGAGAAAGAGATTCTTCTTGCTCAGGCTAAGAACGATCCTAAGAATGCAAATAAGCCGGACAACATCATCGAGAAGATGCTGATTGGACGTCTGAACAAAGAGATGAAAGAGATCTGCCTGCTTGACCAGGTATACGTACAGGATAGCGATCTGACCGTTGGCAAGTATGTTGAGAAGGTTGCTAAGGAAGCTGGCGCAAACCTGACAGTGAAGAAGTTCATCCGTTTCGAGACAGGTGAAGGTCTTGAGAAGAAGAATGAGGACTTTGCGGCAGAAGTTGCAGCTCAGATGGGCAAATAGTCGGAATCTGCCAATACTTTTTTAGAATCGGTAAACCCTTGCAAATTGTGTGAAAATGCTGTTTGCAGGGGTTTTTGAGTTACCTTAGTTTGTAATAGATATTGCTTGCAGGTTTTGGTACAGTGTTTATATCTGAGAGAGAGGAAAATGCAGAATGTATGAACTGAAGAATCAGAAAAAGGGAATTTTTTTTGTAAAAACAATGAAATCACTAATAAAGAGCAAAAAAAGGACATTGGATAAAGATGTAAAAGAGCTTATAATCAAAACACCGGCAGGCGCGGTGAGGACGTTGTGTTTCGGATTTGAGAAAAAGGAAAAAGAGCCGGTTTTATTTGATCTGCACGGCGGCGGTTTTGTGATGCACACCGCAGACGTGGATATTAATCTCTGCCGGTATTTTCGTGACAACTGCTCCTGCAAGGCAGTCAGCATCGACTATGCCAAGGCTCCGGAGCATCCATATCCGCAGGCGGTCAATGAGGTATATGAAGTGGTGAAATACTTTACCGTACATGCAGAAGAATACGGCATCGATACGGAGCGCATGTGTATCGGCGGTCACAGTGCAGGCGGTAATCTGACGGCAGTCACCTGCTTAAGAAGTCTGAAGGAAAAGGAATTTGCATTCCGTGGGCAGATTCTGGATTATCCGCCGTTAGATCTTTCCATCAATCCATTTGAAAAGCCGACTCCGAAAGGCGCGATCCCGCCTAAGATCGCGGCAGCTTTTGACGCCTGCTATCTGCCGGACAGCAGCTATCAGGAATGTCCGTATGTTTCTCCGGTTTACAGCAAGAGGGAGGATATGGTCGGTCTGCCGGATGCACTGGTGATTGCTGCCGGACACGATTCCCTTCATGATGAGGCCGTTCATTATTACCAGTTGCTCTGTCAGGCAGAGGTTCCTGCACAGCTTCTGGAATATCCGGACTCAGCACATGCATTTACGATGAAGGAGAGTGCGGATACGACGGATGCATTGCAGAAGATGGCACAGTTTTTAAATTATTGTTTTTATGAGAAAAATAGATAAATTGCTTATAGAGGCAGTACCTTTTGAGAGAAAGGCACTGTTTTTTTGTGCAATAAAGACAAATATTTTATAACGCTTGTAATTTTTTATAACAATTGTTATAATTTGAATATAGATATTTTTTTAACATTTATTGATAAATGTGGAAAGACAAATGAAAAGGAGGAGTGAAACATGGAGCGTGATACCAAAATCATTGCAGTAGCAGGAAAAGGCGGAGTGGGAAAGACTTCTATTTCGGCGGCAATCGTTAAATTACTGGTGCAGAAGTATCCGGATAAAAGGATTCTTGCGATTGATGCAGACCCTGCCATTGGATTATCCACGGCGCTCGGAGTGGAAGTGACACATACGCTGGACGGAATTAGAAAGAATGTGGCGCTTGATGTTACGGAAAAGCAGAGAAAAGATGTGGAGAATATTCTTGGAGAAGTGAAATTCCAGTTATTTGACGCGATTGTGGAACAGGACGGATTTGCTTTTCTTGCAATCGGAAGACCGGAGGAAGCGGGATGCTACTGTGCGATTAATACTTATTTAAGAAAGGTCATCAGCATTATTGCACAGGATTTTGACTATGTAGTGATTGACGGGGAAGCAGGAATCGAACAGATTAACCGGCGGGTTATGGAAAAGGTAACTCATCTTCTGCTAATCTCTGACCCAAGTAAGAAGGGAACGCAGGTAATTCAGACCATTCGCAAGGTTGCGGATGAGCTGATGATGTACAGCAGACTGGGCGTGATCATCAACCGTCTGGCGGATGAATCTTTGAAGGAATGTATTGATACGGGAGATATTCCGATTCTTTCCTATATTGCGGACGACAAGGAGCTTGCAAAGGTAGATGCAATGGGAGAGAGCGTTCTGGGACTTTCGGAAGAAGCACGTATTATGCAGGGAGTAAAGGAAGCATTGCAGAAGATAGAAGTGATCTAAAAGAGAGGTGAGACGGAAGTGAAAGATTTAAAATATTTATATTATTTTGAGCAGTTAATGGAAAATGCCAACAACGAACTGGTACAGCAGGCGAAGGCAGACGGCAAGCTTGCCATCGGCTATACATGTTATCACATGCCGGAAGTCCTTCTGAATCTGGACAATTGCTTTTCTCTTCGGCTTCGCGCGCCAAGAACAGGCTCCATGGATATCGCCACATATTATATGTCAAATTATACATGTGAATTTTGCAGAGCAATCTTAGAGCGTGCCATTGAAGGCGGATATAATTTCCTGGATGCAATCGCAGCGGTGGACGCCTGTGCGGAGATGAACCGCTGTATGGAAAATATTGAAATCCAGAAGCTGGTTCCGAACGAGAAGTTCTTCATTACCCATGTGGACGTTCCTTACAAGGTAGAGGATTTTACGGTGAAGCACTATGTAAAGATGCTGAAGCTTCGGTGGCTTGACAGAGTGCACGAGGTATACGGAGTGGACATTTCCGATGACGCTTTGAGAAAAGCAGTAGAAGAGCATAATGAAGTCTGTCGGATTATTACGGAAATCGGAGAATTTAGAAAAGAAGATAATCCGAGAATTACCGGCTATGAGTTCCATATTTTGAATCTGGTTTCTTACTGCTGTCCGAAGTATCTGATTGTGGATAAGCTAAGAGAGACGCTGGAAGAGATTAAGACCAGAGAACCGGACGAAAAGCCGCCGTTCCGCGCAAGAGTCAGTCTGGTGGGAAGCGAGATTGACGATCCTGATTTTACGAAGCTGGTGGAAGAGTCCGGCGCCCTGATCGTTTCAGACCGATTCTGTTTTGGCTCCTTCCCGGGAAGACAGGAGTTAGAGCTTCCGGAAGGGGAGGATGTGCTGACTGCGATCTGCAGGCAATATCTGGAGAGCAGTGAATGTCCGAGATATATGAGCCGTGAGAAGGTGAATCAAAGAAGAGTGACTTCCGATAAGCTGGCACGTGAATTTAAAGCAGAGGGAATTATCTATGAGCAGATGAAATTCTGTGATTACTGGGGATTTGAGCGTGCGCTTGCAAGTCATGTAATGAAGGAAGAGTACGGGTATCCGGTTCTCTCGGTTGACAGACCATACATGTCCAGAAGTTCCGGCCAGCTTCGCACAAGAATGCAGGCATTTGTAGAAAGTCTGGAGATTAAGAAAATACAGAAGAACAAAGGGGGCGAAATGAGATGATAAAAGTCAGTAAAAAAGGGAAGGACAATACAGAAGGCAAGGCAGCTAAGGGATTAGGAAACCTCTACGGCGGCGGTCTGGCGATGAAGCGCAGAGAATGGCGCGGAGTAAAGGATACGATGTATGATTACGGGCGCTGGTTAAAGCTATATGGAGATCTGGGAAAGATTGCCATGCAGTCACCGGTGCAGCTATCCAAGGCATTATTCCGTTACCGCTGGATGTCATCTTATATCAGCGCGCCTGCTTTTATTGACCGTCACACCATCGGACTTCGGGGGGCGCAGCTTAAGATGTCCCGCCTTCAGTGGGATCTGGTGATGAAGCACGGCTTTGAGACCATTACCACGCTGGCAAAAGCAGACCAGAACATTGGCGGAAGCAAGAAATTATCGGATAAAATTGTATTATTTGATGAGATGATGATGATTCAGATCATGTGCGGCTTCCCGAATCTGATCGGTATCCCGTACCAGTTGATGCCGGTATTTATGTGTTCGGAGATCGACCAGCAGAGCATGATTACGTATCTGGATTCCATTGAGAATTTCGGACTGCCGGCAGACGTCTGTCCGCTTCCGGCAGCAGAGGCAGGCTGTGCGGTGGAAAACGACTATCCAAAGCTTGGCAAGTGCTTTATTGCAAGTACGATGCCTTGCGACGGAAGTGTCATGACGACATCTTATCAGGACAGACGCCTTGGACTTCCTACCTATTCGCTGACACTTCCGGTCCGCTATCTTGATCCGGAGGCTGAAGAATGTGCAGTGGAGGATATCAAGGGATGTATCCGGTTTATCGAAGAGCAGACCGGAGAGAAATTTGACTGGGATGCATACTTTGCCTGCATGAGAAGATTTAATGAAGAGACCGAGATGGAAATGGAGAAATGGGAGATTAACCGGACGCCGTATCCGCAGCTTACCGGACCGAATCTGGCATTATACCGGATGTATCTGTATCAGGTAGAAGGCGGACGCGACGAGCGGTTCCTGGATGTTTACAAAAAGGTTATGAAGCTGATGAATGAAGGCTATGAAAAGAAGCGTCCATGCTCCAAGGAGATGCGCCACAGAGCGATCGTGTGGTCCTGTCCGGCTCATTACTACAGCAACTTCTCATCCTGGGCAGAAAACTGCTGGGGAATCAATGTACTTCTGGATATGGAGGCGATGAACTCTGTCCGGATCTTTGACTGTGAAGATAAGGAGCAGTCATTAAAAGACCTGGCACATCTGTATGAGCGTATGACCATGAGAAAGCATACCAACGGCGGTTATATCAATCTTCTGGATGAGCTGTGGCGTGTCTGCGAATATTTTAATGTAGACATGGTACTGATGTACAGCCACATTTCCTGCAAGACGATGGCGGGACTTCAGGGGTTATTTGAGGATCAGGCAAGAGAGAGAGGAATCCGCCTGATCTGGATCGAGCATGATCTGTTAGATCCGAGAACCGTTTCCAGAAGAACGATGAGAGGAAAGGTTAATCAGTATATGCGTACGGTCATGAGAGAAGAACCGTTAGATCCTACGCTGGAAGACTTTGAAGATGAGAATAACTGGTAAGAGAAGGAGGAATGAAACGTGAGTAAATATTATGGAGGCTGTGACGTCGGCTCAACTTATACAAAATGTGTAATCGTAGATGAAAGCGGCAAGATGGTTGCCAACACAACAATAAGAAGCAAAATCAATTCAGAGGTCAGTGCAACGATGGCGCTGGAAGAAACCATTGCACAGGTAGACGGTCTGAATGATGTGAAGGATCTGGAATACCTGATCGGTACCGGATACGGACGGAATAAGGTTCCCTTTGCAGATGAGAATATCTCAGAGATCAGTTGTCATGCAATGGGCGTGCATGTGACGAATCCGGCGGTAAAAGCAATCATCGACATCGGCGGTCAGGACGTAAAGGGAATTGCCATTGACACGGACGGAACCGTAAAGAATTTTGCCATGAATGATAAATGTGCGGCAGGAACCGGACGTTTCTATGAGGCAATGGCAAATGCATTTGAGATGACGCTTCCTGAATTTTCCAAATTGTCTCTGTCTGCAAAGAATATCATTCCGATTACGGCACAGTGTACGGTATTTGCAGAAAGT
>JAUNGJ010000037.1 GCA_030524585.1 Eubacteriales bacterium | reverse complement strand
TTTGCTGGAACTTCTCAAAATTCACGTTGAGCATTTGACAGGGATATGATAAGATGAGTAGAATGATGATTTGTACGAGGTGGAACCTATGAAATGGAATAAATTCAGAATTAAGACGACAACGGAAGCTGAGGATATTGTCTGCAGCAGTCTGATGGATCTTGGAATCCAGGGAGTAGAGGTGGAGGATAAGATTCCCCTTACTCAGAGAGATAAGGAGCAGATGTTTGTGGATATTCTGCCGGAATTTGGTGAAGATGACGGTGTTGCCTATATCAGCTTCTATCTGGAAGAGGAAGAGGATAAGGGAAGAATCCTTGCACTGGTGAGAGAAGAGCTTGAGGATATAGGAACCTATGTGAATGTAGGAGCTGCGGAGATTGAAGAATCCCAGACGGAGGATGTGGATTGGGTCAATAACTGGAAACAGTATTTTCATCAGTTTACGATTGACGATGTGCTGATTATTCCCTCCTGGGAGGATGTGCAGCCGGAGGATGAAGACAAGATGATCATCCATATTGATCCGGGGACAGCTTTTGGAACCGGAATGCATGAGACTACCCAGCTCTGTATCCGTCAGATCAGGAAATATGTGACGGAGGATACGGAGATTCTGGATGTGGGATGTGGAAGCGGAATTCTGGGAATGCTGGCGCTGAAGTTTGGGGCAAAGCATTCGGTGGGAACCGATCTGGATCCCTGCGCCATTGACGCCACCCATGAGAATATGGAGGTCAATGGAATCCGTAAGGACCAGTATCAGGTAATGATCGGAAATATTATTGACGATCAGCAGATTCAGGATGCGGTCGGGTATGAGAAGTATGATATGGTAGCGGCCAATATTCTGGCAGACGTGCTGGTACCGCTTACACCGGTGATCTGCCATCATCTGAAATCCGGAGGAATCTATATTACCAGCGGAATTATCGATGACAAGGAAGAGACGGTTGTGGAGGCTGTGAAGGCGGCAGGCCTTGAAGTCCTTGAGGTTAATCATCAGGGCGAATGGGTGTCTGTGACAGCCAGAAAGATGTAAAACAGATAAAAGCCTTAGACAGAAGAAGGCGGGAAGAGGAACTATGCAGCACTTTTTTGTGACCACCGATCAGGTGAAGGGTGACAGAATTTATATAGAAGGCTCAGATGTTAACCATATGAAAAACGTTCTCCGCATGAAGGCAGGAGAACAGTTATATATCAGTGACGGGGATAACCATAAGTACCTCTGTCAGGTCAGGAGATATGAGGAAACGGAAGCGGAGCTTGAGATTCTGAAAGAAGAAGCAGTGGATACGGAGCTGGCTTCTAAGATTTATCTGTTTCAGGGACTGCCGAAGGGAGACAAGATGGAGCTGATCGTCCAGAAAGCGGTGGAGCTTGGCGTATTTGAAGTGATTCCGGTGGCCATGAAGAGGTGTGTGGTAAAGCTGGATGAAAAGAAGGCGGCAAAGAAGGTAAGCCGCTGGGGAGAGATTGCCAGAAGCGCGGCCAAGCAGTCGGGAAGGGGAATCGTCCCGAAGGTGGGAAGTGTCATGAGCTATCAGGAGGCTCTTGCGGCGGCAAAGGAACTGGATGTAGCGCTGATTCCCTATGAGCTGGCAGAGGGGATGGCAGATACCAGAAAGGTAATTGAGAGCGTTCAGACCGGACAGTCCATAGGAATCTTTATCGGGCCGGAAGGCGGATTTGAGAGGGAGGAAGTCTGCCAGGCACTGGATGCCGGAGCGAAGGAGATCACACTTGGCAGGCGGATCTTAAGAACCGAGACGGCGGGACTTACCGTGCTGTCCATTCTGATGTATCACCTGGAGAGATAAGCAGCATATTAATATAGTAAGAATTTTATAAGGGAGTTTATCATGGACGTTTATCTGGACAATTCTGCAACCACCAGAGCCTATGAACAGGTGGGAGACGTGGTCCGCAGGGTCATGTGCGAGGATTTTGGAAATCCGTCTTCCATGCACTACCGGGGCGTGGATGCGGAGAAATATATAAAAGAAGCAAAAGAGAATCTGGCAAAGATTCTGAAGGTGCAGAGCAAGGAGATCTTCTTCACCTCCGGCGGTACGGAGAGCGATAATCTGGCGCTGGTCGGCGCTGCAAGGGCGAACAAGAGAGCCGGGAAGCATCTGATCACCTCATCCATTGAACATCCGGCAATTCTGAACACCATGCGTTATCTGGAAGAGGAAGAGGGCTTCCGGGTCACCTATCTTCCGGTGGACCAGTATGGGAGAATTAAGATCAGCGCGCTTAAGGACGCTCTGGATGAGGACACGATCCTGGTATCCGTTATGTATGTGAATAATGAGGTGGGCTCCGTACAGCCAATTATGGAAGCGGCGAGTATTGTGAAGGCCTATAATAAGAATATCCTGTTCCATGTGGATGCGGTGCAGGGATTCGGAAAGTACCACATCTATCCGAAGAAGCTGAAGGTGGATATGTTGTCGGTCAGCGGTCATAAGATCCACGGGCCTAAAGGAGTGGGGTTCCTCTATATTGACGAGCATGTAAAGATCAGACCGATCCTGTTCGGTGGTGAGCAGCAGAAAAATATCCGGTCCGGCACGGAAAATGTTCCGGGAATTGCGGGTCTGTCTGCGGCGGCGGCATTGATTTATAAAGATTTGGATCAGAAAGTGGCAGAAATGAGAAATCTGAAAGCTCATTTTATCGAAGAGGTAATGAAGATTCCACAGACCACGATACATGGGCTGTATGATGAGACCAGTGCTCCGCACATTATCAGTGTGGGATTTGCAGGCATCCGAAGCGAGGTGCTTCTCCACGCGCTGGAAGACAAAGGAATCTGTGTGTCATCCGGTTCAGCCTGCGCCTCCAACCATCCTGCCATCAGCGGCGTGCTAAAGGGTATCGGAGCGAAACGGGAGTATCTGGACGCTACACTTCGGTTCAGTATGTCGGAATTTACCACGAGAGAAGAGATAGATTATACACTGGATACGTTGAATGAACTGGTGCCTGTGCTCAGGCGCTATACAAGACATTAGGAAAGGGAAAGCAAATGATATTTCAGACATTTTTGTTAAAGTACGGAGAGATTGGAATCAAGGGAAAGAACCGGCATTTGTTTGAGGATGCTCTGGTAAGACAGGTGCGGTATGCGCTGAAAGGGATCGACGGAGAGTTTCAGGTACACAAGTCTCAGGCCAGAATCTATGTGGATTGTGAGGGAGATTATGACAGCGACGAGGTGATCGCACAGCTTAAGACCGTATTCGGCCTGGTGGGGATCTGTCCGGTTGTCCGTAAGCCGGATGAAGGCTTTGAGCAATTGAAAAAAGATGTGGCTGCGTTTGTGGATGAGATGTATCCGGATAAGAATATCACCTTTAAGGTAGAGGCCAGAAGAAGCAGAAAGAGTTATCCGTTAAATTCTATGGAGATCAATTACTCCGTTGGAGAGGCGGTGTTGGAGGCGTTCCCGGAGATCCGGGTGGATGTGCATAAGCCGGATGTGATGATTCACATTGAGGTTCGGAATGAAATCTATATCTATTCCCAGATCATCCCGGGGCCGGGGGGAATGCCGGTGGGAACCAATGGAAAGGCGATGCTGCTTCTGTCCGGAGGAATCGACAGCCCGGTGGCGGGGTACATGATTGCAAAACGCGGCGTCAGTCTGGAGGCAACGTATTTTCATGCGCCGCCGTATACCAGTGAGCGCGCGAAACAGAAGGTTGTGGATCTGGCGAAGATTGTTGCAAAATATGCCGGACCAATTAAGCTGAATGTGGTGAACTTTACGGATATCCAGTTATATATTTACGACCAGTGTCCCCACGATGAGCTGACGATTATTATGAGAAGATATATGATGAAGATTGCCCAGCACTTTGCCGGAGAGAGCGGATGTCTGGGGCTGATTACCGGAGAGAGTATCGGTCAGGTGGCCAGCCAGACTATGCAGAGTCTTGCGGCAACCAATGAGGTCTGTACCCTTCCGGTGTACCGCCCGCTGATCGGATTTGATAAACAGGAAATCGTAGAGGTATCAGAAAGGATTGGAACCTATGAGACTTCCATTCAGCCTTTTGAGGATTGCTGTACCATCTTCGTGGCGAAGCATCCGGTGACAAAGCCGAATATTAAGATTATCAAAAGGTCTGAGGAAAATCTGGCAGAAAAGATCGATGAACTGGTGAAAACTGCCATTGAGACGGTAGAAGTAATTGAAGTGCGCCAGGCATAAGCCCGCGCACTTCCGGCAAAAGAGCCATATGAAATTCTTATACCAGGTATGACTGTAATGCTTCCAGAACCGTATCCACCTGATCGTCAGAGTGGATGTTAAGATTGATAGGTTTGGATAAGTCCAGGCTGAAGATGCCCATGATTGACTTGGCATCGATGACGTATCTGCCGGATACCAAATCGAACTCGTCGTCGAACTTGGTTATCTCATTGACAAATGATTTAACCTTCTCAATGGAATTTAATGAGATCTGTACTGTTTTCATCATTACTACCTCCTTTTCGTATGAGTTCTATAAACATATTAAAAGGAGGACCGGGAAAAGTCAAGGAGAAAGTGATATGAGAAAAGCAGCGTTGCACAATTTGGGATGTAAAGTAAATGCATATGAGACAGAGGCCATGCAGGAGATGCTGGAGAAGAACGGCTATGAGATCGTGCCCTTTGCAGAAGAAGCGGACGTGTATGTGATCAATACCTGCACGGTGACGAATATGGCTGACCGCAAGTCCAGGCAGATGCTTCACCGGGCCAGGAAAATGAATCCGGATGCAGTAGTTGTGGCTGCCGGATGCTACGTGCAGGCCAGAGGCGCCGAGGCGGATGACTGCATTGACATTATTATCGGAAATAATCGCAAGAAGGATATTGTCACGATTTTGGACAACTATTTTCGTGAACGGGAAAGCGGACGTGGGGAGTCTGGTCAGGAGGCGCAGATAGAGCTTCTGGATATTGCACATACCCACGACTATGAGACGCTGCGTCTGTCCAGACAGGCAGAGCATACCAGAGCTAATGTGAAGGTTCAGGACGGATGTAATCAGTTCTGCTCTTACTGCATTATCCCTTATGCGAGAGGAAGGGTGAGAAGCAGAGAAAAGTCGGATGTGATCAAAGAAGTGCAGAAACTTGCGGCAAATGGCTATCAGGAAGTGGTGCTGACGGGAATCCATCTCAGCTCCTATGGAGTTGACACGGGAGAAAATCTGCTGTCGCTGATCCGGGCGGTACATCAGGTGGAGGGAATCGTGAGAATTCGTCTTGGCTCCCTGGAGCCGCGGATCATTACCAGAGAATTTGCAGAGGCAATCGCTGCGCTTCCGAAAATGTGCCCGCATTTTCATCTGTCCCTGCAAAGTGGATGCAACGAGACGTTACAGCGAATGAACCGGAGGTATACCGCGGAGGAATACTATGAAAAATGCGAGCTTCTCAGGGAAGTGTTTGACAATCCGGCGCTTACAACAGATGTGATCGTGGGATTCCCAGGGGAGACGGAGGCGGAGTTTGAAGCCTCAAGGAAGTTTATTGATAAAGTGAATTTTTATGAGACTCATATATTCAAATACTCCAAACGGCAGGGAACGAAGGCGGCAGAGATGAAGAATCAGGTTCCGGAGCAGGAGAAGACCAGGAGAAGCAATGTGCTGCTGGAGCTTGGCAGAAATAAAAAACGGGCCTATGAGGAAAGACTGATCGGTAAACGGGCAGAGGTTCTGATGGAGGAACAGATGATCAGAGACGGGGAAGTCTGGCAGGTGGGACATACGAAGGAATATGTGAAAGTCGGACGAAAATGTGAAGAAAATCTTACAAATCAGTTAATAAATGTAGAAATTGAGAACCGTTTACAAATAATTGATTGAATTTTATAATAGTTTCATGTAGAATGGAGAAGAAGAAATTGGAGAGGACGTGAGTATATGAAAGATTTAAGCAGCACTCAGTTTTTTCAGGTAGAAAGCGGTCCACAGATTCAAGCAAAAGATATTCTTGAGATTGTGTACAAAGCTCTTAGTGAAAAGGGATATAATCCGGTGAATCAGATTGTTGGATATATCATGTCAGGAGACCCGACATATATTACCAGCTATAATGGAGCCAGAAGCCTGATTATGAAGATGGAACGGGATGAATTGGTAGAAGAGATGCTTAAGACGTATATTGAGTATCAGGGATGGGAAGAATAGTATATGAGAATTATGGGGCTTGATTACGGCTCTAAGACGGTTGGAGTTGCCATGAGCGACCCATTGGGCATTACAGCCCAGGCAGTAGAGACGATTTGGAGAAAAGAGGAGAACAAGCTTCGGAAGACCTGCGCCCGTATAGAAGAACTGATCCGTGAGTACGAGGTGGAGCGTATTGTACTTGGATTTCCGAAGCATATGAACAATGACGTGGGGGAAAGAGCAGAAAGGGCTCTGGAATTTGGTGAGATGTTGAAGCGCCGCACAGGACTTGAGATTATCATGTGGGACGAGCGTCTTACGACGGTGGAAGCAGAACGGACTTTGATTGAGAATAAAGTAAGACGAGAAAACCGTAAGCAGTATATAGATAAGATTGCCGCGGTTTTTATTTTGCAGGGATATTTGGATTCAATATGTTAGAGGTGTTTATCAGTGGAAAAGATTAAAATGATGTCTGATGAGACCGGTGAAGAGCTGGAGCTGTATGTGCTGGAGCAGACAAAGATAAATGGAGTGTCATATATTCTGGTGACAGATTCTGAGTTTGGCGATGCAGAATGTATGATATTGAAGGATAAAGCGGTTGCCGAAAATTCGGACAGCATCTATGAATTTGTGGAAGACGATATAGAGTTGGATGCTGTGTTTAAGATATTTGAGGAACTTCTGGAGGATGTGAATATCGAGAGGTAGTTATACTATGCCTATAAGCAAAGAGGAATTTAAGAAGTTACTGAAAGAAAAAGGGCTGAAAGTGACCAATCAGAGGTTGCTTGTATTAGAAGTACTTGCAGAGCATCGTGATCATCACATGACTGCAGAGGACATTTATGACCTCGTAAAGGAGGACTATCCGGATATTGGTCTTGCGACCATATACCGGACTTTACAATTACTGCTGGAGATGCAATTAGTGGACCGTATTAATTTGGATGATGGCTGTGTCAGATATGAGATCGGGGATCAGTTGGACGGTGGAAGAGGACGCCACCACCATCACCATTTAATATGCAAGACATGTGGAAAGGTTTTGCCGTTTCGTCATGATCTTCTGGATGAGCTGGAGCGTCATATTGAGAAGGAGACGGGATTCCATGTGCTGGATCACGAGTTGAAATTCTACGGTCAGTGTAAAGAATGTCTGAAAAGATAATAATGAACGGATCAAATAACACATGGAGGTGCGAATTTGAAAAAAGGAAACAATGGAAAACTGCGTATCATTCCGCTCGGAGGTTTGGAGAAGATCGGAATGAATATTACTGCCTTTGAGTATGAAGACAGTATTGTTGTCGTGGATTGCGGTCTGGCGTTTCCGGAAGATGACATGCTGGGAATTGACCTGGTAATTCCGGATATTACTTATCTGAAGGACAATATTCAGAAGGTAAAGGGCTTTGTGATCACCCACGGCCATGAAGACCATATCGGAGCGTTGTCCTATGTGCTTCGGGAGATGAATCTTCCGATTTACGGAACAAAGCTTACGATGGGCATTATTGAAAAGAAGCTTGCGGAGCACAATCTTCTGCGTTCAACACGGAGAAAGGTTGTGAAGCACGGGCAGTCGATTATGCTCGGAAAATTCAGGATTGAGTTTATTAAGACGAATCACAGTATTCAGGATGCATCTGCCCTTGCGATTTATTCACCGGCAGGGGTTGTGATTCACACGGGAGACTTTAAAGTGGACTACACACCGGTATTTGGTGATGCCATCGACCTGCAGCGTTTTGCGGAGATCGGTAAAAAAGGTGTGCTGGCGTTAATGTCAGACAGTACCAATGCGGAACGTAAAGGATTTACACAGTCTGAGCGGACGGTGGGACATACCTTTGACCATCTGTTTGCAGAATATAAGAATACGAGAATTATTATTGCGACTTTTGCGTCCAATGTAGACCGTGTTCAGCAGATCATCAACTCTGCATATAAGTATGGAAGAAAGGTTGTTGTGGAAGGACGAAGCATGGTCAATATTATTTCCACGGCTCAGGAGCTGGGATACTTAAATGTCCCGGATAAAACACTGGTGGAGATCGATCAGCTGAAGAATTATCCGCCGGAGAAGACGGTGTTAATTACGACTGGAAGCCAGGGCGAATCTATGGCGGCGCTGTCGAGAATGGCGGCGGATATCCATAGGAAGGTTACCATTATGCCGAATGATACGGTGATATTCAGCTCAAACCCGATTCCGGGCAATGAGAAGTCCGTTTCCCGGGTGATCAATGAGCTGTCAGAGAAGGGCGCTAACGTTATCTTTCAGGATGCCCATGTATCAGGACATGCCTGCCAGGAAGAGCTGAAGCTTATTTATTCTCTGGTGAAGCCCAAATATGCGATCCCGATCCACGGAGAATACCGTCACAGAAAGGCCAATGCAATGCTGGCACAGAGTCTTGGTATTCCGAAGGAGAATATTTTTATGCTTCAATCCGGCGATGTCATCGAGCTGGATGAGAACGAGGCAAAGGTAGTGGATAAGGTGCATACAGGCGAAGTGCTGGTAGACGGACTTGGCGTCGGTGACGTGGGTAATATTGTTCTGCGTGACCGTCAGCATCTGGCAGAGGACGGGATCCTGATCGTGGTGATGACTTTGGAGAAGGGAACCAACCAGCTGCTTGCGGGGCCGGATATTGTATCCAGAGGTTTTGTGTATGTAAGAGAATCCGAAGGGCTGATGGAGGACGCCAGACATGTACTGGAGGAGGCGGTGCATAACTGCCTGAGTCATCAGCGGAATGCCGATTGGAGCAAGATCAAACTGGTAGTCCGGGATACAATGAATGAGTTTATCTGGAAACGTACTAAGAGAAGACCGATGATTCTTCCGATTATTATGGATGTGTAGAGATGATTGTTGACGAGAGAATGGTTACTTTTATGAATTCACTGGAGCTGCCGGAGAGTCCTTTGTTGGAGACAATCGAGCAGGAGGCGCTGGACTGCTATGTTCCGATTATCCGCAAGGAGACGAAGAGTCTTCTGAAGGTGCTTTTAACACTTGCAAAGCCTATGCGGATTCTTGAAGTGGGAACAGCGATAGGATTCTCTGCTCTGGTAATGAATGCATATGCGCCGGAAGGCAGTAAGATTACAACCATAGAGAAATATGAAAAAAGAATCCCGATTGCCAGAGAGAATTTCCGGCGGGCGGGAAAAGAATCAGACATTACCCTGCTTGAGGGAGATGCGCTGGAGGTTATGAAGGGGCTTACAGGCCCCTATGACTTTATATTTATGGATGCGGCGAAGGGGCAGTATATTCACTATCTGCCGGAGGTCAAAAGACTATTGGCATCCGGGGGCCTATTGGTCTCCGATAATGTACTTCAGGACGGAGATGTGATCGAGTCCAGATTTGCAGTAGAACGCAGAAACCGGACGATTCACAGCCGTATGAGGGAGTATCTGTTTGAACTGAAGCACAGCGAAGAATTTGAGACGACAATTCTTCCGGTTGGAGACGGAGTGGCGCTTAGCGTAAAGCGCAGTTTACAGATTCATTAGAATAGAAATGACAGTGAGGAAAATAAGATGGCAAGACATCCGGAACTTTTGATTCCAGCAAGTAATCTGGAAGTATTAAAGACAGCGGTTATATTTGGCGCGGACGCAGTGTATATCGGCGGAGAGGCCTTTGGACTGCGGGCGAAGGCAAAAAACTTTTCGCCGGAGGATATGCGGGAAGGGATTCGCTTTGCCCATGAACATGAAGTAAAGGTGTATGTAACGGTAAATATACTGGCGCATAATGGAGATCTGCCGGGAGTCCGTCTTTATCTGGAGGAATTAAAGGAGATGAAGCCGGATGGTCTGATCATTGCAGATCCTGCAATCTTTGAATTGGCAAAAGAGATCTGTCCGGAGATTGAGCGGCATATCAGTACTCAGGCGAATAATACGAATTATGGAACCTATCAGTTCTGGTGGAAGCAGGGAGCAAAGCGTGTGGTCTCTGCAAGGGAGCTGTCGCTGGCGGAGATTAAGGAGATTCGGGAGAATATTCCGAAGGAGATGGAGATTGAAAGCTTTATTCATGGAGCGATGTGTATCTCCTATTCGGGAAGGTGCCTGTTAAGCAACTACTTTACAGGGCGAGACGCCAATCAGGGGGCATGTACCCATCCCTGCCGCTGGAAATATGCAGTGGTAGAGGAGACCAGGCCGGGGGAATATATGCCGGTCTATGAGAATGAGAGAGGCACATACATTTTCAACTCTAAGGATTTGTGTATGATCGAATATATTCCGGAATTGATTGACGCAGGAATTGACAGCCTGAAGATTGAGGGCAGGATGAAAACGGCTCTTTATGTGGCAACCGTCGCAAGAACCTACCGGAAAGCGCTGGATGATTATGCAAAAGACCCGGAGACTTATCGGAAGAATATGCCCTGGTATCTGGATCAGATCAGTAACTGTACATACCGGCAGTTTACCACTGGTTTCTATTTCGGAAAGCCGGATGAGAATACGCAGATTTATGACAGCAATACCTATGTGAGAGAGTACACCTATCTTGGCATTATCGGAGAAGAGCGGGACGGTATGTACCGTATCGAACAGCGTAATAAGTTCTCTGTAGGGGAAACGATTGAGATTATGAAACCGAATGGTGAGAATGTAGAAGTTGTCGTCAGACGTATTGTAAATGAGGATGGATGCGATCAGGAGAGTGCACCGCATCCGAAGCAGGTGCTGTATGTGGATCTTGGATGCAGTGCGGACAAATATGACATTCTTCGTAAAAAAGAAGATTTTTAGCTGAATACAGGCTGCGCCTTAAAAATAGGGGCGCAGCTTTTCAATTGCACTTTTTTCAATCCGGGACACATAGGATCGGGATATGCCGAGACGCTCTGCGATCTCACGCTGAGTATATTCCTCTTCATTGTAGAGCCCGTAGCGCATTTTTAATACGACCCGTTCCCTGGGAGACAAAGTGGATTCCAGTTTGGAGTACAGAAGCCGGATATCGTCTTTTAAGGTGACCTTTTGATGGGCGTCTTCCGTGTCGGTTTCGATAATGTCAAATATCTGGATTTCGTTGCCTTCCCGGTCTGTGCCGATGGGTTCGTAGAGCGAGATGTCCTTGGAGCTTTTCTTTTTCGCCCGAAGATGCATGAGGATTTCATTTGCAACCCCCTCCTTGTGGCTTCGCAAATTCATCTGTGGAACCAGTGAAATATAAATGTACTTGGGCGCCATCCCATACGACTTTATCAATCAATATTTTTAAAGTTGTACGTTTCTCTTCTACAGACATCATGTCAAAAGAATCTGAGAAAGAGGATAATTTGGTAATCAGAACATCAAAATTTGCAAGAAGTAAGTTCTGGTTTTGTAAATGTTCATTTAGATTTTCTATCTGTTTCTCTATTTGAAGTTTTTCTTCATGCAGTGCGGTTATCTGCTCATTGATATAAGTAAAAGCAGGACTTTCTGATGCCTGGGAAAGAGAAAGAACAAGATTCTCTATTTTCTTTTCTGTATCTGAAAGAGTCTTATGCAAATGGTCTAATTCAGTCGTATTTGATGTTTCTTTTGAGAGCAATTGTTTTTTAGCCATTATTAGTTGTTCGCGGAATTTGTTGTTGTCTTCGCCATGTGCGATTTTCTTGATTTCATCACATACCATTTTATCGAGAAGATTGCCGTCTGGCCTTTTCATATCACACAGTTGTCCGTGAGATTTTTCTTTTGTCTCACAGAGATAAGAAAATCGCTTGTTTCCATTTTCATCAAATCTACGGTTTGTTTTTGGGCGCATAAAACTTCCGCAATCCCCACAAAAGAGAAGTCCGGATAATAGAGCAGTATTGTTTTTGGGTTTTCGATAACTTTTTGATTTATTTTGTTCCAAAAGTTCCTGCACTTTTAACCATTCCTTGCCGGTCACGAGAGGTTTATGTTTTCCGATTGCTACAATCCATTCAGAGTAATCGTGCAGTTTGTGTGGGACTTCGCTTGCCTGATCTGTTTTGTTATATACCATAAGTCCGTGTTTTCCATCAAATTCAAATGGTTCGTTATAAACGATAGTGCCTAATTCAGTAAAGTAGTTTAATGAATCTTTATCGGCAGCAGCGTATACTGGATTGCTTAAAATAGCACGAATTCCAAAACGAGCAAATGGCTTTCCATTTCGTGTTTTAATATGGTGATTGAGAAGGTAGGTTTCCGTTTTTGTCAAGGAATGAAATTCCATAAACTTATCAAAAATCAAACGTGCAATGTGGAATTGCTCTGTATCTGTTTTTAAGCGATAAGCGGTTCTGATTCTGCCTTCAATATCAACAGGTGTCTTTATTTCAATGCTTGTATATCCAAGAGGAGTGGTACCGCCAAGCCAGCGTCCTGTTTTCGCTAGTCCTATCATATTGTCTCTGACACGTTCGGCGATGGTATCCCGCTCCAACTGGGCGAATGCAGAGGAAATAGACAGCATGGCTCTGCCGAGTGGAGTCGTGGTGTCAAAATTTTCTGTAACAGAGATAAAATTGATATCTAATCGCTCCAGTTCTTGGTGGAGAAGAGCAAAATCAATGGTATTTCTGCTAATACGGTCTAAACGATAACATACGATCATGCTGATTTCATGATTGCGGCATGCCTTTAACATTTCTTGAAACTGTGGCCGTTTTGTGTTTTTTCCTGAAAACCCCTCATCTTCATAGATAAGTATCCCGTTCGTATCAGTAATGTTATATTTGTAAGCAATATGTCTCTTACATTCTTCAATTTGATTTTCTATACTTTCTCCCTTACCTGTGAATTTTGACTTACGAGTGTAAATAGCAATTTTTCCTTTTATGACTTCTTTCATGGCAAACCTTCTTTCATCTTTGCTTAGCCGGAAGAATAACTTCTACAGAATACACTATGAATGTATTTATGCAGGGTTGCAAAAAGAATATAATTTAGAGTGTTGATGATATATGAAATAACCAAAAATGGTGAAGGTGACGGTGTTTTTATGAATATTGATGCTTTTGAAAAGAGAGAACAGGCATTGGAACTTCGTGCTAAAATTATGCAGGCAGAGGAAGAAAGAATAAGCGGAGCAAGAACAAGAAGTATTGAAGAAGCAAGAAAGGAATATAGTATATACAAAATAACTGCTCAATCATGTAAAGATGATAAAGCAGTTCTTTTTATTAGCAAGTTGTTTGATTGATGTAGCTTATTCAATCGACTATAATATAAGAACACAAAAATTATGCAAGGCTAATCGAATTGAGGATGTTGTTCATTTGAATAGGGTAATGGTTAATTCCTAAAACTGCAAAAAAGCCATTGGATGTCCGAAGAAAAAGCAGATCCTAATCAAAAACTAATAGAGCCTTGCTATAATAAGCTCGGAGGTTTTTCTATGAACAAGAAAATTTTAATTATTGAGGATGAGGAAGCAATTCAGAAAATACTCTCTGAACCGTTGACTTTCGCAGGATATAAAGTTACTACCGCATCAGATGGCCTTGAGGGAATCAACGCATTTCATGCACAGGTGTTTGACTTAATCCTTTTGGACATTATGCTGCCTAAAATTGACGGTTATACCGTTTGCGAAATGATACGGCAGGAGTCGCAAATACCGATTATTTTTTTGACGGCACTTGATACAGAGGATGATCAGATAAAGGGCTTTGACAAACTGGCGGATGATTATATCACAAAACCATTTTCCATAAAACTGGTGTTAAAACGTGTGGAAGCACTACTTAGGAGAGTGGCTTCCAACCAAGAAGACGAAACGATCCGATACAAGGAACTATCCATCAATGAAGCGGAGCGGAGGGTCTGCGTCGCTGGCAAAGAAGTTTCGCTTACTCACTTGGAGTTTGAAATATTGTTGCTGTTTATGAAGAACAAAGGCCGGGTATTTTCAAGAGATGATTTGTTAAACCTTGCCTGGGGTTACGATTTCGTTGGTGATGAAAAGGGCGTAAACTTCCATATTATGAATCTGCGTAGAAAATTGAATTCTCCCTATATCGAAACGGTCAGAGGGGTGGGATATAAAATTGCGAAAGAAAATTAGAAACAGCCTGAGTATCAAAGTATTTTTATGGGTTTTTGCTGCTCTTACTGTTTGCAGCACAATTATATATGCTGTTGTGCTGGCAGTATTGCCGAAACAATACCAGATTACATCAGACAGGCAAATGGAACAAAATGTGGATGCTCTTGTGTCCGAGATTAGCAACATGGGTTACGATGACGGTATCCAAAAAATCTATAATTTTTGTATTCAGAATAATGCTACCGCAATGCTGATAGATGATAAGAACACTGTAAATTTTGGAGAAATTCAATCAAATGAACAGACCGTCGCAACATCTACAATCAGCACTGACATTGCTTTTTCGGACAGGGGAACAGAATGTATGCTTGTACTATCTTCTGTAACACAGGCGGCAGAACGGATTTCCAATCTTATGCTGCGCTTTTTGCCAGTTGTGTTTTTCATTATTATTCTGTTGTCTGTTTTAAGTGCTTTTATTTGCAGTAAAGTGATTGTCACGCCTATTGCGAAAATCAGTCAAATTTCCAAACGCATGACTTCGCTCGATATGACTTGGCGCTGCGATATAGAAAGCGACGATGAAATCGGTGTACTTGCTTCCAGCTTGAACACAATGGCAAGTCGGCTGCAAACCACGATGGAGGAATTGGAGAATGCCAATGCGCAGCTCACGGCAGATGTAAAGAAATTTCAAGCATTAGAGGAGCAGCGCAGAAACTTTTTTGCGGCGGTATCCCATGAGCTGAAAACGCCGCTGACAATCTTAAAAGGACAGATTGAAAATATGATGTTAGGATATGGAGATTACCAAAATCACGAAAAATATCTACCCGAAGCATTGAAAGCAACGGAAGATATAGAGTATCTTGTCAAGGAAATTATCACAATATCCAAAATGGAAAGGATGGAATTACAAGATACTTTGCAGAATGTTTCGCTGCTTTCTACTGTCAATGAAACAATAGAAACCTTATTGCCCCTTGCAAAAGATAAGAATATTCAGATATATCAGAACATCACTATAGATATTAGTGTACCTGTAAACCGTAATCTTTGGAATAAGGCACTTTCTAACATTATCGGAAATGCCATTCGGCATTCTCCCTGCGGCGAGGAGGTTTTCATTTCCCTGCAGTCTTTTGAACAAGGAAATACCCTTGTCGTTGAAAATACAGGAGTGTTCATTTCGGAAGCCGACCTGCCACATATGTTCACGCCATTCTATCGGACGGATAAATCAAGGAGCAAAGCCACAGGCGGAAGCGGTCTGGGAATGTATATTGTGAAAACCATTCTTGATTTGCACGGTATGGAGTATTCCATCCAAAACACACCAAAGGGTGTTTCCTTTTTCCTTTATCTGAATTGAGCGTTTCCTACCCAAAAGCTGTCAGCAATCTGCTGTCAGCTTTTTTCAGGTCAAATCAAAGCCTTATGGAAAACTAATCAAAAACTAACCCAAGGTCAGTATGATAGATTGCTGAAAGGAGTTGAAACATGAAATGAATTTTGCGAAAAGAGCTTTTCTGTATATTTCACGCAAAAGGGGAAAAACGATTAGTCTGCTTTTCTTGATTTTCATTGTCGCTGTCTTTCTGATTTCCTGCTTCGGTGTTTTGAACGCCTCAGAAAGATTGTCAAAGGATATTCGGACTTCTCTGGGGGCTGCTTTCTATATTCGGGCAAATACCGAAGTGTCCATGAATGAAAACGGTGAATCAGAGGTTAAGAAAAACAGCGTCAACATCTTACAAAAAGAGATAGATGAAATTATGGAAACAGGGGAAATCAAATATTGCAATCCCATCAATTATGGATATGCCAAAAGTGAGGATATTCAGTTTATCCCCGGCGAGAAGCACACAGAAGAAAGCAATATGGGTGAGGTGACGGCACTTCGGTTCTCTGCCCTTGCCCCCGATTTTACAGATGAAACAGCCGCTTTGATAGAAGGAAATCCGATTACTGAAACTGATAATCGGAAAATCCTTATCAGCGAGCAGTTGGCGAGTGCGAATCATTTATCAGTTGGTGATGTTATTACACTAACACACGCAAAGCTCGGAGAGCTTGCCGGAGCGTACATTGATGAAATCCCCATCAAAACTGCCTATGTTCATGTGGAGGTGTCAGGAATTTACAAGCTGAACATTGAAGATACCGCTATTAAACCAACTGCGGGTGTTGCTGAAAATGAAATTTATGCAAGCCTTGATGTATTAAATCAGCTTCATGAAAGCGAAACAGGCATCTATACGGGAGAAGTTGATTTTTACATTACCGACCCTGTACAGCTTGAGAGCATTACCCGAAAAGTTCAGCTATTGCCATCCATTGATTGGACAACACATTTTATCCGCACCAATGACTTTCAGTATTCCAAAATATCTGATGAGCTTCAATCTCTCGGTGGCTTGGTAAAAATTCTGCTTGTCCTCGTATCAATCGTCAGCATAGCAGTTCTCACCTTGCTATTAACCATGCGCATCCGCGGTCGGCTGCAGGAAGCGGGTATTTTGCTCAGCGTTGGAATATCTAAAAAGCAGATTTTAGCACAGTTTTTGTTGGAGATTTTGTCGATTGCAGTTTTGGCGTTGGGTTTGTCCTACATTGCGTCAACGGGTGTTACAAAATTTTTAGGATATAGCCTGTTTGGCGAACTACAGCTGAACCTGCTGAATGAAGAAACGCTGATAACAGGAGTAAAAAGCGGCATTCAAATCGAAAACTATCTGAAGCTGAGTGGAGCAAAAATATTGCTTATTTATTTGTGCCAATTCGTTGTGGTTACGGTTTCAATTTTTGTGTCGTCTATCAGCTTCATGCGGTTGAAACCCAAGGAAATTTTATCAAAAATGAGTTAGGAGGATTTCAAAATGAGCTTTCTAAAAAGGGCAGGATTGTACTGCCTAAGACAACGATTTAAGACGATAATATTGTTTTTAGTGTTGACTCTGATTGCGACTTTTATGCTTACAGGTATTGCAATTCGTGATGCGGCTAAAGGTGCAGCCGCAGATGTTCAGACCGCTATCGGCGGGAAAATAGAACTTAACCTTGACACAGAAGGGCACATGGGCAGTGGCCAACAAAATGGGTGGGGAACGGTTTACGGCTATAATGGGGATTTGATTACGCAGGATATTGTAAAAGCAATTTCAAAGGTAAATGGTGTCGTTGATTATAATTCCGAGGACACAGCAGCCTATTACGGTGCAGGCGTTGATTTCAAGTATCTGCCCGCTGCTTTTGGATTAAGCTACACGCCATACGGCGAGTCATCTGCCTATACTGCAACACTATCGTCCGGAAAATGCTCCAGTTTTCAAAGTGGTAAATATAAACTGGTGGACGGCAGACATATTACGCCAGACGATGAACACGCCTGTTTGATTTCAAAGGAGCTTGCCGACTACAACAAGTTATCTGTTGGCGATAAGGTAAAAATGTATTCTCTGGATTCAGACGCTATCTCAGAGTTTGAAATCGTAGGGATTTTTGACGGAACAGAAGGCGCTTCGGGAAATGCTCTGACCGTGGATGAAATTCCAGCAAACTGTGGCTATATCGATTGCGCAACACTATTTGAGATGTTCGGGGATGAACTAAACGGCTATCAGCAGCTGACAATCTATGTGGAAGACCCTGTCAGTGTTCAGAATGTCTACGACAGAATTTCTGCGCTGCCAGAGTTAAAGGGAAAATCTCTGAAACTCAGCATTGATACAGATGAATATGATGTTGTGTCTACACCTTTAGAGTCTCTGCAAAAACTGGTAAATACAACAATTGTGATGATCGCCGTGGTCAGCGCCTGCGTTTTGACATTGCTTTTGACAATCTGGATTCGAGGTCGTAAAAAGGAAATCGGTATTTTGCTTTCCATCGGGAAAAGCAAAGCAAATATCATTTTGCAGCTCTTTACAGAAACCTTTGCTGCAGCTGTTATCGCCTTTGGCGCGTCTGTCCCCTTTAGTAATCTGATTGCGGCGAAAGCGGGTGCGCTTTTGGTGTCACGAGTGACAAGGGGGACAGCGAACCTCAATGTGAAGATTGACGCGGCGTATCTGCTCCCGCTTTATTTGATTGGTATTTTACTGATTGCCATGTCGGTTATCGCATCATCATGGACGGTTGTTCGTTCAAAGCCAAAAGATATTCTCGCAAAAATGAGTTAAGGAGGACATGAAAATGCGTATTTTAGAAGCCCGCAATATGAAGTATTCCTATGACGGAAACAAAGCAGTTCTTAAAAACATATCTATCGAATTTGAGGCAGGAAAAATCTATGCGATTCTCGGTCCGTCTGGATGCGGTAAAACGACATTGCTTTCTCTGCTTGGAGGCCTGGATAGCCCATCTGATGGGCAAGTGCTGTTTGAGGGAGAAGATATTGAAAAAAAAGGTCTTGCCTTCCATCGAAAAAATAATGTGGCATTTATCTTTCAGAGCTATAATTTGATTGATTATATGACGCCTGCCGAGAATGTGGCTCTGACATCTAAACTGCCGCCGCTGCCTATTTTAGAGCGTTTGGGATTCACAAAAGAAGAAGCGAAACGGAATGTTCTGAAGCTCTCTGGCGGTCAGCAGCAACGAGTTGCTATTGCACGTGCCTTAGCTTCTGATGCCAAAGTCATCCTCGCAGACGAACCGACAGGCAGTCTTGACGAGGATACGGCGGTCGAGATTACAGGCATCTTGAGAGAGTGCGCTCACCAGATGCAGAAATGTGTTGTTATTGTCACGCATTCTAATGACCTTTCAAAGCAAGCCGATGTGGTACTCCGCTTGAAAAAAGGTGAGTTGGTACAAATATGAAAACCGAATAGGCATTCTGTCCAGTTTGAGGTGGCAAGACGAGGAATGTGCAATACAAATCAGGAGGTATAAAAGACAATTTTATTCGAGTTTCTTCATAAGATAAAAAGACAAAGTAAGAGAGGTAGGTATATGGAGATTATTGTACATTATCCAAAGGATAAGCATGGTCTCAATATCTTATGTAAGCAAGTAGCCATACAGCATGGGGAATTTGTATATTCCTACCTTAATAAACTAGATTTATCAACAGAACAAAAGATAGCAATCATAGAAGGCATTGAGGATATGCTAAAATAACGAGATGGGCAGTCGCATAGGGGAGTGGCTGCTTTTTCTTTACCGTTCCCTTTTATTTATCTCTGGCAGACCTTAAGTCATGGACATACATACTAAACTTTATATATAAGTCAAAAGGTGTGTTCTTATTTCTCTTTTTGGTTAAGTGAAGCCGCAGCGGTGGCGTTGCTTTTTCTATGCAGCGGGCGGCATAGGTTCCAAGGCGAACACATTTGTCAGGATTGAAGGTGACAACAGATTTGATCAGGCCGATTGTGCCGATGGAGAGCAGATCTTCGATATCTTCATCTGCAGGTTGGTATTTTTTGACAATATGGGCGACCAGACGAAGATTATGCTCAATTAGAATATGCTTTGCTTCAAGGTCTCCTTCTGTATATTTTTGCAGATAATATTGTTCTTCGGCTGCGGTAAGTGGTGGAGGAAAGGATTTCAAAGGAAGCACCTCAGAGCGTATTTAATTACAGTTTATGAATTGCGGCAGTAAATTGTGCTTTTCCATAAAAATATATTGACAAGTTAACGTAAGACATATATTATAAATGATATGGTAGTCATAAATGCAAAGAGCGGCCATATCAGGAATTATCAGATAATCTATATTCTGGGCGATTCAGCCAATGATTCCGAACAAGATGCAGTAAGAGCGATATACAGTAGAGAGGAGTGATGCGATGAGTTTTAGCAGAATTATGTCTGCCACATTACAGGGGATGGAAGTTATTCCGGTGCAGGTGGAGGCTGATGTGAGCAATGGCCTTCCTGTCTTTCACATGGTAGGATATCTCTCCGCAGAGGTGAAGGAGGCCGGTGAACGTGTGAGAACAGCAATACACAATTCGGATATTACCATTCCGGCAAAGAGAACTGTAATCAATTTATCACCGGGAAATGTGCGTAAGAGAGGAACCTCCTATGACCTTCCGATTGCACTGTCAATTCTGATGGCAATTGGCGAGCTGGAATCTGATTGTCTGGATAGAGTCATGGCAGTGGGAGAGCTCGGATTGGACGGAAGTGTGAGAGGAATCCATGGAATTCTGCCAATTGCTGCCAAGGCGAGAAAAGAGGGGGCGACCTGTCTGATTGTCCCTGCAGCCAATGAAGAAGAGGCAAGATTGGTGGAAGGACTTCGTGTTTTGGGAACTGACAGTCTGCGAAGGCTCTGTGAGATTCTCAGAAGCAGGCAGAAGGCGATTGGGAGTATACAGGAGCACAGACAGGATAAGATTGAGAAAGAGGAGAAAAAGAAAGCAGATTTTGCGGATATCCGAGGACAGCAGGCAGTGAAAAGAGCAGCAGAGGTGGCGGTGGCAGGCCATCATAATCTGTTGATGATTGGACCGCCGGGAGGAGGAAAATCAATGATAGCCAGGCGGATTCCTACCATTCTGCCTTCACTGACATGGGAAGAGAGTATGCAGATTACAAAGGTATACAGTATTGCCGGAATGCTGAAGCCGGAGCATCCGCTGGTTACCAGCCGTCCCTTCCGGGAAGTACATCAGACCGCTACCAGGTCGTCTCTGTTAGGGGGCGGTGCATGGCCGAGACCCGGAGAAATCACTCTTGCGAGTGGGGGAGTATTATTTTTGGATGAGCTGGCAGAATTTCCAAGATCGGTACTTGAAGTGCTGAGGCAGCCGTTGGAGGAACGGATGGTAAGAATTACGAGGAGCCAGGGGACCTATGAATATCCGGCGGATATTATGTTAGTTGCAGCTACCAATTTATGCCCCTGCGGATATTACCCGGATTATAACAGGTGCACCTGTACTCCCTTTCAGATTAATCAGTATCAGGGAAAAATCAGCCAGCCATTTTTAGGGAGGATGGATATCTGTGTAGAAGTGCCGGGAGTCCAATTTGAGGATTTAAAAGGCAACAGCGATGAGGAAACTTCAGAAGATATTCGAAGGCGGGTAGAACGAGCAAGAATATGTCAATTGAAAAGGTGTAAGGGAAAAACAAACATTTTTAATGCGGAACTGTCGGGAGATGAGCTTGCGGAATACTGTAAGCTTGGAATCGAAGAAGAGCGGATGATGCGGCAGGCCTTTGAAACCTTATCTCTGAACGCCAGGACTTACCACAAGGTTCTGAAAGTTGCAAGAACAATTGCAGATTTGGAAGGAAAAGAAAGGATCGGTATAGCGCATTTGCAGGAAGCGCTTATTTACAGGAGTATAGATAAGAAATATTGGGGGAAGATATAGTGGGCGGAAATGAAGGATACGAATGGTGGTTTGCAGGTATCAGACCTCTTTCTGATAAAAAGAAGAAGCTTTTAAGGGAAATCTATGGAAGTGGGAAAGAAATTTATAAAAATCTATATAATATAGAAGAAAAACATTCTCACCGCCTGAAATGGCTGACATCCAAAGATATACAGGCCATAGGCCATGCGGCGAGAACTCAGGATATTATTCGCCAGTATGAGGAAGCGATGGAACAGGGGATACGCTTTGTTCCTTATTATGCGAAAGAATATCCCAGAAAGCTAAGTGGGCTTGACGGAATGCCGTATGCCCTTTACGTAAAGGGAAAGCTTCCGGATGAGGAGCGGCCTGCTGTGGCAATTGTCGGTGCAAGGAGGTGTACGCCTTATGGTGAGGAGATGGCAATTGTATTTGCCGAAAAGCTTGCTTTAGCCGGAGTTCAGATTATCAGTGGTATGGCAAATGGAATTGACGGGGCGGCGCAGAGAGCAGCAATTGGAGCAGGCGGGCAGTCCTTTGGCGTGCTGGGTTGTGGAATTGATGTGTGCTATCCGAGAGAGAATAAGGGATTGTATGGGGATCTTCAGGTACATGGAGGAATTATGTCAGAACAGCCGATGGGAGCACCTCCCCTGCGTGAGTATTTTCCTGCAAGAAACCGTATCATCAGTGGTTTGTCGGACCTTGTGCTTGTGATGGAGGCAAAGGAGCGAAGCGGTTCTTTGATTACCGCCGATCTCGCGCTGGAACAGGGGAAGGATATCTATGCTCTTCCGGGACCGGTTACCAGTGAGCTGAGCAGGGGATGCCATGCACTGATCCGGCAGGGGGCAGGGATTCTTATATCGCCTGAAATGCTGCTGGAAGATATGGGAATAGAGAGTCTGTGTTTTACAGATGAAAAAGACGATGAGGGCGAGAAAAATAAAAAAAAGCTTGAAAGTAAAGAAAAATTGGTGTATGCTTCCATTGGTTTGTTTCCAAAAAACCTGAATACTCTGCTTGCTGAGACGAAGCTTCCGACAGCAGAACTTATGAGGATCCTGGTTTCTCTGGAAATAAAGGGCTATATCAGAGAGTTATCAAAAAATTATTTTATAAAGGCGTAGCAGAACCGCTACGCAGAGATTGAAGGAGTATAAAAATGGCGCATTATCTGGTAATCGTAGAGTCTCCTACAAAAGTGAAGACGATTAAGAAATTCCTGGGCAGTAATTATACTGTTATGGCTTCTAACGGCCATGTGAGGGATTTGCCGAAGAGCCAGCTTGGAATTGATGTGGAACACGATTTTGAGCCGAAGTACATTACAATTCGGGGAAAGGGAGATATTCTGGCAGAGCTTCGTAAGGAAGTGAAAAAGGCAGATAAGATTTATCTGGCAACTGACCCGGACCGTGAGGGAGAGGCTATTTCGTGGCATCTGGGGAAGGCCCTGAAGCTGGATGACAAGAAGACTTACCGTATTACATTTAATGAGATTACAAAGAATGCTGTAAAGGCTTCTATTAAGAATGCACGTGAAATCGATATGAATCTTGTGGATGCACAGCAGGCGAGAAGAGCCCTGGACCGGGTGGTAGGATACCGGATCAGTCCCCTTCTCTGGGCGAAGGTGAAACGGGGATTAAGTGCAGGACGTGTTCAATCGGTTGCGCTTCGAATCATTGCAGACCGGGAAGAAGAGATCAATGCATTTATTCCGGAAGAATACTGGAGCCTGGATGCATACCTGAATGTAGAAGGCGAAAAGAAGCCGTTGGTGGCGAAATTCTATGGTACAGATAAGAAAAAGATGACGATTAAGTCTGAGACGGAAGTGAACCGGATTCTGTCAGAGCTGGAGCATGCACAGTATGCTGTGGAGGATATTAAGAAGGGGGAGCGCCTGAAAAAGGCACCGGTTCCATTTACAACCAGTACACTGCAGCAGGAGGCGTCCAATGCGCTGAATTTTGCCACTCAGAAGACCATGAGGGTTGCCCAGCAGCTTTATGAAGGTATTACGATCAAGGGCAATGGAACAGTGGGTCTGATTACCTATCTCCGTACAGATTCTACCAGAATTTCGGAGGAAGCAGACGCGCAGGTAAAGGAATACATTGCGGAGAATTATGGAGAGGGCTTTGTGGCTTCCGGAAAGAGTGCAGAGAAGGATGATAAGAAGATTCAGGATGCCCACGAAGCAATTCGTCCGACGGACGTGAGAAGAACGCCGGCGATGATGAAAGATTCTCTGTCGAGAGACCAGTTCCGTCTGTACCAGCTGATCTGGAAACGGTTTGTGGCAAGCAGAATGAAGGCTGCCAGATATGAGACTACATCGGTTAAAATTGCGGCAGGGAAGTACCGCTTTGCTGTGTCGGCTTCTAAGATTGCATTTGAAGGATTCCGTTCCGTGTATGTGGAATCAGGAGAAGAGAAGCCGGAGAATAATGTGCTTATAAAGTCTCTGGAGAAAGATTCGAAACTAACCGCGGATCATTTTGAAAAAAAGCAGCATTTTACACAGCCGCCGGCACATTATACGGAGGCATCGCTGGTGAAGAAGCTTGAAGAGCTTGGAATTGGACGTCCCAGCACCTATGCGCCGACGATATCTACAATCATTGCCAGACGGTATGTGGCGAAGGAGAATAAGAATCTTTACATGACAGAAATCGGGGAAGTTGTCAATCATATTATGAAGGAGTCTTTCCCGGCTATTGTGGATGTGAATTTTACAGCGAATATGGAAGGTCTGCTGGATTGTGTCGCGGAAGGAAAGGTGGAGTGGAAATCCGTAATCGAGAATTTCTACCCTGACCTGGATGAAGCAGTAAAGATTGCGGAAAAGGAACAGGAACGGGTAAAGATTGCGGACGAGGTTACCGATGTTATCTGCGAGGAATGCGGACGTAACATGGTAATTAAGTATGGTCCCCACGGTAAATTCCTTGCCTGTCCAGGCTTCCCGGAATGCCGAAACACGAAGCCGTATCTGGAAAAGGTGGGAGTTTCCTGCCCGAAGTGCGGAAAAGATATTGTACTGCGTAAGACGAAAAAAGGCAGACGCTATTATGGATGCGAGGATTATCCGGAATGTGACTTTATGTCATGGCAGAAGCCGTCAGAGAAGAAATGCCCAAAGTGCGGAGGCTTTATGCTGGAAAAAGGCAATAAACTCGTCTGCGGGGATACACAGTGCGGATACATTGAACCAAAGAAAGAAGCATAAGAGTTCTGAATTCATGTTTTGACAGTTGAAATTGTCGAAATTGTGTGATAATATATCCATAAAAGGATGGTGGATTGTGGATGAGTGTACAATTGTTGGATAAAACGAGGAAAATTAATAAATTACTGCACAATAATAATTCGAGCAAAGTAGTTTTTAATGATATTTGCAGTGTGTTGACAGATATTTTAGATTCCAATGTACTGGTGATCAGTAAAAAAGGTAAGGTTCTTGGAATCGGATGCAGTGGTGAGATTAACGCGATTACAGAACTTCTCAATGTTGAGGTTGGTATGTTTATTGATGAGATGCTGAATGAGAGGCTTCTGGGAATTTTGTCGACGAAAGAGAATGTGAACCTTGAGACCCTTGGATTTTCAGCAGATGTGTCAAAGGGATATCAGGCGATTATTACGCCGATTGATATTGCAGGTGAAAGACTTGGTACGCTGTTCATATACAAAGAGAGTTCGGACTATGAGATAGACGATATTATTTTAAGTGAGTACGGAACAACCGTTGTAGGATTGGAGATGCTTCGCTCTGTAAATGAAGAGAACGCAGAAGAAAGCAGAAAAGAACATATTGTTCAGTCTGCGATCAGTACACTGTCCTTCTCGGAGCTGGAAGCAATCATACATATATTTGACGAACTTGATGGAACAGAAGGAATTCTTGTGGCAAGTAAGATTGCGGACAGAGTTGGAATTACCCGTTCCGTTATTGTGAATGCGCTTCGCAAATTTGAGAGTGCGGGTGTGATTGAATCCAGATCCTCCGGTATGAAAGGAACATATATCAAGGTTGTAAATGATCATGTGTTTGCAGAGCTTGATAAGGTGAAAAAAGAAAGAGACCAGTAGGGATGAGGGTATCGGGAGACTGATACCCTTTTATATCATCAGGAAAATACCTATTTGCTGAAGGGAGAGGTTTATATGTATGAAGGGTGTTCGGTGGAACTGTGGATGGAACAGATGATCCTGGAAGAGGGAGAACTTGAAGAACGTATCCATTACTGTAAAGTAATTGGTTATGATGAGAATAAAGAACGCATACAATTATTACTCAGAGGTGAAGAAGTAGATGTCATTTCTCTGGATGCAATCTATGGGTGTAAGCTTATGGACGGTGAAAAGTCTGCAGAATGTGAAGGGATGATTCTGGAACGCTATATGGATAAGCTGGGTAATATGCTGGTTTTTCAGATTGAAAATGGATTTTATAAAAATAATCTAAACTAAAATAAAGTGTGTTGACAAAACAAACGGAGAGTGCTATTTTATATCTAGAAAGTTTAGCACTCTCTTTTTGTGAGTGCTAACAAAATAAATGAATATAATTAAAGGAGGAATATAAAATGAAATTAGTACCATTGGGAGACAGAGTAGTATTGAAACAGTTGGTTGCAGAAGAGACTACAAAGTCAGGTATTGTATTGCCGGGACAGACAAAAGAGAAACCGCAGCAGGCAGAGATCATCGCGGTCGGACCTGGCGGTGTCGTAGATGGCAAGGAAGTAGAGATGTTTGTAAAACCGGGCCAGACCGTTATCTATTCTAAGTATGCAGGCACAGATGTAGAAATAGATGATGAGACTTATATTATTGTAAAGCAGAATGATATTCTTGCAGTTGTAGAATAAGGAGGAATTGAATCATGGCAAAGGAAATTAAATTCGGACATGACGCCAGAACGGCGCTGGAAGCAGGAGTGAACCAGCTGGCTGACACAGTAAGAGTAACACTTGGACCTAAGGGACGTAATGTGGTCCTTGGCAAATCATTTGGAGCACCGCTGATTACAAACGACGGTGTTACGATTGCAAAAGAGATCGAGCTTGAGGATGAATTTGAGAATATGGGCGCTCAGCTGATCCGCGAGGTTGCTTCTAAGACAAATGATGTTGCCGGAGACGGAACAACCACAGCTACTGTACTTGCGCAGGCAATGGTCAATGAAGGTATGAGAAACCTGGCTGCAGGTGCGAACCCGATCGTACTTCGCAAGGGTATGAAGAAGGCGACAGACGCTGCTGTAGAGGCAATCAGTGCAATGTCAAGCAAGGTGACAGATAAACAGCAGATTGCAAGAGTTGCGGCAGTTTCATCCGGTGATGAGTCTGTTGGCGAGATGGTTGCCGATGCAATGGAGAAGGTTTCCAACGATGGCGTTATCACAATTGAAGAATCCAAGACCATGCATACAGAGCTTGACCTGGTAGAAGGTATGCAGTTTGACCGTGGATACATTTCTGCATACATGGCAAATGATATGGAGAAGATGATTGCGACTCTGGATGATCCATATATTCTGATTACCGATAAGAAGATTACAAATATTCAGGATATTCTTCCTCTGCTGGAACAGATCGTACAGTCCGGCGCTAAGCTTCTGATTGTTGCTGAGGATATCGAGGGTGAGGCGCTTACTACACTGATCGTGAATAAGCTTCGCGGAACATTCAGCGTTGTTGGTGTGAAGGCTCCTGGATACGGTGACAGAAGAAAAGATATGCTGAAGGATATTGCAATCCTGACCGGCGGACAGGTGATTTCCGAAGAGCTGGGACTGGATCTGAGAGATGCAACCATCGAGCAGCTTGGACGTGCAAAATCTGTCAGAGTTGAGAAGGAAAGCACTGTTATCGTAGATGGTATGGGTGCTAAGGCTGATATCGACGCACGTGTGGCTCAGATTAAGATGCAGATTGAGGAGACAACTTCCGATTTCGACAGAGAGAAGCTTCAGGAAAGACTTGCCAAGCTTGCAGGCGGTGTTGCAGTTATCCGTGTTGGAGCTGCAACCGAGACAGAGATGAAGGAAGCAAAGCTCCGTATGGAAGATGCTCTTGCAGCTACCAGAGCAGCAGTAGAGGAAGGAATTATCGCAGGCGGCGGTTCTGCATACATTCACGCTTCCAAGGAGGTTGCTAAGCTTGCAGATACTCTGGAGGGAGATGAGAAGACAGGCGCTAATATTATTCTGAAAGCACTGGAAGCCCCACTGTATCATATTGCAGCCAATGCAGGATTGGAAGGCGCTGTCATCATCAGCAAGGTAAAAGAACAGGAGCCAGGAATTGGATTTGACGCATATAAAGAGGAATATGTGGATATGGTGAAAGAAGGCATTCTTGATCCGGCCAAGGTTACAAGAAGCGCACTTCAGAATGCTACGAGCGTAGCATCCACACTGCTTACTACCGAGTCTGTTGTTGCCAATATCAAGGAAGATGTTCCGGCAGGAATGGCTGGCGCACCAGGCGGAATGGGAATGATGTAAATTGTTTGTGATTTAGTTTAGGAAACTCCCTTTATGGGAGTTTCCTTTTTTTGATGAAAGTGTTACAATGAACAATAAGAACTCGGAGCGAATGATGAAGATCGTCGCGTCGGAAGGGAAGCTTAAGGAGGAACGTTACATGGGAGACTTTTATGCAGAAAAATTGGTAAAAAAGAAAAAAACTGCAAAGGATATGATCATCAGGCTCCTGATGGTGGTGCTGACGGTGGTTGCGGTACTGTCGATATTTATTATACCTTTTGGGATTCTGCTGGTGCTGTTGATGATAGGATTGGACATACTTATATTCCGGTCTCTGGATGTGGAGTATGAGTATCAGTATATCAACGGAGATCTGGACATTGATAAGATTATGCACAAGGAGCGCCGCAAGAATGTATTTACGGCAAATATCAAGGATATGGAGCTTCTTGCGCCCTCAGGGACACCGCAGCTGAATAACTTCGGTAATGCGAGCGTATATGATTATACCAGCGGGCTTGGCAATGCTCCTGTCTATGAGATGATCATTGCTGAAAATGGTATTACTAAAAGAGTTCTTTTCGAGCCGGATGAGAAGATGGTAGAAGGAATCTGGATGCAGGCTCCCAGAAAAGTTATCAGAAGATAGATGGCAAAAACAGTTTGTAAATTTGTGAAAAGTGGTTGACAAACAAAGGGCAGTTTATGTATGATAGCTGTTAATACGTAAGGAGAAAGAGAGGTTAAATCATGGGAACAATTATTGGAGAAGGAATTACATTTGACGATGTCTTATTAGTACCTGGATATTCTGAGGTGATTCCAAACCAAGTGGACTTATCCACATACCTGACTAAGAAGGTTCGTCTTAATATTCCAATGATGAGCGCCAGCATGGATACGGTAACAGAGCACCGTATGGCGATTGCGATGGCGCGTCAGGGAGGTATCGGTATTATTCATAAGAATATGTCGATTGAAGCACAGGCAGAAGAAGTAGATAAAGTTAAGCGTTCAGAGAATGGTGTTATCACAGATCCATTCTATCTTTCACCGGAGCACACTTTGGCAGATGCTAACGAGCTGATGGGCAAATTTCGAATTTCCGGAGTTCCAATTACAGAAAATGGCAGATTAGTCGGTATTATTACAAACCGTGATTTAAAATTTGAAGAGGATTTTACCAAGAAGATTAAGGAGTCAATGACCTCAGAGGGGCTGATCACAGCAAAAGAAGGAATTACGCTGGAGGAAGCAAAGCAGATTCTTGCAAAGGCAAGAAAAGAAAAGCTTCCAATCGTAGATGATAATTTCAATCTGAAGGGTCTTATTACAATCAAAGATATTGAGAAGCAGATCAAGTATCCGGATTCCGCAAAGGATTCCCAGGGACGTCTGCTGTGCGGCGCGGCGATCGGTATCACAGCAAACTGTCTGGAGCGTGCACAGGAGCTTGTGAATGCGAAGGTTGACGTTGTAGTCATGGATTCCGCTCACGGACATTCCGCGAATGTACTTCGAACCGTGGATATGGTGAAATCCAAATTCCCGGATCTTCAGGTGATTGCAGGTAATGTGGCAACTGGAGAAGCTGCAGAAGCGCTGATTAAGGCTGGTGTTGATGCTGTTAAGGTTGGTATTGGACCCGGCTCTATCTGTACTACGCGTATTGTGGCAGGTATTGGCGTCCCTCAGATCACAGCAATTATGGATTGCTATGAGGCGGCAGACAAATATGGTATTCCGATCATTGCAGACGGTGGAATCAAGTTTTCAGGAGATATGACAAAAGCCATTGCAGCGGGAGCGAACGTGTGCATGATGGGAAGTATCTTTGCAGGCTGTGATGAGAGTCCGGGAACCTTTGAGCTGTATCAGGGAAGAAAATA
>JAUNGJ010000086.1 GCA_030524585.1 Eubacteriales bacterium | reverse complement strand
TACCAGAGGAATGATCAAGCAGGTTCAGCATTTGGTGAAAGTAGAAGAGGCGTAAATTTATTATTTGAGTAAGGAGGTGTCACGATGGACTTATCTAATTTAAGACCAGCTGACGGAGCAAAGCAGAGCGATAACTTCAGAAGAGGACGTGGACATGGTTCTGGAAATGGTAAGACTGCCGGCAAGGGACACAAAGGTCAGAAGGCTCGTTCAGGCGGCACAAGACCAGGTTTCGAAGGTGGACAGATGCCATTATATAGAAGAATTCCTAAGAGAGGTTTCACAAACAGAAATTCCAAGACTATTATTGGGATTAACGTAGGCGCTCTGGAAGTATTCGATAACGACGCTGTTGTTTCTGTAGAGACATTGATCGAGGCTGGAATCGTTAAGAACCCAAGAGATGGCGTTAAGATTCTTGGCAACGGTGAATTAACTAAGAAACTTACAGTTCAGGCTAATGCATTCAGTGCGGGTGCGGTAGCTAAGATTGAGGCTCTTGGTGGAAAAGCAGAGGTGATCTAATGTTAGGAACCGTTCGGCGGGCATTTCAAATTGAAGATATTCGCAAAAGAATTATCTACACATTTTTAATGTTAATCGTAATTCGACTTGGATCACAGTTGCCAACACCAGGTGTGAATCCGACTTATATTAAAGACTTTTTTGCACAGAACACGGGGGAAGCGTTTAACTTTTTTAACGCTTTCACCGGTGGATCCTTTGAGCAGATGTCGGTATTTGCTCTGAGTATCACACCATACATTACATCTTCTATCATTATGCAGCTTCTGACAATTGCAATTCCGAAACTGGAGGAAATGCATAAGGACGGCGAGGATGGAAGAAAGAAGATTGCGGCAATCACAAGATATTTGACCGTTGCACTGTCTCTGATTGAATCTACTGCAATGGCAGTGGGCTTTGGACGTCAGGGCCTGTTGGTAGAATATAATTTTGTAAATGCAGCAATTGTAGTGCTTACTCTTACAGGCGGTTCAGCATTCCTGATGTGGATTGGTGAGCGTATTACTGAGAACGGAGTAGGAAATGGTATTTCTATCGTATTGGTAATTAATATTATTTCACGTATTCCAAGCGATATAGCTTCGCTGTTTGAGCAGTTTGTAAAGGGTAAAGGCATTGCGAAGGGCGGACTTGCAGCAATCATTATTCTTGCTATTATTCTGCTTCTGGTGGTAATGGTTGTTATCCTTCAGAGCGGAGAGAGAAGAATTGCTGTACAGTATTCACAGAAGATACAGGGAAGAAGGACATACGGAGGACAGTCAACTCATATTCCTATGAAGATCAATACTGCCGGCGTTATCCCGATCATCTTTGCGTCTTCACTGATGCAGTTCCCAATCGTAATTGCCACATTCCTTGGAAAAGGCAATGGAAGCGGTATCGGAAGCGAGATTCTTCGCGGATTGAACCAAAGCAACTGGTGTAACCCACAGAGTATTAAGTACTCCTGGGGACTGGTTGTATATATTTTATTAACTGTATTCTTTGCGTATTTCTATACATCCATCACATTCAACCCGATGGAGATAGCAAATAACATGAAGAAGAGCGGAGGATTTGTTCCGGGTATCCGTCCGGGACGTCCGACAGTTGAGTATCTGAACAAAATCCTGAACTACATTATCTTTATCGGAGCATGTGGTCTGGTGCTGATACAGCTTGTGCCGATCGTCTTTAACGGATGGCTTGGGGCAAAGGTATCATTTGGAGGAACATCGCTGATCATTATCGTCAGCGTTGTGCTTGAGACGATCAAACAGATCGAATCTCAGATGCTTGTTCGTAACTATAAAGGATTTTTAAATAGTTAAGTGTTTTGACCTGCGGAAAAATTCGCGGGTTAAAATGCTATAAAGGAGGATGTATTCCATGAAGATTATTATGTTAGGTGCACCGGGAGCTGGAAAAGGAACACAGGCTAAGAAGATTGCAGCAAAATATGACATTCCTCACATTTCCACAGGAGATATTTTCCGTGCAAATATCAAGAACGGCACGGAGCTTGGCAGGAAAGCCAAAACTTATATGGATCAGGGACTTCTGGTTCCGGATGAACTGGTTGTAGATCTGGTTGTAGACCGTGTGAATCAGGAAGACTGTGCAGACGGGTATGTTCTGGACGGTTTCCCGAGAACGATTCCCCAGGCAGAGGCCCTTACAAAAGCGTTGGCTGAGCTGGGGCAGAAGATGGACTATGCGATCGATGTGAATGTACCGGATGAGAACATTGTAAACCGTATGTCCGGAAGAAGAGCGTGTGTTGGCTGTGGAGCTACATATCATATGGTGTATGCACCGACGAAGAAGGAAGGCATCTGTGATACATGCGGCGGAGAGCTGATTTTAAGAGATGACGACAAGCCGGAGACGGTTCAGAAGCGTCTGAATGTATATCATGACCAGACACAGCCGTTGATCGACTATTATACAAAGGAAGGAATCCTTCGCACTGTAGACGGAACCGTTGATATTGATGATGTGTTCCAGGCAATTGTAGAGATTCTGGGAGCGTAGGTTATGCCAATAACAATCAAATCAGCTAGAGAAATAGACTTAATGACGGAGGCGGGAAGGATTCTGGAGAAGGTTCATCTGGAACTGGAAAAGGCACTGCGTCCGGGAATGAGTACGCTTGAGATTGATCGTTTGGGAGAGGAAGTTATACGGGGATACGGATGTATCCCTTCTTTCCTTAACTACAATGGATATCCGGCATCTATCTGTGTATCGGTAAATGAAGAAGTAGTGCATGGTATCCCGACGGCGGACCGCATTATTAAAGAAGGCGATATTGTGAGCCTGGATGCGGGAGTCATTTATAAGGGGTATCATTCCGATGCAGCAAGAACCCACGCGGTTGGGAAAGTCAGCAGGGAAGCAGAGGAACTGATCAAAGTTACAAGAGAATGTTTCTTTGAAGGCATAAAATACGCAAAAGAGGGCAATCATCTATTTGATATTTCAGGAGCAATCGGCAGATATGCGACGGAAAGAGGATATGGAGTTGTCAGAGATCTCTGCGGTCATGGTATCGGGACAGCCCTTCACGAGGCGCCGGAGATACCAAATTATGAGATGAACAGAAGAGGCGTAAAGCTTAAGGCCGGTATGACACTCGCGATCGAACCGATGATAAATATTGGAGGATATGAGGTTGACTGGCTGGACGACGATTGGACTGTCGTAACCCGGGACCGAAGCCTGTCGGCCCATTATGAGAATACCATTTTGATTACAGACGGAGAGCCAAAGATTCTGTCTTTGACTAAAACAGAGTAACAGGCTGGAGGATGGCGCAGAATGGAAAGATACAGGACGGGAATGCTGGCAAGGTCAAAGGCCGGACATGATGCCGGAAGGGTATATGTGATAATGGACATTGATGACGCATATGTATATTTAGCAGACGGCAGAATTAGAACTCTTGAAAATCCAAAGAAGAAAAAAATCAGACATATACAGTTGATTAATAGAGTATACGATGTGGCTTCGGTAAATGATGCACAGATAAGACGAATATTGAAAGAGTTTAATAAGGAAGAAGAGATTTAGTAGGAGGATATAAGATATGTCAAAAGCTGACGTTATTGAAATTGAAGGAACCGTAGTAGAGAAACTTCCAAATGCAATGTTTCAGGTAGAGCTTGAGAATGGACACCAGGTACTTGCACATATCAGCGGCAAGCTCAGAATGAATTTCATTAAGATTTTACCAGGTGACAAGGTAACCTTGGAGCTGTCACCATATGATTTGTCAAAAGGAAGAATTATTTGGAGAGATAAATAAAAAATCTATTGACGTAGGAAAACGTGTAGTGCTATAATATATAAGCACGTTTTTGGGTGCTTTATTTCGTTGCGCATTTTTTAAAGCCCTAAAACAACGTAACTTAAAGGCAAAGCAATGGATGAAAGGAGGATCCCCGTGAAGGTTAGATCATCAGTAAAACCAATTTGCGAGAAGTGCAAAGTTATTAAGAGAAAAGGAAGCATTCGCATTATCTGCGAGAATCCAAAGCATAAACAGAGACAGGGTTAGTTATGCAGATGAATTAGGCGGCTGATAGCCGACACGCCAGGATGTGTGTAGGCTATTTTAAATATACAAGGAACACCTGTAGCCGGTGATAACCTCGTATATTGCTTCTAATGCCGGCCCGTCATTACCGGATAAGAGATATTCGGTGGCCGGAAAGGGCGTGATACCGAACACGCCTGGGAACGAAAGGTTCCCCTATTAAAGACAATGAAAAATCAAAGAAAAGAAAATGGAGGAAAATCACATGGCTCGTATAGCAGGTGTAGACTTACCAAGAGACA
>JAUNGJ010000036.1:29228-31506 GCA_030524585.1 Eubacteriales bacterium | reverse complement strand
CTTTCTCCTTGTATTTTCGTTGTTTTCATCACTTGCGTTATCTACAACCCCCATGACCTGCGTCCATCATAATCTTATAGGCCATAAAAACACCTCTCACATACCCTTTATGAAAAGAATATGCAAGAGGTAAAAATTATTGCCTGTCTATTCTCCTATTTGCCGTGAATCTTTCTTCTCTCAATATCCATCAGCATCTCAACTCTGGTTGCATGTTTTCCTCCCATGAACTCTGCGTTCAGCCATTCGTCCACGATCATCTTTGCCGTCTCAATGCCGATAACTCTGGCTCCAAACGCAAGGATATTGCTGTTATTGTGCTGTCTGGAAAGCTTTGCAGTGTATGGTTCGCTGCAGACAACCGCGCGGACTCCCTCCACCTTATTCGCTGCCAGAGAAATACCTACTCCTGTGCCGCAGATCAAAATTCCCAGATCTACCTCTCCACTTGCAACAGCTTCTCCAACCTTCTCACCATAAATCGGGTAATGACAGCTCTCATTAGAGTCTGTACCATAATTTACAACCTCATAACCCTTCTCTTTCAAATAGGCTGTAATCTCATTTTTCATATCTACCGCTGCATGATCATTGCCGATACCAATCTTCATAATTCTATATTCCCCTTTCTAAATTGGAACTTTTCATTTCTACTTATTATATTATAATAAATGATGAGTGGAATCAATGCTTTATTCAAATTAGCCTTCTTGACTTTTTTCATAAAAATATGCTAGAATGCATTTACAACGTGTAGCGAAACTGCGTAATTCCGGTTGACAATACGCGTTATTTTTGTGTCTGCAAAGACCACTCTGCGAAATAAAAACCGCAAAATAACATCAACTATAAGTGAAGTGTGCAGCCAGGAGGCATAAGTCCAGCTCTCTCGGCGCACCCTTCACTTTTTTAATGAAATGGAGGAAAAAACAATGGATCAAAAATCAAATTCTTTTCTGGAAACAGAAAAAATCGGAAAACTGATGCGGAAATATTCCATTCCGTGCGTCATCTCCCTTCTGGTCGCTGCGCTGTATAACATTGTTGACCAGATTTTCATCGCCAACGCAGATTACCTGGGTTCATATGGTAATGCCGCCAATACGGTTGTATTTCCACTGACTATTGTTGCGCTGTCAATCGCTGTTATGATCGGTGACGGCTGCTGTGCCTTTGTAAGTATCAGCCTTGGCGCAAACAGACAGGAGGATGCTCACCGAAGCATCGGAAATGCCATTCTTCTCTGTGTTATCTGCAGCATCATACTGACTGCTGTATATCTGATCTTCATGGATCCGATCCTGACAATGTTCGGCGGCAAGGTCAATGAAGAAACCTATGCCTGTGCAAAAGAATACTTTTTCTGGATAGCTCTGGGCGTTCCGTTCTATATGTTCGGTCAGGCCATGAACCCAATTATCCGTTCCGATGGCAGTCCTAAATTTGCAATGATTTCAACCGTCGCAGGTGCTATCACAAATATTATTCTGGATCCGATCTTTATTTATCCAATGAGAATGGGTATGAAGGGAGCCGCTGTTGCAACCGTTATCGGCCAGATTCTGACCGCCGTACTTTCCATCTGGTATCTGTTCCATATGAAAGCAATCAAGCTGGAAAGAAGAAGCTTCGGACTTTGGGGCAGTCTTATGAAACGTTTTCTGGTATTGGGCATCACAAGCTTCCTGTCCCAGATTTCGCTGGTAGTTTCCATGGCCGCAGTACAGAATATGTGCACCAAATACGGCGCAATGGATGAAATCTTCGGTCAGCCGGAATATGCACAGATTCCGCTGGCAGTACTTGGTATCGTTATGAAATTCTTCCAGATTGCGATTTCCATCTCCGTTGGTATTGCTGCCGGATGTATCCCGGTTGTCGGCTACAACATAGGTGCAAAGCGCAAAGACCGTGCAAGAGCACTGTTTACCAACCTGCTGATCGCAGAAGCAGTTGTCGGCGCGGTAGCTCTGTTGATCGTAGAATTCCTGCCGCACCAGTTAATCGGCATCTTTGGCGCAGGAAATGAAAGTATTTATTACACAGAGTTTGCCGTAAAGAGCTTCCGAATCTATCTGTGCATGATGATTCTTGCCACCGTTAACAAAGGAACCTTCATTTACTTACAGGCTCTCGGAAAGGCTGTCGAATCCACTATCATCTCTCTTACCCGTGAGGTTATTTTTGGTGTGGCATTTCCGATCATACTTCCAATCTTTTTCGGATTAAACGGATTGCTGTATTCTTTCCCGACATCCGATATTTTGACATTTATCAT
>JAUNGJ010000036.1:9232-29128 GCA_030524585.1 Eubacteriales bacterium | reverse complement strand
CCAACGCTTTTTCCGGAAGAGACTACAACGGACATTCCTATCAGGACGATCTGTGGGTAATCCAGCGGAATATCATTCTGGAACTGGCAGAAAAAGAATCCTGTGTCATTGTTGGGCGGTGTTCAGATTATATTCTGAGAGATGACCCGGATTGTCTGCGGGTTTTCATTCATGCAGATATGGAGGATCGTGCAAAGAGAATTGTAGAACAGTACGGTGAGAGCAGTGAGTCTCCGGAAAAACGGTTAAAAGCCAAAGACAAGCGCCGGGCCGCCTACTACAATTTCTATACAGATAGGAAATGGGGGTCTGCCCAGAACTATCACATCACATTAAACAGCGGATTGCTTGGCATTGATAAATGCGTGGAAATCCTGGAGAGTTTATATTAAACGAAGGAGGTAACTATAATTATGGAAAAAAATTCTGATGAAAAGATGATTATACTGCTGAGAAGATGCGGTCATTTTCTGCACCACAATGTAGACCGTAACCGGGATATTGCCCCGTTAGTAGAAGCCCTCTCTGCCGAAGAGAGAACTACTTTGGAAGCGCTTCTTGAAAAATGTCTGGAGCACTGGAATCGCCTGCCAAAGGAAGAACCGAACCGCGAAAGCTAATACAGAAGACCGTATCATAGTGTTATTACAAACTATGATACGGTCTTTTAATATCTGTATACTAATCCAATCCCGCCACACCGTCTACCGGCAGCGAAAATACAACGCCGTGAGCTTCACTCCGCATACCACATTTCTCATTGATCGCCTGCATGATTGCCCGTTTGTCGGATTTACCTGCAAGAATGATTACAATCTCCCGCTCCTGCTGAACACGGATTCCCCAACACCGCATCGCCTCTTCACTTCCGATCCGCCTGCTGTGAAATACAGTTCCTCCGGCTGCACCCGCAGGCCGCGCCGCTTCCATTACCTCTTCACTGAACCCCTGATCAATAATCGCCATGATCATACTGAAATCATTTTCTCCCATATCTGTCCCTTTCCTTTCTGCTATCCTGTCATTCTCAGGCTGTAATCCCTCCATCATCCTCATCATGCGGCCATTGCTTCCCGACAGGCGGATTGTGAATGCAACCCCTGTATTGGGCAGCCCGAGACTAAGACGTCTCCGCATCCTTTTCAGCATCTGATCCGCAAAGGGCTTCGGCATCATACTCATCAAAATTGTTTTTTCCACGCTGTCAAGTCCCAGCAGATTTATAATTCCTTCCGTGGCAGTTCCACGCCCCCGAAACAGATATTGAACCGGAACATGCTCTTCATGAAACAAAGAAACTGCTTTATCCGCAAGCTTCGGCGAGGTAACCAGGAAAAACATCCGAAATGCGGGTCTAATAGGCTCATTTGTCATTTTCTTAATCCTCCTCAAATTCCATGATCTCATCGATCTCATCGATTTCAGCCAGAGCTTTTTCTGTCGATTCTTCCGCCTTCGCAAGCTTATGCTGATACTGCAGGCCCATAATCTGCACTGCAATCAGCGGCGTCAGCGCAACCAGTGCAACCACGCCAAAAGCATCTGTCATCACATTTCCACCGATCGCCTCGCAGGCTCCGATGCATAAGGGCAGCAAAAATGTTGTCGTCATCGGACCGCTGGCAACTCCGCCCGAGTCAAAGGCAATACCCACAAATATATTCGGCACAAACCTTGACAGAATAAGTGCAATGATATAGCCAGGTATCACAATCCAGTAAATAGACAGCCCGGTCAGGATACGCAGAATCGCAAGTCCAATACTGACCGCAACGCCAACAGACAGGCATCGATTCATTGCTTTGGCAGAAACAGCGCCATTGGTTACCCCTTCCACCTGATGATTCAAAACCTGAATAGCCGGCTCCGCCTTTACAATATAATAACCAATTAACATCCCGATCGGTATCAGGAGCCAGCGCAGCGTGGCAGAAGCAAGCTCTCTTCCTATCAAAGATCCCATCGGCGCAAATCCCACATTAACTCCGCACAGGAACAGAACCAGACCGATGTATGTATAGACAAATCCCATCACAATATGCCGGATCTGATATTTTGTATAACGGCGGCAGAACAGCTGAAATAAAACAAACACCACCGCTACCGGCATCAGCGAGACCGCCACTTCTCTGGCATAATGCGGAATGTCTGTCAAAAACTCCCGAACCACATCCCAGGTGGTTTTCACATCAGCCAGATCCGCTACCGCATATGCCGTTTCCGAGGGAGTGTAGAAGCATCCTAGAATCAGCACTGCCAATACCGGGCCAATACTGGAGAGAGCCACCAGTCCAAAGCTGTCTCCGGAAGCATTTTTGTCACTTCGAACAGACGCCAGACCAACACCCATTGCCATAATAAACGGCACTGTCATCGGTCCTGTAGTCACACCGCCGGAATCAAATCCAACCGCCAGAAAATCCTTTTGAACCACAAGCGACAGACCTATAACTACCGCATAAAATACTATCAGCATCGTCGACAGATTAATTCGAAACAAAATTCTCAGTATAGCCAGCGCCAGAAATATTCCGACCCCACAGGCAACCGTTAAGATCAAAACCATATTGGGAATAGCCGGAACCTGCTGTGCCAGCACCTGCAGATCCGGTTCAGATACCGTAATGATGGCTCCCATTAAGAAGCCGATTAAAATAACACCGGCAATCCGCCGGGTCTTCGAAATCTGAGCGCCGATTCCTTCCCCCAGCGGTTCCATCGCCATTTCTGCGCCAAGCTGAAAAAATCCCATTCCAATAACCAGTAATACGGCACCCGCAAAAAACATGACAATGGTACCCAGCTCTATTGGAAACAAAATGACTCCGATAACCAAAACAATTCCCGTAATCGGCAATACGGCAGAAAGTGATTCTACTGTCTTTTCTTTTAGCTTTAAATTTATAATATCAAATCCTTTCCATTCACTCTTCTATCAAAACTATGGTAACATTTCCCATACAATTCAGCAATCCTCATTTTATGGCACATATTCTTTCTGTTCAATGAAATTCTCTGCTTACACAGTATTTTAACACCGATTCCATCTGCGGAGAGATCCATTTATCCCGGTGATACAGAAGCTGTTTCCATACCTCAATCTCAAAGCCCTCTGCCTTCAGGTACTTCATCCTTCCCGCCTCCACTTCTTTTCCCGTAACATAATCCGGCAAAAAGGAGATTCCGACACCCTGCTCCACAAGATTACATATCAGATCTGTGCTCCCAATCTCCAGAATTGGATGAACCTCCAACGACATTTCCGCCAGTTTTTCATCCATCAGCCTTCGATAGCTCATCCCCTTTTCCGTAAGGATAAACGGAGCTCCTATCAGATCCTGAATAGACACTGTGCCATCTCCACCGGGCAGGAAATCCATCCCTGCCACAAAATGTACCCCTACCTTTTCCTCCTTCACGATCACATATTCCGTATTATAAACATGATTATCCAGCGTCAATATGGCATCCACTTCGTTGTGATTGACCAGCCGAAACATCTCCTCGGTTCCAGCTGCAATAATCTTTAGAGTAATCCCCGGATATTGCTCGCGGAATGTATGAAACCTTTCCCGCAGAAGAGAGTCGCACAAAGAATCCGCCATTGCCAGACGGACATGACCTGCAACCTCTCTCTCATTCTGCATGCTCTCTTTCAGCTCTTTGGTCAGCTCGTTGATCTGATGGGCATACTGCAACACTTCCCTGCCTGTTTCTGTAAGGACCACCGTGTGGTTGATTCGCTCAAACAATTGAGATTTCAACTCGGTTTCCAACTGCTTAATCTGAAAAGATACTGTTGATTGAGAATATCCCAGCTTCTCTGCTGCCCTTGTAAAGCTGTTTAATTCTGCCACATAAATAAACGTAATCAGATTTTTAATATCCATCTTCCTCCTCCATCTATTTTTTCGATACATATCATTTTTACTATCAATTTTACAGATGTTCTTTTCTAGTATATACTAAATACGTAAATAATACAAAGGAAATCACAAAGGAGAATTCTATGTCTATATTTGAATTGACAGGCAATTTTATCATGGCCATTTTTCACGCCGTATACAATATCCTCTGGGGAGACATCATCACCATTCCCCTGCCCGGCGGAAGCTCTCTGGGACTCTCTCTGCTGATACTGATTTTGATTCCTTCCGGCATCTATTTTACCATACGAACCCGTTTTCTTCCCTTTCGGCTGTTTTCGGAAATGCTCCGAATCACGGTCGAAAAAAGAAATGTCACACAAAAAGATTCCATCTCCGGGCTTCAGGCATTATTTGTCTCAACGGCAACCCGAGTGGGGATGGGCAACCTGGTAGGTGTAGTAGCCGCTATTTCTGCCGGCGGCGCAGGTGCAGTTTTCTGGATGTGGATTATCGCTTTGCTCGGTTCTTCCACAGCTTTTATCGAGGCAACGCTGGCACAGCTGTACAAAGAAAAGGACCCGCTTTACGGAGGCTACCGGGGCGGTCCTGCATATTATATCCACCATTTTTTTACCCCAAAAAGGAACTCCGGCAGGCGCTCCCTTGTTGCAGTTCTCTTTGCCATCTCCGGTTTGATCTGCTGGTGCGGCATCAGTCAGGTAATCGGAAATTCCGTTTCCTCCGCTTTTGAAAATGCGTTTCAGATTCCTCCGATCTACACAACAGCTGTTCTGGTAATCATTGCTGCCATCATCGTGCTCCGGAAAAATGCCACGGTAAAGGTTCTGGACGTAATGGTGCCGGTTATGGCCGTCTGCTATTTTCTTGCCACCATATTCATCATTCTGAAAAATGCAGGTCAGCTTCCAGCTGTATTTCAGCGAATCTTTCTGGAGGCCTTCGGTCTGCGTCAGGCGGCTGCCGGCGGTTTTGGCGCCGTTATTATGAATGGCGCAAAACGCGGACTATTTTCCAACGAAGCCGGCTCCGGTTCCGCACCCTGTGCCGCAGCAGCGGCCGATGTGAGCCATCCGGCAAAGGAAGGTCTCTTACAGTCACTGGGCGTATTTATTGATACTCTGGTAATCTGCAGCTGCTCCGCCATGATCATGCTGCTGGCTCCTGCAGATTTAACAGAAGGACTAGCTGGAATGGATCTTATGCAAACGGCTATGCGCTATCACATGGGTGAGCCGGGAGTCATCTTCATTGCCGCCATTCTTTGGCTGTTCAGTTTCTCCACCTTTATAGGCATCCTGTTTTATGCACGGTCAAATGTGGCCTATCTCTTTGGAGACAGCTGGCGCTCTCAGACCTTATATAAAATTCTTGCCCTGATCATGCTTTTCATCGGCGGCCTTGCTGCTTATACCTTTGTCTGGGATTTGGGCGATATCGGCATCGGCCTGATGACCATATTCAATATGGCCGCCCTGATCCCGATGGCGCCGCAGGCAATAGAGGCCTTAAAAGATTATGAAAAAAATATCCGGGCCAGGAAACAGCCTTAATCAAAATGAAAGCTTATAGAAAAACACAGGAGCGGGGCACCAGTCCCATTCCTGTGTTTTTCTATGCCGTTCTTACAGAAGATCATCCGGATGATCTCCTGTAAAATTCTCCATCTTCAGATCAAAAATTGTTTCCTCTATAACCCGAACACATTCATCCGTATTTTTCTTAATCTCATTCCCCCAAAATCGAATAACCGTCCATCCCATAAACAGAAGCTTCTTATTAATTTCATCATCCCGCTCCCTGTTTCGCGAAATTTTACTAATCCAAAACTCACTATTTTTGGTTTTCTCCAAATGAGGCTTTAGTACTTCCCAATCCTTTCCATGAAAGAACTCTCCGTCACAGAAAATCGCAATCTTGTATTTTGTCAGAACTATATCCGGCTTACCCGGAAGAGCCTTATAGTTCTTGCGGTATCTGTATCCCTTCTGCCACAAAGCCTTTCTCAAAAGCACTTCTATTTTGGTATTCTCTGATTTGATATGCTGCATGTTTTTCCGCCGCTGTTCAGGCGTGTGATTATCTGCCATAATTTTCTAATCCTGTTTTTCTTCTAAGCATTTGCGAATTTTTTGTGCAATAGAATAGGCAAGAACCGGAGGAACCGCATTGCCGATCTGAACATACTGTTCACGCATATTACCGATAAATACAAAATCATCCGTAAATGACTGCAAACGTGCCGCCTCTCTTACGGACAGCGTTCTGCATTCCGTTGGATGAATATATTCATATCCATCCATACCAATATGAGCAATTACCGTCCAGGATGGCTGATCCAGCGGAAGCCGCCTGCATCTGCTCTGTATAACCGATGAATCAAAGGAATCAAACAGCTCAATCTCGCGTTTCACTTCATCATCCAAATCCATGTATCTTTGCCCTGGCTGCATGTATGAAAACATATGCTTTGCCTTACTATTGGATACCCGGCAGATATTGTTTCTCACAATGTCGCCGTTCCCTGCCCTCATAAATCTCTGATACTTTGTCAGGTTCTCCGTTTTTCCATAATATCCGGCATCAATTCTCCAATCGTCGGTAATCTTCGGCAAATCACTGATTGCCTGATCTACAGTAACATACTCCTGTCCATCTTCTATAAATTCCCGATTCTCTGTCGGAAAAGAGAACTCATATTTTTTCTTATAGCCGCAGACAAATAATCGTTTTCTGGTCTGCGGGACTCCGAAATGAACCGCTTCTACGATATCCGTCTTAACATCATATTCCGGCAGATCCTCTTTTATATATTTCAGAAAATCACCAAAAATCTTACCGCCATATTTCGTCTGAAAACCAGGCACATTCTCCATCAGGAAAAAATCCGGCTTATAGAATTCAATATAGTCAAGATAATTTTTGTAAAAATAATTACGAACGTCTTCCCTGATATTCTTTCCCAGGGATTTAATCTTTCCCTGGCTTAATGAAGAAAATGTCTGACATGGCGGGCTTCCGATAACAATATCGACTTTTGGTTTTCCGATTTTCTGATGAAATTCCTTGGGAGATAGCTGCGTAATATCGCCGCAAACCGTCTTACATCCCGGGAAATTCAGCGCATGGGTGGCTGCTGCCTTGGCATTATTATCCAAAGCCCCCACCAGGTCAAATCCGGCCAGTCTAAATCCCGAGCTGCTTCCCCCGGCGCCGCAGAATAAATCCACAACATTGAATCCGCATTCCGTAATATTTCTTCCGGAAGCAAACGCCTCCGGCAGATTCTGTAAGTTTATCCTGGCAAAATCATACCCTGCTCTTTTTGATTTCACAGAAGCATTTACTTTGCAAAGATCTATCATGCCATCCTCTTCTCCGTAGTCTCCTGTAACAAAAAGAGCCTTTAACTCTTCTTCTGAAATTTTATATTTTTCCACACATTACCTCCGCAAAACGGGATCTGTAAACAGCCCTGGATATCTGCTCAATAATCGTCTGATCATCGGCAAAAATATCTATTTTATCTATGTAAATTTTATAATAATTTTCATCGACAGGATTCGCCACGGTCCACACATCTTCACAGGTCTCCCCGCATGGATACATTAAGAGCGCTTCATATGTGCCATGCGCCATACAGCTTGCAATCATTTGGTAAAGATCCTCTCTCGCAGGTTTATCGCCTTTTTCCATCTGTTTGTATTTGGCGTCTAAAACCAATTTGCTTTCCCCTTTGATCAGCAGATCATCCGGCCGAATATGAATATCCTTATCCGCTCCCCTGCCATCAGCCTTAGCAAGAATCCTGTCTGCCTGCGCAACATGCAGCAGCTGCTTCTTTACAGAAAATCTTTCCATATAATAGCAGAGTATATTCTCGAATGCTCTCTCCATATTAATCACGTACCCGCATACATTACCATTTCCTGTACGCAGCTTTGTATTCTGATCATGATACAGATAAATCTCTCTCGCTATCGAAAAAGGTTCTCTGTATGCATCAAAGTTTCTTGGCAGCCGCATCCTTCTAACTGCATCTGCAGACAGGGTTTCCAAATCGCCTTTCAGGGTATCCGCCATCTGTCTTAATTTATATTGAAGGCTTCTGGAGCTCACATTCTCGGCAAAATACTTACAGCACCATTTAAGCAGGGCATTATACACATTATCGCAGCTCATCACCTTATGTCTGCACCAGATTCTCCCATCCCGAATGGGACTCTTCAGTTCTTTCTGGATTAGTATTTTCCCTTTTATAGCAGACCGCTTCTCCTCACACTGATCATAGACCGCAATCGGCAGCTTCCGGACAGAAGCGAACAGCTTATCCAGATAATACTGTGCCATGCAGTCCACAAAGGTATTCTCTGTAACACTCTCTGCAGACATACTGGTGAAATAGATCACCGAATTCAAATGAGACTTACAGGTTCTAAGGATTCGAAGATACAGCGTTGCCATCATGCCATCCAGGGACATTCCAGGACGGTCTGCCCCTGTGACCTTGGGCTTAACAATCAGTTTCGTATCATTTAGTCTGATATTTGCTGCAATCCCATTAAATCTAACGGTGTTTCCACTTATCTGCATAGGAGAAACTCTTAAGCCCAGACCTTTTTGAATCTCATCCGAAATCAGGATCAGATCTTCCAAAAAGGTCATCTGTTCAGTTGTGATCTTTTTATTCTCATTCTCTATGAATTCAAATTTCACCCTCAGCCAACTCCTTAAATGCCTTCTCCCACTCATCCATGCTGAGCTCGCAGAATTTCATAAGCTCTACACCATAATTTCTCTTTTTCAGTAACGGAGAATGCTGTCCCAAAAGCTGATATGCCACCTCTGAATCCACGCAGTAGTCTTCGATCATCGGCAGGATTGTCTCATCAAAAACATCCGCAATATCAGCAAGTGAACATGCCGCAGTATCTTTAAGTCCCCACATAACCGCATGCCCAAGCTGAGCATCTGCTCCTATCACATGGGATATTCTGGTATTTATTGATTTCAAAAGTGTCACCGCAAGCTCAAGCCGCTCTTCGCGTGACTTTGTTTTCATTTTATAGACTCCGTCACTTTCCTTAATCCCAAGCCACAGACTCAGCAATTGATAATCCGGATATACTTCCAGTATTACGAAACGCCTCTTCAATGCACTGTCCATCTTATTCTGCGCCAGTGAAACGGGACTCATCGTGCCAAGAAAATGCATGCCTTCCGGCAGCCGAATTGCCCCGGTATACCCAGCAACAGAGATAGAAGCCCTTTTATCCGGTTCAAGCAATGTAATCAACTCACCAAAATTCTCGCCCACGTTACTTTTATCAAGATTTTCAATCCCCATAAGAGATTTGACTCCTTCGGAAGCGTCTGCCAATTTCTTCACTGCTCCGCTTGAATAGTAATATTCAATATCATCTTCCGCCTCATTCACCTCAGCTGATATTCCCTCAATCACATCACTATAGCCGGTGGAATTATGCCAATACATAATTTCCGTTCTCTGGAAATCATAATTATCACGTATTGCTTCCAGCATAGAAGATTTTCCTGTTCCGCTCGGTCCGGCAAGAATCACATTCTTATACTTCGTCACTTTCCGATACAGCAAATCCATTCGGTATTTCCTGTATTCCTCAAATGTATTGAATGTAACCGCATCCGGTTCCGTAAATGTGTACGTCCTATCACAAATCTGTGCAAATGCATTTATCAATGCTCCATCCGACAGAGCTTCAACCGGACAGATCTCGCTCATACCATCCAGCTGCCGAAACAGAATTCCGTGATTTACCGGCTTAAACAGTTCCAGATACCGTTCTTCCGGGTACACATCCTTTAGATGCGGAATGATTTTGTAGCGCAGTATATCAGCAAACGTCTCTTCATATGCCCCGTCACCTGTCACCAAATCCCACAGGTATCCCTGTCCGAGCATATATTCTTTTCCGACATTCTCTCTTAATTGAACATTCAGCTCTGTAAAAATCAAAACAGCAAGCGCCGCAAATTCGGGCGGAATATTTTTATTCTTCTCCAAGGCGTCCTTTAGCACGCCCTCATCCGGCATCATCTCAACAATAGAGAAAATACGTTTCAGTTCAGGTGTTAGTGGCGAAACCGATTTATCCAGGGAATTCATGGTTCCTATCACGTAAAATTCTTCCCCGCAGACCATCTTATCGCCCGGGACACCAACCTGAGCCGGCAGAGGAACAGAAACGCTGTCTCTTCCTCTTTTATCCAACAGTCTGATCGTATCTCCAAATACATCATCCGTATTTGCCCGATTTATTTCATCGATAATAAGAAGCGTTTTCTTTTTATCCTGTGCTTCTATTATCTGCTCTAAAAACGGTCCCCGATGATATGTATATCCCAGTCTGCCTTCAATAATCCGGGGTGTCAGTCCCCAAACGAACTCTTCATACGTGTAACCCGGATGAAAGGTGCACCACCGGACGACTCCTTGATGATCCGCTCCGCCATTCAGAGCGATAGGCGCCTCTGAATCAAGGCAGTTATAGGAGACCTGATTGAGAAATGCTTTTTCTATCTTTGTCATTAGCCGTGTCTTCCCCGTCCCAGGCGCTCCATATAAAATGATATTCTTTTCTCTGTAAAGCTTTTCAAGAATCTCACTGATCTCCGGATCTTCGCTTCCTCCAGAAGCTTCAATATCCAGCTCTTTACCACCCTTATCTGCAGAAACCAGCCACTTTTTGATCTGAGGGTGCAGCTTCGCAGCTGTGGCATTCGCAACCAGTGCATCATTATGAATGGTCCCATTATCATCCATATATCGGATAACAACATAATAATAGTTCTTCACAAACCCTTTGATATCTCGGATATTGCTTTCGGACAAAAAGCTTCCCGTATCTAATCTCATGGAAGAAAACTGATCCTGGGTCTCACATATCCACTCATATACATCTGCAATTCTGTCAGGCAGCTCTAAGAGGCGGCCCGCAATAAACTCTCTGAGTGTTACGGCATCCTTCGCTCCACATCCCCGTGATATAACTTTATCTACCAGCTGCAGCAGGATACGCATGTAGGCAACATACCATGTCTCTATAATATCCTCCGCATGATTTAGATTTCTATCCCAAATCTGCTGATTAATCTTTATGGGATTTTTTCTCGTATCATTTTTATCTTCCCAAAGTTTCAGGGAATTTCTTGAATTGCTCAGTTCAATATTATACGTAGTCGGATCATTGGTATGATTCCTGGCATTCTTTCTCTCAACCTCTTTTTTACGCGGAATCACTGCACCACCTGTAAACCCGGACCATAAACCTGGATTTTCATTTATCAAGTTAAAATTCTGAATGGCCTGATCACCCTTATTGCTTTTTCCGCCCTGGATATTGTACAGAATTCTCTGTACATCACTGCAGATCACCTGCTTCCAGGCCATATATATTATTTTCATTCTTTATCTTCCTTTGCATACCGTAAATAAACGTTTGAAAGTGCCGTTCCGATCACTTCGGAAAACCTTGGCGGAACCGCATTGCCAATGATAGTATACTGTTCAATCATTCCGCCTTTTACCAGATAGTCATCCGGAAATGACTGCAGTCTGGCCGCTTCACGTACCGTCAATAATCGGTTGCACTCCGGATGAAAATATCTTCCGCATGTAATCTTCTTAATCCCTGCAACGATCGTCCCTGACGGCTTATTCCAATCCAATCTCCCATAAAGATTTTTAACAAACCCTCCACTGCCATAACCTCCGGATTTCATTTTTTTCAAATGATTGGATAACAATTCATCCGGTATGTCCTGCAGCCCACCGTTATAAGGCACACACTGTATTCTTGCCAGATTATCGGCTCTGTATTTGAACACCGTATGGTTATACAGGGGCCTGCCGTCTATTTCCGCAATATCCTTTCCCTGATTGCTTTCATATCTTGGAAGGTCATAAATAACATCTTTCAAGACTCTGGGTTCATATTTCTCCTCGATTGCTCCAAGCTCTGCCAGGAGAACCTCCTCATAATCCGGAATTTCCCGGACAGACTCCTGACTAATGGCAAGCAAAAACAGTCTTTTGCGGCTCTGGGCAAGTCCGACCTTTTCTCCCTCCATAAATACTGACGCCGCATAGTAACCATGTTCCCGCAGAAGCTTCTTTGCATATTCAGGGTATTTAAGACCGCTTTCATGTTTCATGCTCTGTATTGCAGGAACATTTTCCATAATAATCATTTTCGGTTTTACCTGCAGTGCAATCTCCAAATACGCATCAACCAGCCGGTTTCTGCAGTCATCATCGCTTCTTTTCCCGAGCGTGCTAAATCCCTGACACGGCGGTCCTCCGGCAAGAACATCAATTTTCTTTTCTTTCAGCTTCTCTATAACAATACTCCGGTTCTCTTCTTCAAAGAGATTAAGCTGCATAAACTCGCTGTGAGATAATGGTTCGTAAGTTGTATAATTAAGCTTCGCCGCCTCCCAAAAATCTACTGCAACGGTATCCTCCAGCCCACTATTTATTAAGCCAAGGGACATTCCTCCCCCTCCGCAAAATAAATCTGCAAATTTATATTTCATGATGTTCCTCCGCCTTCAAATCACGTTTTTCAAATTATTATATCTCTGTTTTATAATTTCATCAACTGATTTGTTCTACTCCTACAGCCCATTGTCCACTTCTATTCTGCTCCCGTTCTTCCCTTTCTTTATCCTGATCTGCTGCGGTATACTCTCCTTTAATTCCTCCCGATGACTAATAATTCCCACCAGCTTATTCGTCCCGGACAGATTCACCAGAATATCCATTGCATTTTCCATCGATTTCCTGTCAAGGGTTCCAAATCCCTCATCCACAAACAGGGCATCCATCTGGATTCCTCCCAGATCTCCGGAAACCGTGTCAGAAAGTCCCAGCGCCAGGCTCAGGGATGCCTGAAAGCTCTCCCCACCAGACAGATTCCCTACCGGTCTCCTATGTCCGGTAAAATTATCAAGCACCTCCAGATCAAGAAACGTATTGCTTCTCTTTCCAAGCGAATCCTCCTGCCGAAACAGCTCATACTGACCGTCACTCATCGGGAGAAGTCTGCGGTTTGCAGCCATAATAATCCGGTCAAAGCCCTTTGCCTGAATATACTGCTCAAGGGTAATCCTCCCCTTTCCGGTCTGTCCCTTTACCAGATTATAAAGCCTTGTACAGACCGCACTTTCCCGGCGGTATTTTTCCAGCACCGGCTTCAGAGCGAAAATATTTGCCCGCCTGTCTTCATTCGTCTGAAGCCGGTAGTAAATATCACTTCTCTGCTTTCGAAGCTTCTCCACTTTTTCGCTCTGCTCATTTACCTCCAGTTGGATACTTTCTATATCCATTTTAATCTTATCTTCTCCGTCCTCTTTAAAGGTCTTTTTCAGCGTAGCAAGCGCAGCACGAATTTCTGCAGCTCTTTTCTCTGCTATCATTTGATCCTCTCTTGCGCGCTCAATCATTCCCACAATCTGCTCTGCTTCCTTCCGTGCGTTTTTAAGGGCTCTATATGCAGCCCTCCAATCAGCATAGGGAAGCTCGGACAAAGCCGCAAGCACGGCGCTTTTCCCGGCAAGATCGGCCGCATTCTTCTGCCGGCTTAATAAATATCCTTCTTTTGCCGCATTTAAGGCTTCTGTTTCTTTTCCCCGTGCAAGACTAAGCATATCCTGGGCATGTTTCAATCGATCGCACTCTGTTTGGACGTTCTTCTCTTCCCTGGCATTCTTCAGGGTCCGATCGTCCAGCTCTTTCTGCAGTTTCTTCAAATCTTCAAACAGTTCCTCCGGCGTACTGCCTGTATAATTTTCCGTATCAGAACATTCATGCTTTAGGCAGGCCAACATATCCGCTTTTAATTGTTCCTGCCACGCTTCCAGCGCCGTTTTCTCCTTTTCGGCTGCAATAAGCGCCCTATCCTTTGCGTTCTTGGTCTCTTCCTCCTGCTCCTGCAGTGCCTGCAATGCTTCCTCCGATACGGATTTTTCCGGCAATACGGCAAGCTCCGGATGATGGCGGGAACCACAGACCGGACATTTATCTCCCTCCACCAGCCCACTCGCTAAAATCCCGGCACGGCAGCTATCCAGTATTCTTTCTGCTTCCTGTCTTTTCACAGAAACGGTATGATACTGATCCTGTTTATTAGCAAAATCCTTTTGTTTTTCGAGCAGTGTTTTCTTTTTCTTGTTATAAACAGCAACTTTATAATCCGTAATTTGACGGACGTCTGCCTGAAGAGCAGCAAGTCTTTCTCCGACAGTTCTGATCCGAATCAATTCCTCAGGCTTACCCTTAAGCTCCGAAGTCATCTTCTCAAGCTCCGTAATTCGGCTTCTCAGTTCCTCCTCACGAATCCCCAATTGCCTTCCTTCTTCCTGCAGCAGGGCTTCTGTCTTTTTTAGTTCTTTTATCTCAGAAATCAGCGAATCTCTCTGCTCATATTTTTCCTGGTCTCCACTGATGGTATGAATCTGCTTCCTAAGCTCCTCCGCTCTTGGTTCTGCTTTGAGACTATTTTCCACAGCAAGCTTTGCATCCTGAACATACACTTCTGCCTGCTTTAGCTTCTTTGTGTTGATTTCAATCTGCCCAAGCAGATCATGTTTCGTTCTTGCAGCTGCCAGGGCCTGCTTCTTTGCATCCAGAATGCTTTCCTCTTCCCGGATCTCTGCCTCTTTTTTCTGAAAAGATTCCTGATCCGTCTCAATGAGTCTTCCCAGAACATCCAGAAATTCCTCCACATTCCATGCGCTTTTGCTCTCATCCGCACGCTTCTGAAGCAGATGAAGCTCCTCCTCCAGATCACTTTCTGCTTCTCCCATCGCGTCTTTCAAATACTGGACGATACTCTGTTCCGTATGGATACATTTCCGGTAACTTACATCCCTGCGTTCCTTTAGTCCAAACTCAATCCTCTGGTATCCTTCCGTCATAAAAATCGTCCTGAGTATTGCGGTTCGCTCATCTGTCTTTGCATTTAACAGAGCGTCAAACTCTCCCTGAGCAATCATTGCAATCTGCTTAAACTGCTTCACGTCCACACGCAGCAGCTCTTTTACTGCCGCATTGACATTGCTTACGCCTTCCACAGGCGTTTCCCCTTCACAGTAAAAACATGCTTTCTCCTTCTCGGTAATTACACCTTCCCCACGGCGCTTCCTCCGGTCATACGACGGATACCGGCAGACATGGTAGCTTCTTCCCTGATGTGAAAAATAAAAATCCACAAAGCTCTCGGTCTCATCCTTCGCATATTCGCTGCGAAGCCTTTTTGCATCCCGGTATATCCCGCTGGTCTCACCATAAAGAGCAAAACAGATGGCGTCAAACAGCGTTGTCTTGCCAGCGCCAGTGTCCCCAGATATTAAAAACAGGCCTTTGCCCTCAAACTGCGCAAAATCTATCTCCGGCATCCTGTCCGCATAAGGCCCAAACGCACTCACGATCAGCTTAATCGGTTTCATATGCAACACCCGCCTCTCCTGCCGCTTCCTTCATAACAGCCATTTCTTCTTCACTCATATCGCAGCCGTACATAGACCGGTAAAAGTCCAAAATCAGATCCGAAAATGATTGGTTCTCCGAAATCTGCGAAATATCTGCCTGCTCAATTGCTCTGGTATGGGCATTGTCATAATCTATTTTGATCGTATTTGGATAATACTGCCGGATGATGCCCATTGCATTATCCACCGGCTCTTCATCCGTTAATGTCACATAGACAAAGTCATCCGTCGAATCCATATGCTTCTTATCCAGAAGCTGCTTTAGCTTTCCTTTCAGATGCCGCAGATCCCTTCGCGGCCTCAGCCCCACAAGCTCAACTGAAACCAGGCCTTTTTCCCCGACAGCAATAATCGGTACGGATTTCTCATTATTTACTTCACTCAGCGAATATTTCAGCGGTGAACCGGCATATCTGATTTCCTCCCTTCCCACTCTCTGAGGGGAATGAAGATGCCCGAGTGCAACATAGTCAAAATCCTCAAAACAATCGGTTCCAATCTTTTCCACAAGTCCCACATTCAGCACAGACACACTTTCAGAGCCCGCCATCACCGGATCCTCATTTTTTCCTGCGACAAACTGATGGGCCACCAGAATATTTCTCTCTTTTACATCAATCTTTGCCTGGTCAAGCACAACGCGGACAGCCTGGTCATAGGAAGTAATTTCTGCCTCCGGAAAAAAGTGTCTCACCTGAGAAGCCTTGACAAACGGGAGCAGATAGACGTTGATCTTCCCGTATTCATCCTGAAGCTCCTGCCGGTAGAGCCCTCCTTCGTATTTTGCTGAAATATACACTTCATTTGCCTCAAACAGGCTGCTGCCAAAGTTCAGTCTCTCATCCGAATCATGATTGCCGCTGATTACAAAGGTTTTCAGCCGCATACCGGCCAATCTGCGGATAAAATAATCAAATAATCTTACCGCCTCTTCACTGGGAATTGATTTATCATATATATCACCTGCAATCAGCACCGCATCCACCGAATGACATTTTGCAATTTCCAGTATCTGTTCCAGAATAAACCGCTGATCTTCAATCAGATGAAATTCACCCAATGATTTTCCGATATGAAGATCGCCCAAATGTAAAAATTTCATATATTGCCGCCCTTTCCGCAAGATCAGTGCAATCCATATTCTTTCATAAACTCCTCCACAGATCTTGTCATTTCTCTGGAAAAATCACTGTTGTACTTACGATTGCAGAATTTGGTCATCCACTCCTCATAGCTCTGCTCTCCGCAGCGCTCCTCAAACATTCTGCGAAGGGCCGGCCCGTCTTTCACCTGATAGGCGTTCTCACACACAATATCTTCCATGGCGAAACGTTTCGGCTTCATCCGTTCCCTCTGCTGTTGGGTGGGATATCCAAATACCACCATAACTGCCGGAAATACATACTCCGGAAGATTTAAGATTCTGCGCTGCGTCTCACACTGCTCCATAATATCTCCAATATAGCAGGACCCAATTCCCATACTCCAGGCTGCCGTCACTGCATTCTGCGCAGCAATCGCTGTATCGGTCACTGCCAGCATCAAATCTCCCACGCCCGGATCGCGCGCAGTACAGCCCGCTTCCCGGTAAGCTGCAAGCCATTTCAGGCAGTCTGCACAGAATACCAGCACCATCGGCGCCTTTGCAATAAAGGGCTGATGATCACAGCTTACGGCAAGCTGTTCCTTTATAGTCTGATCTGTAATATCCAAAATCGTATACAGCTGCTGATTTCCTGCTGTCGGTGCATCCATGGCCGCCTGCAGAATCCATTTCTTATCTTCATCCCTAATCGGACGTTCCTCAAATGCACGCACCGACCTGCGCTCCGCCAGCTGCCGGATCACATCATAATTCATGATATTTTTCCTCCCGTAATTTATTATTTCTTCGAAATAAAATGATTGATTACCACATACAGAACAATCACCACCGCGCAGAGATATCCCAGCACTCCCAATGCGGGGATTCCCCACAGCTTGGGATACATATCGGTGGTACAGATAATACTGGAGCTGATCAAAAGCGCCATGACCCAGAGTCCTGTCACAATATTCCGGATCAGCTTGCGAAGCAGCCATGCAAGCTCGTCCGAAGCATGAAGATCCAGCTTGATCCGGGTCTGCCCCTTCATATAGCCCTGCAGCGCATCCGACATCAGGGACGGAATGTCAATAGCCTTCCGGAAAGAACGGTACAGGCTCTTTCCCTGGGTTTTCAGTTCCTTCTTCCAGTTTTTCCGGTCCCAAAGCCCTGCCTTTAAACGGGCTGCCGCAATCTGCACCAGATTGATCTCCGGGCTGATCTCCGCCAGAATCCCTTCCATATGGGGAAGGCTTCGGGCAAGCATTGTCAGACCGTGGGGCATGGCAATTTTATTTTCTTTCATAACATCCATCAGATCCACCAGAAGCTCGGCAATATCAATACTTCCAAAATCCATGCTTCCATATTTCCCCATCAGATCACAGATGTCCTGATACAGACGGGCCTGATTCGGCTTCTCCCGAAAGATTCCGATGGCAAGGACAGCATCCTGTATTTTCCCGATATCATTCAGCGCCACACCTTCTACTGCCTGCACGATAATCTCCCGGTCACGCTCACTTAGCCTGCCCATCATTCCCATATCGATCCAGACGATCTTGCCATCCTGAATCCGCACATTGCCCGGATGCGGATCTGCGTGAAAAAAGCCATCCTCCAGGACCTGCTTCATGAAGTTATCCACGAATTTCGCTCCTACTTCATTTAAGTCATATCCCTCCTGGCTCAGTGTCTTTTTATCATCAATGGAAATCCCATCTATATATTCCATAACAAGAACATGGGCGGTTGTATATTCCCGGTAAAGAATCGGAACCTTTACAAATGCCACATCCTGATTATTTCTGGAAAATTCTTCGATATTGGCAGCTTCCGTCAGGAAGTTCATTTCCTCCTGTGCCACCCGCCACATTTCCTCCAGCACCAGATCCAAATCCGCCATATTCTTAATGCTGACCGGCGGAAGAAGCTTCACCGCCTTTTTCATCAGGCCAATGTCGCGGGCCATGGTCTCATAGATGCCCCTGCGCTGAACCTTGATCACAACCTCTTCCCCTGTTTTTAATGTGGCCCGGTGTACCTGAGCAATAGAGGCCGATCCCAGAGGCACTTCCTCAATATTCAGAAACTCTTCCGTCCACGGACAGCCAAAGGACTCTTCCAGAACCTCTTCCACTTCAGAAAACGCCATAGCATCCGCCTCAGAGCACAGCTTCATCAGTTCATCACAGTAACGCTGCGGCAGAACATCAGAGCGCATGGATAAAAGCTGCCCCACCTTTACAAAGGTCGGTCCCAGATCCTCCAGGATCAGACGCAGCTTCTCCGGTGAAACTCCCCGGGTAATGGCATGACGGTGAAGCACGGCTGTAATTTCCTTCAGACGCTTTCGGTATTCGTTTTTCTTTGTCATTTCTTTCTCTGATCTATCCATATAAATCTCCGTTTTTCATAACAAAACACTTCAAGGCCGGGCATATTTCCCCGACCTTGGTCTCCACGAATCTCTCTTTCGTTTAGTCTTCTTTGTCAGAAGCCTCTTCCGGTTCCGCTTCCGGCTCTTCCTCTGAGGTCTCCGGTGAAGCTTCTTCAGAAGCGTCCCTCTTCGCTTCCACTTCCTGAAGCTGTTCTTTCAAAGCTGCCAGCTGTTCCGGCGTCATCTTCTCCAGAAGCTCGCTTAATTCTTCGGGACTTGACGGCTTAACCGAAACATTCACATTCTTTTTCACCGTTTCCTTTACCGTATGTCTCAGCTCCTGGTTCAAAACCTTTCCCTGCTCTACGGTAAGCTCGCCCTTTTTTACCAAATCATCCAGAATATCCCTGGATTTCTCAGCAGTCAGTGAAACCGTTCCAATTCCTGCCAGTAAAAGTTTCTTGATTCCATCTCCTAATTCCATAAGTCACCTATCCTTCCTTCTTATAGTATTCCCAAAAATACAAGTCCTTTCGGCACAAAAATAATACATCCAATAATTGCCGACATGATCGCCGCGATCAATACCGCCCCTGCGGCAGTATCCTTTGCAATCTTCGCCAGCGGTTTCCTTTCCTGGGTGACCAGATCCACCACCGCTTCCACAGCAGTATTCACCATCTCCAACGCCATAATCAGCCCAAACAGCACAAGACAAATGCACCATTCTGTCACGGATATCCCCAGAATGATTCCCGCGATCACTACGAATACCGCCATGACACAGTGAATCCTCATATTCCGTTCTTTCTTTATACAGGTATAAATTCCTTCAAAGGCATATCCAAAGCTCTTATGGATCGGCTCTTTTTTCTGATCTGACATATCTTCTCACCCTTGCATAAATTATAACAAATGATGACAAAAATAGCTATCATTATCTGTTATTATCTCTGCCCAAATGTCTGAAATTATATGCCACCAGCGATAAGGACAGCACACAGGCAAGGAAATCC
>JAUNGJ010000036.1:7650-9132 GCA_030524585.1 Eubacteriales bacterium | reverse complement strand
CATATGGCAACAGACAGGGCCTTCCTGTAGGTTTCTCTTACCCGGTCATAATTCTTTGCCCCAAGATTAAATCCCCAAATAGGCTGACAGCCCTGGGCAAGTCCCACAGAAAAAGAAGACATGATGCTGTTTAGCTTCGCCACGACTCCAGACACGGCCAACGGGATCTCACTTCCATATATGGACTGCGCTCCGTATTTTGCAAGCATATTATTCAGCGTAATATTGACCACCATCATGATGATCTGATTGATAAAATTAGACGTCCCAAGCTTTATGATTCTGACAAGATATGTGATTTTTATCCCCAGCATTCTGAGGGAAAACCGAAAGGATTTCATCCTCGGAAAATAGGACACGCACAGTAAAAACGAAACGAACTGCCCCGTAATCGTCGCCAGCGCCGCTCCCCGGATTCCTCATTGAAACCCAAACATAAATAACGCATCCAGAAATACATTCAGGATGGCGCCTGTCACGGTGCAGAGCATCGAATAGGAGGGACTTCCATATGAATATTAAAATTTGCCGCCGTACCGATTCCCACCATCTGGGCAAAGGCCGTTGTCAGCGTCACCGTCGGAAATGCTACATTTGTCGCCGCATTGCCCAGCATTCCCTCCACGTGCCCGATAAAGATCTGGTCTGTGATATTGTAAGCCGCCATAACAAGCATACTGATAATTGACGGTATTGCAAATTTCCGTATCAGCCCAAAGACCGGCGCTGTTCCCAGCGGATTCTCTCTGTCAGATTGCATTTGATTTCCTTTCATCATAGTTACCTGCTTCTTTCTATCTTTTTATTCGATCCAGATTTTTTTCCATTTTTAACAAAGCCTGATACAGGACATCTCGTTCTTCCGCTGAGATTCCGCTTAAAATCTCGTCGTTCAACTGCAGAAGCTCTCTTTTTACCTCCGCTCCAAGCTGCATAGCTTTCTCTGTTGCATAAATCCGCTTTTGTCTCCGGTCCTGCTCATCCTGCCGCCTTGTCAGATACCCTTTGCTTTCCAGAGCGCAGATTGCCCGCGTCGTAGCTGCCTTATCCACGCCCACCAGAGATGTCAGCTCCTCCTGCGCAGCTCCCGCATGGCTCTGAATTGCCATGAAAAATGGTTCTTCCGCCGCCGTAATGTTGTATTTCTCCAGGCGGCTGCCAACACAAAGCTGGCTCCGCCTGGCTGTATAAATGATATGTTTTGTAATACTGTCTCTCATAGATACCTCCTAATCATCCGCACTTATCATTGTATCGCCATTTAGTTGAGGTATCAACTATTTTTTGCTAATATTCTTACTCTATCCAATCCAACAGCTCCGTTTTGATCTCTTTCAGAAGCTTTTCGCCCTCTATTTTTCTTTGTATCGTGCCGATCAATGTGCAGTTCAATGTACAGATCCCGTTAAATGTACTGACCGATAATTGAAAATCCGGAGCCTTCCTATATGCCCCGGTAAGGTAACAGCTCTCAATATTACA
>JAUNGJ010000036.1:0-7550 GCA_030524585.1 Eubacteriales bacterium | reverse complement strand
CCATTATAAATTGCCGACAGCAGATACAGATACTGTAGGAATCCTTTCCCGTCCGCCAGCACATGACTCATTCCTATTACAAGCTGTTCCGCATCTTCTTCCGGCAATATGGAAATTTTCAATTGTGTGTCAACCGATAAATCCCACTCCGCCTGGACGCTAAATGCATCATGCTCCCCACAGATCACCTGCTCTGCGGTCAAATGTCTGTCTACAAATCTGCCTCTTTTAAAATCCACAGTGTATAATATTTCCGGTATAACTTGCGCGGACATTTTTACAGCTTCTTTTAAGCGCTCCGCATCCAAATGCCCGCGGATAACCATTCTGCAGTACATAACCGGATAGATTCGGTCCCGGTGTGCAATCTCAACCAGATCCATGCACTCACAAGGTATACGGTCAGATTGTATTTTACTTTTCATCCACATCACTTTCCAAATCCATATTATCTAATGTAATTTTCCGGACAAATTCCAGCTTCCTTCCATAATCCAGCTCAATGAAATCAGAGGGCGTAACCTGCGCAGCTTTTTTATCAAAATAATTCAGGCCAGCAAACTTCAGCATGGTATACACAAATTGAGAACAGAACATAATATTGGGCTTTCGCGATTCCTTGAAAACCAATCCCAATAGATTATAGGCACTTCCTTCCGAATTGATTTGCCGTATTTTCCGTATTATGGCTTCCTTCTGCTCTGCTGATGCCGGCAAACGATAAACCAAGATCACAGAGCCATTTCTTTGCGTCAGGTTCTCTATCCATTCTTCATTTAATCCCGGCGGAACGGCACGTTTACCGCCATTATAGCTGATAATAGTCATTAACTGTTCATCAAAGGACAGGGACACATGATTATATTCTTTTTCTGTAAATAATCCAATCACATCGCTGGAAAGGCTTTTACTTTTTGTAACCACAATATACACAAAACCATTTTCCACCGTTTCATTGGCCTTCTGAAAATACTCCTCCGTAAGCGTGCCATTATTCACATAGGAAAAGGAGCTGTGCCTGGGAAGCTGGTGCATAATTTCTGTCAGCTCAATCTGAGATAAGATGCCTCCGGCCTTTTTTATCTTATTTATTTTTCCTATTATTTCTTCTTTGTTGTATAAAAGCTGTGCATACGAGATTGCGGAATGTCCTTCCCCAGAAGGAAAGCCATACGTCTTCGCAGTCTGGTGAAAAAAGTTTGCCCTTACAATAAAGGAAGCAGAAATAACCAGAACGCCCACCAATTTATATAAATTATAAGAGCTGCTGCCGCTCATGGTTCTTATTACTAACGTATTGAATAAAATCTGCGCCGTCATAATCAGCGCATACAGAATCACCTGCACAAGCTTTGACGGTATGGTTGACGGCGCAAAAACCGCATAAAATGCTATAAATAAAAAACTAAAAATATAAGCCAGATTATAGACGGCAGCATTGCTGCACAGAAAGAGCGCCGTCCCTGCCAGTAAGATCATAAAAGCGGTTGCCAAACAGGTTAAAAAATTTCTCATCGGCTCACCTCGATATTTCCATTCTTCGTTTCCGCCTTTACCGTCACGGTAGGATTGCTCCCCACCGTTCCGGTTATCGAATCCCCATCTGCCGAAATCTTTTCCTGAAAATTGGTATTAATAGAACCATTTTTTGTAACAGCCTCAAATGCAAAGCTTAACTCTGATGGCAGCAAAACCTCTACATCATCATTCTTATTAAAAAAGGATAAATCGCCTGTCACTTCCTCATAGCTGACAGATAGCTTTCCGGAATTATTCGCTTTATAAGTACCGGCGCCCCTTGCTGACAGAAACTCCGCATTTCCGCTGGTGGAGGTATAAGTCACATTTCCCTCTGCCTCTTCACATCTGACCTCCCCCTGCGTAGTCTCTATTCTTATTTGGGTTCCGGCAAGACTTCCCAGCTCTAGGTTTCCGCTTGTAGAAGAGAAATAAATATCCTCCGCCGCAGCCTTTTTCACCTTAAAAGTACCGGATGTGCAATCAACGCGAATGGACTTCATATCCAATTCCAGATCCGCCATATCAATATTACCGTCCGTTGTAGTAACCGTCAGGCTCTCCGAATAGGAATCCGGCAGATAAACCTCCACATAACGTGTAAAGCTGCCTTTAAAAAATGGTTTTCCACCCTCACTAACTTTAATACTGTCCTTCTTCTGGCTGACCTTTGCATGATAGCTTTTCTTATCCTTGCTCATATATTCCCGGATGATAAGATGATCACTTTCTCCCGCGAAAAAGCTGACATTCTCGTCATCATAGGAAATTGTCACATCCTTTATACCGTCCAGCGAAAAATCCATTTCATTTACCGCCTGCGCCGTCTGCTTCTTCCCACAGGATGAACCCAGCAGCATAAAAATGAACAACATACATAACGCCTTTGCTTTCTTGCTTTTCATAAAATCATCCTCTTTCCTTTATAATATCGTTTTAATAAATGAATCATTCATTCATTTTCAGGCTAAAAATTAGAGGGCTTTTTTGCCCTTCTAATTCTTTTTATATGCTGAAAGAATGTTATCCATGCATACTCTCTTTGCAGCTTCTACCGAAATATTGCTGATCTCGAAAGACGTATAACGCATATCCATCGCCCACCAGCTTAATATCTCTACAATAAGAATCGTTGTCAGTTCAATATCATCAAGCTTACGGATCTGCCCCTTCTCCATAAAAGCCATCAGATATTGCGTCATGGTTGTAAGAAATTCTTTCCGGTAGGCTTTGTAATGATCTGCAAGGAATGGAAAATCCTGCTGATTTTTTTCAATAAACAGACAGCCCACCGCGTAGCGCGACAGAATATGAAATGCATCCGAAATCAACATCTCAAAGCTATATCCGTCAAGCCCCCGAAGCAACGGCTTCTGAAACTCTGCCGCCGATTCTTCAAATATCCTGACAATCTCCTGCTCCAAGCCAGTAAAATGCTCATCACAGATCGGCGTTTCAATCTCCTGCTCAGCAAAGGATGGCTGAATCGTGGACTTTAAAATATAGTGCATGATTTCTTTTTTCCCGACAAAATCATGGTAGATCGTGCCGACAGAAACACCTGCTGCTTTCGCAATGTGGCTGATCTGAGTCTTTGAATACCCCTGCCTTAAAAACAAATAAGTAGCTTCTTTTACAATAGATTGAATCCTTTGTGTCAACTCTACACCTCCTTCGTAAAAATGAATGAATCGTTCATTAATATTATATAGCCGTCAGAAATCACTGTCAATACCCTCATTTTTATCATGATTGATGCCTTACTCCATCTTTAGCTAAAAGCTATCCTTCTTCTCAAGAAAGTATTTAACACTTTCCAGATCTGCAAATTTTCCATATATTATTTTCTCCGTATCTTTATCCGGCTACCACAAATCAGGAACCATAATAGGCTTACATCCTGCTCTGTAAGCTGATAACAACCCATTTTTTGAATCCTCCGGGGCAAAGTACTCTTCTGGTTCTGCTTCCAGCAATTCGCAAACTTTTAAATAAATTTCAGGTATTTGTAGCTCTTGCCCTTAAGATGCTCTAACAAAATATATAGCCCCTTTTTCACCGGAACTTTATTCGTTTTATAATACTCTGTCAAAAATTTTTTTGTATGCTTACGGAGTTCTTCTTCGCTGTATTTCTCGCCAAACCCAGACACCCATATCAAATATTACTGCCCTCATATCTATTTCTGTCTCCCCAATATCATTTGACAAAATCCAGACCTTCGCCGAAAGTTCCATTTTTCTTCTCTTATCCGTTCCAAGGCAACATATCCACGCTCAGATCTATTATCCATACAACTTTCCATAAAAAAACTGCTCTTGAAATGCGATATCCCCCAATATTTTATCATCAGGAATATCTCTCCCATCCAACGAAACAATCCATTTATCTTCTACGTCATTAAAACGGTGAAATACTTTTATTACCTTTCCTTCAAACTTCTCTAACGGTTCATCTGTTCCGAACACATACACATCCTGTTCTACACCATCTGCCGCCATAATCCCTTCCACATAGCCATAGTTGATAGGATATACCATATCAGGGTGTCTTGGATGATGTATACCCAATGGTCTATCAACTTTCCCGGTAACCGTTTTCCCGATAATGTTACTGTAATCTAATTCCTTCTCCTGAAAGGAACAAAAAAAGTAATCTAATGTATGTACCAACTTCCCATCGTCATAAAGTTTCTTTATCTCACCAACAGACATCCACCTGCAATCTGCCACCTCATCTGTAGTTGCTTCCTTTAAATGCAGTTCTCCATCATATTCAAAAATCCAAACATCCATAATATCCTGAAATTGTTTTCCATTAATTACCTCTCTGATCTTAGAAAAAAACATTATCCCATCTTCTGGATTAAGGTCCAATCCAACTTCCTCCTTAACCTCTCTGATAGCTCCCTCTATGCTGCTCTCGCCTTTCAGCACAGAACCGCCAACACATTCCCACATCAACGGAAAGGTTGGGCGATTGGCAGCTCGTTGTGATATTAAATACTCTCCTTTCCTGTTACGTATCCACACATGTACAACCAAATGATAATATCCATCTGGAATTTGTTTTCCTCTGACATGTTCTTTTCCTGTTTTTTCTCGATATTTTGTATACAAATCCCAAATTTCCATAAAATTTTCCTTTTTGTGGTTTAAAAACTCCTGGATTAGTTAAAACTCTACTTCCAATGCGCCTGTATCATTTGCCTAGGCTGACATATATGCGATATCAAATGGTGATACTTCGCTTGTGTTTCTCCCATTATTTTGCCTCCTGATGAACAGGTTTTGCGAACATACATTTTTTACTGTTATGGTAAATCAAAATCCTCGTCCGTACACTTACGGATGATTCGCTTTGTTTTTTCAATAGGCAGAGGAACATTTTCTTCACTGAAGTATTCGATGTTTACCACCTCTACAACCGCCTCATGATTATCCTTGCCTGCAGGTACAAGCACAAAATCACCGATTTCAATGCTATCATCCTCGGTCAGATAATAATACCGCTTGTATCCTTTATCAAATGTAACACTGCAAAAGATGTATTCAGATTTGCGGCGTTTTGCCTTACCATAGACCGATGGGTCAAATATTTCTCCCAGACCATAGAAACGAATGAAGTCAAACACGATTTCCGCAAAATCTGCGAAGTCTTCCGGCAGACCGTTTTTATCGTAGCTGCCAGTGATGGTTCGGCTCGATTTTTTCTTATACTCAATGGTTATGGTGTAATCCTTTGCTTCGTTTGGTGTATCTATTACATCATCGGAATTTCCTTCGATATGAGCAAACAAGTCCTCTGCATCGAAATGCTCAAGCAGACTCTCGATTCCGCCCTCGATTTCATACTTACGGGAAACCTTACATCCAGTGCCAATATTCTGAATATGCTCCAGCGTTTCCGTTTCTCTATCGATAATCAAGCATTCTGTATAATCCCAAGTCACATAGTACCACTCTGCACCTTCCGGTTTCTGACTAGGTTTAATTTTAGTGAGTCTGTGATATTCCAGAGTAATTTTGTTTATCACATCCGGTTTGCGGTTTCCATCAAACACATACAAATCATCCATACCAACGATATCACGGACAAGGTCTGATAAATCTGTGCCTTCATAATCGAAGTCAGCACACAGGGAACCTCTGAATTTATAGGTGACTCCTTCGGTATTGGTCAGTTCCATAACCCAATCACCGATATCCGTGGCAAAAATCTCTGAGTATTCATTCCCAAAGTAAGATGCAATTGCACCGAACAGCTTGTCTGTAGCTACCTTGTCAATTTTGAAATTCTTACTTCTGGCTTTTTCGTATCGTTCGCCGCCACAGCCAAAGTTATATCCTGAAAACCAAACACGGCCTTCGTTATTGATGGTTAGATGCTGTTCCACTTCTTCATCCGGCTCCGGTATAAGGCCGTAGCAGATGTTGTTTGATACGATACGCATCTTCTTTAATGAGTCTTGGAATATAAAAGGGTTATCCCCGGATAGCAATGCCAACCTACTTAGAGCCAGAATAAACCATGCACGATTTTCCGGCTCCAAGATTTCTGCACCTGTATATGCCCAATGGTTAAAATAACGCCATCGAGAATAAATTGCAGAGCCAAGCAGGGGAATATCTGTCACATCATCGATAATCCTATCCAAAGCCTTATGATTGTTTGCAGCATTGCCATATTTCTCTGAAAAGGCATGACCACAATCCATATCAAAACCAAGAGCATCGCAATCATCAGCCATCCAATGGTCAACGATTTCTATGTAGTTGATATTTTGGTCTCTGAATTTATCACACCATTTCACAGCGAAATCATGTATCTGTTTCATATCAACCACTGTAGTACACCCCCTATTCTTCATTTACGTTGTATACGTTTTACTCCTCGTCAGAAACCGTTCCCGCTAATTCAAAATATTCCTTCAATTTCTTCTGCAACAGTTTCTTATCAATCAACTTCAAGTTATATTCGGAAACCATCGTTGGAGACAGGCTACAACTAAGAGCAACTTCTACAGCCACATCATCCTTGCTTGCACAGAGGATAACACCTACACTCGGATTTTCGTTATCTTTTTTCTTTCTCGGTCGAGTGTTTCCAAGTAGAGATTGATCTTACCGACATACTCTGGCTTGAACTCTCCGATTTTCAGTTCAAACGCCACTAGGCAGGAAAGTCCTCTATGATAGAACAACAAATCGATATAATAATCGTGTTTGCCGACCTGCACACGATACTCTTCTCCGATAAAAGTGAAATCCTTCAAGTTCCGTATAATGGACTTGATGGTAGTATATATATAGTACAAAATAAATGTGCCAATTTCCTATAAATCATGTATGATAGATCTATGAAGAGGAGGAACTACAATGGCAAAGGGAACTAAGTACTCACAACAGTTTAAAGAGGATGCTGTTAGGTATCGGCAGGAACATTCGGATCTGCCTCTCTCCAGGGCGGCAGCCAATCTTGGCATCAGTGAATCAGCTCTGAAAACATGGTGCCGTACAGCAAAGGAGCATGAAGGAGCGGTGCCCACTCGCGGCTCCGGTAATTATTCCAGTGATGAGGCAAAGGAGATTGCACGTCTTCAGCGTGAACTGCGTGATGCTAAGGACGCTCTTGAAGTGTTAAAAAAAGCCATCGGTATCCTGGGAAAATGACAAAAGCAATTTATGCTGCTACTGCTGAGTATGAAGCTGAAATAAAGCAGCTGCCTGTGAAACGCCGTGTTTCTGTCAGCGGGATACTGTATCATCTGGGCGTTTCGCGATCCGGCTACCACGCTTGGAAGAAACGGATCCCTTCTGACACACAGAAACGCCGGGAAAAAATCATGCATAAAACCCGGGAGATTTACGAGGAATCCCATCAGTATTACGGTGCGCCCCAAATTACGAAGGAGCTTGAAAAAGCAGGAATTCACGTCAGTGAAAAAACAATCGGAAACTACATGCGTGATATGGGAATCAAAGCACAGTGGGTGAAGCCGTTTACGCACACTACAACTGATTCGGATTTCA
>JAUNGJ010000035.1 GCA_030524585.1 Eubacteriales bacterium | reverse complement strand
ATTCCTTCTTCATAGAGCTGTACGATCATTTCTGTTTCATATCCGCGGTGCTCCTGCAAATAGTCCCAGTTATAGTCTCCGATCTTTCGCTGGGGAGCAATGCCGAACACGTTGTACATGATATCAACAACAAGAATCGGGATGCCGGTAATTTCGTAGCACACATCCATTAATTTCTGCAGACTTCCGGAAGGAAGTATCTTGAACAGTTCTTCGTATAAATGTAGAAAATCAATCGTTTTATCCATCTTGTTCTTCGGTTCCTTTCTTTCTATGTAAAATTATTGTGAAAACTCACAAACAGAAAAAGCGATAAATATATTATATTTGAAAATCTCATAAAAAACCAGATGGAAATAGATCATATAAGGGATTTATTGTAAGAAAAAAAGAATTTATAAATATAATTATGAGATTTAATTAAGGAAAATAAAAAAATATAGACAAATTTTATGGTTTTATTGGAAATAAAAACTATTGTGCAATTGCATAAAAAGCGGGAGGCATTTTCTTTTGTTCGCATGATGAAAAAATGACAAACTTGATATATGCTTAACAAAAGGTTGTTGGTACCAACTGCAGCAAATGACGATGAGCAATGAATGACAGGAGGAAAGATTATGTTTGATTTAACAGGAAACGTGGCAGTAGTTACAGGAGCATCGGCAGGTCTGGGAAGACAATTTGCGTTAGCGTTGGCAAGGCAGGGAGCAAATGTGGCAATTTTGGCAAGAAGAAAAGAAAAGCTGGAATGCGTTGCAAAAGAAATTGAAGAGCTTGGCGTAAAATGTCTGCCGGTTGCATGTGATGTTACAGATACGGAACAGATCAGACATGCAGTAGAAGAAGTTGTAGCAGAATTCGGAACGGTTGATATTCTGGTAAACAACGCGGGCGGCGGTTCCTGCATTCCGCTGGAGGAGCTTCCGGACGAGGAATGGAGAAAGGTGCTTTCTCTTGATCTGGACGGTGGATTCTACTGTATGAAATATTTTGGAAAAATTATGCTGGAAAAGGGATATGGGCGCGTGATCAATATTGCATCCATTCTCGGAAAGGGAGGACTGAAGGAGCTTCCGGTTATCGCATATGCTTCAGCAAAGGGCGGCGTCATCAATATGACAAGACAGGCTGCTACGGAATGGGCTTCAAAGGGTGTGACAGTTAATGCGCTTTGTCCGGGATTCTTTGCATCGGAAGCAAATGGACCTGAGGCGATGGAAGCGATGAATGATTTTATCTGCACAAGAACGGCAATGAGCCGCCCGGGCAGAGAAGGGGAACTGGATTCATCCATTGTGTATCTGGCAGCGAAGGAATCCAGCTATGTTACGGGTACAATTCTGACCTGTGATGGCGGATGGACAGCAATTTAATGGCTTTGTAATTCATCAGAGAAGAGCGTAAAAAGGAGAAAAACAATGAGTTATGATTACACAAAATTATTACAGCCCATTAAGATTAATGGTATGCGGCTGAAAAACCGCATTATGATGTCTGCAATGGGAACCTTTACTCCAATGCTGGATGGTACGGACAGCGAGGAAGGTATCCGCTATTATGAAGAACGTGCAAAAGGCGGAATTGGACTCATCATGACAGGAGCGATGTTTTTGAATGAAAAAACGGCCCAGGGCGGGCCTACGCTTGCGCTTCATTCTACACGCGCGATACCGAAAGCTACGGTACTGACAGAACGTGTACACAGATGGGGCGGTAAGATCTGTCTGCAGATGAGCTGTGGTACCGGGCGCAATGGTATGCCGGATATTGGGGAACGGGTGCCGATTTCATCTTCTGCAAACCCTTCTTTTTATAATCCTGAAATGATATGCAGACCGCTGGAGACCGCTGAGATTAAGGATATTATGAAGGATTTTGCAAATGCCGCACAGTTTGCTCTCAATGCAGGATTTGATGCAGTGGAAATACATGGTCATGCCGGTTATCTGATCGACCAGTTTATTTCACCGCAGTGGAATACAAGAACGGATGAATATGGCGGGTCCTGGGAAAACCGGGTACGTTTTGCTACCGAGATCGTAAATTCTATCCGAAATGTGGTGGGACCGAATTTCCCGATTTTATTCCGCATATCTCTGGATCATATGTATCAGGGCGGACGTACACTGGAAGATTCTATGCCGATAATCGAACTGCTTGAGAAGGCAGGTGTTGATGCACTGGACATTGATTCCGGATGCTACGAAACCATGGATTACATATTCCCTACCAGATATACCGGAGAGGGCTGCATGGCTTATGTCTGTGAAGAAGCAAGAAAACATGTCAGCATACCGATCATCAATGCGGGCAATCATTCCATGGAAACAGCAGTTCAGCTGCTGGAATCCGGCAACGCGGATATTATCAGCTTTGGACGCCAATCAATTGCCGATCCAGAATTTCCGAAAAAACTAAAAGAAGGCCGGAGAGAAGATATTCGTCCATGCCTGATCTGTAATGAGGAATGTATCGGACGTATATTTGGAAGACTGACCCAGCTGTCATGTACAGTAAACATTCAAGTATGCCAGGAAGGAGCCACCCAGATTGAAAAGCTTCCGAAGAGCAGGAAAATTGCGGTAATCGGAGCAGGACCGGGAGGTCTTGAAGCTGCCAGAGTCGCTGCCCTGAGAGGATGCGATGTAACGGTATATGAAGCTTCTGACAAAATCGGAGGAACCTTTGGAGCAATTGCAACAGCACCATTTAAGAAACGGATCCGTGATCTGATCACCTGGTATGGAGTACAGCTTGACAAGCTGGGAGTCACTGTAAAATTAAATACAAAGGTGACGGCAGATGATCCGATCCTTGAGGATGCTGAAGAGATTTTTGTGGCAGCGGGCTCCGTACCGTTTGTACCGCCGATTGCAGGCATGGATCATGAAAAGGTAATTGATGTGACGCAGGCGCATATTCATGGCGTAAAAGCCGAGAAAATCGTCATCTGCGGAGGCGGTCTGTCCGGCTGTGATTCAGCGCTGGAGCTTGCTATGGACGGCAGAGACGTTACGATTATTGAGATGATGGATGCCTGTGCACGGGATGTTATGATGATTAACAAGATCAGTATAGACCGTATGCTCGCTGAATATAAGGTAAATATCCTTACAAATACAAAGGTAATTGCAATTGAAGAGGAAGGAGTAAAGGTTGAGAAGGCGGACGGAAGCACTGCAGTTATTCCGGCAGATGCGGTGATCACGGCTTTCGGACAGAGACCGAACAGCAGTATTGCAGAAGAAATTGCAGAAAAATATCCACTGAAAACTACGTTGATTGGAGACTGTCAGAAAGTATCCAAAGCAGGCAGTGCAATTCGGGAAGGATTCTATGCAGCCATGGCATTACAGTAAATGACAGGAGGATAAAATATGTCTAATGAAAAGAAGTTTTTTGGATACAAGGCTGCGATCGGAGCATTCCTCGTTATTTTTGTAAACTTAGGCGCATGCACGACTCTGGGTACATTTATTGCCACGCTTTCCAGCTATAGTGAGCATTCGGTTGGTGCGGTTGGACAGATTGGAACGGTGAATACGATCTGTAATGTAGTGCTTAGTGTAGTAGCATTGAAAGCGCTTGGGAAAATTGGTGCGAAAAACACTATGCTGATTTCAGTAATTGCCTGTGCTCTTCATATGCAGTTTTATACCTTTGTTACACCCGGGGCAAATCCGCAGAGTTTGATTTTTATGTATATTGCAGGAGGTATTGCTTCGATTGCCATTACCTTTGGCACACATGCGATCTGTTCCGCCGTAATTGCCGATTGGTTTGTTGAGAAACGGGCGCAGGTTACCGGAATGGTTCTTTCAGGCGCGGGACTTGGTGCTGCTGTATGGGTATTTCTCGCGGGACAGTTATTTAAGGTTACGGATTATAAGAACTGCTACAGAATTTTTTCGGTATTGGTGCTTGTGATTGGCCTGTTTGCAGTGCTGTTTTTGATTAAGACGCCCGGACAGATGGGGCAGAAGCCGCTGGGATGGGATCAGACGGCCAGTAATGAAGCAGTGGAACTGCCAGGGGTATCTTACAGAGAAGCGATGAAATCCAGTGCATTTAAAGTGCTCGTTGTAGGACTGCTGTTCTCGACGGTGGGAGGAACGGCATATCTGTCTTATGCGCCTACCTGGTGGCAGATGAATGGAATGACAGCGACCAGTGCGGCCACATGGAACGCAGTGTATCTGCTTCTTGCAGGTCTTCTGCTTCTGGTAGCAGGAAATATCTCAGGAAAGCTTGGAACCGGAGGATTTATCGTATACGTGTGCGCTGCTTTTATTCTGACGTTCATCTGCATGGTTTTATGGCCGATTAACGGCGCCGTTTATTTGATGGTGCTGACGGTTATATTTGCAGCAGCGGCGTATCCGGTATGTGCAAGCATTCCATCCTTTGTAGGAACAGCAGTATTCGGACCCAAGGAGTTTGGACAGATTTCGGCAACGCTGATGATCGCGGTATATATTGGTCAGGCGGCTGCGTCGCCTGTTATGGCCGCACTTCTTTCCACCAGCGGCGGCATGGGACTGGCCTGGAAGGTATTTGCGGGAACGACCGCAGTAGGAATGGTGCTTTTGCTGCTGGCGCTTAAGATGTCACCAATGAAGAAGAAAAAGTAAAGAAAGCTGTAGATTGCGGAAAGGAAGGCAGTATATGGATTTAAAACTGAAGGATAAGGTTGTATTAGTAAACGGTTCAACAGGAGGCATTGGACAGGCAATTTGTCGGGCGTTTGCAAGGGAAGGATGTAAGCTTGCGATTTCCTCTACCAGTCAGGCGAAGCTGGATGCATTTGTACCGACACTTGATATTGCGCCGGAGAATCTGAAAACTTTTATTGTGGATGTGACAAAAGAGGATCAGGTGAAAGCGTGGGTTGATGGCGCCTACGAGCATTTTGGACATATTGATGTTGTCATTCCGAATGCCGGCTATGAGGGAAAGTATCAGGAGATTGCCGACTGCACTTACGAGGATTATCTGAAGGTATATAATATTAACGTTTTTAGTGTTATGTTTGTTATGAAGCATGCCGCACCGTATCTGATCCGGCAGGGAAGCGGGGCGATCGTGACGATTGCTTCCAATGGAAGCTATACAACAGCTCCGGGAATGAGTGCGTACTGCTCATCAAAACATGCGGTTGCAGGAGTTGCCAAATCTGTTGCATTAGAATTGGGACCGCATGGGGTTCACTGCAATTACATTTGCCCGGGCGGAGTAGACACCCCGATGATCGAGCGGATTGAGAAGAATACCTTTGGCGACACCAAGACCCATGAGGAATGTGAACAGACCTTTGGAGCAGCGTATCTGGACAAGAGATACTGCAGACCGGAAGAGGTTGCAGATTTGGCGCTGTATCTTGCCTCAGACGTGTCCTCCCATATCATGGGATCAGGTATTCGCCTGGATGGCGGTATGGATGCACTGTGTTAGGAACTGAGACAGAAAATATATAGTAGAAAGGGACGAATAGACAGATGAGTAAAACAGTAAGTTTTGATTTGACAGGAAAAGTAGCAATTGTAACCGGAGGTTCAAGAGGTCTGGGCGTAGAGCTTGCAACCTCGCTTGCCGAGTATGGAGCAGATCTTGCCATTATGGCTACGAACAGAGAGAAGCTGGAGAAGACGGCTCAGGAAATTCGCGAGAAGACCGGAAGAAAGGTTCAGGTTGTTACGGTGAATATCGGTGAGGAAGAATCTGTAGAGAAATCTGTAAAGGCGGTTATGGAAGAATACGGAAAGATCGATATTTTGGTAAATAATGCCGGAATTATCCGCTACGGAGCGCCGGAAGAGATTTCCTATAAGGATTGGACAGACTGCATTAATATAGACGTGACCGGTACATGGATGATGTCAAAAGCAGTTGTAAATGCATGCATGAAGGAAAGAGGCGGAAGAATTATTAATATCGCTTCCGTAAACAGCTTCAGCGCATCCCCGATAGCGCCTGTATATCATGTGTCTAAGGCGGCAGTTGTTGCACTGACAAAATCCTGTGCGGCAGCCTGGGCAAAATGTGGAATTTTTGTAAATGCGATTGGCCCAGGATATATGTTAAATGGTGAGATGGCGCCAGATACCCCTCTGGAGGCTCAGGAGTCTATTAAGCGCAATGTTCCTCAGATGAAGCTGGGAGGATATGGCGACCTGTCAGGAGCACTGATTTATCTGGCATCAGATGCAAATACCTATACTCAGGGCAATACGATTGTCTGCGACGGCGGAATGATATTGGAAAGCTTCTAAGATCTGTCTGAACAAGTACATATTGTGTAAGCAGAATCACACTGCTCTTTTTGGAACCGTGTAAAAAGAAAGGAGCAGTGTGATTTTTTCTATGCCAATAGGAAATTCCTTTGGAATAATTTACCTCCATGGACATATACATGAGGTAGAGAGGTGGACAAAAGTGTATCAAACAGCGTGGAATCAGGGGAATACAGGAGAAGAGAGGAGAAAAGAGGGCATACTGAATATTCTGCCGTCGAAGATCAGGACAAGGATTATAGAGGAAGATCTGGATTTTAACAGACTTCAGGAAATCAGGATCCGCGCCGGACGGCCGCTGCTTTTTCGCTATGAGGGAAGAGAGCGGAATTTGCAGAAATCTTCTGTGTACATAGTTACAGTAGATGATGTGAACGAGACCGTGCAGTATGCCGCTAATTATTCACTGTATGCATTTGAACAGGAAATGCGGCATGGGTATCTGACCATTGAGGGAGGACACCGGGTTGGCATGGCGGGACAGGTTATTCTGGATGGAGAGGGAATTCGCAATTTGAAATACATTTCCTCGGTAAATATTCGTGTTGCCCATGAAATACCGGGCTGTGGAGACAGCGTGCTCCCGTTTCTGATTCAGGAGAGGGAGCTTATGAGTACGCTCATCATTGCTCCGCCCGGCTGCGGAAAAACAACGCTTTTGAGGGATTTGATCCGCCAGATATCCAATGGGAGCCGGCTGCTGGATGGCAGGAATGTGGGGGTTGTGGATGAGCGCTCAGAGCTTGGCGGAAGCTATATGGGAATCTGTCAGAATGATCTTGGTATCCGGACGGATCTTCTGGATGCCTGCCCCAAGGCAGAGGGAATGATGATGCTGATCCGGAGTATGGGTCCTCAGATCATCGCTGTGGACGAGATCGGGAGCGGGACAGAGGTACAGATGCTGAAATACGCTATGTGCTGCGGCTGCAGAATGCTGGCGACAGTCCACGGGGCGTCCTTTCACGAGATTCGCGGGAAACCGATGTTTGAGGAATTTTTTACGCAGAAGCTGTTCCGAAGATATGTGGTTTTAGAGTACGGAAAACAGCTTGGGAAGGTGGAGGGTATTTATGATGAACTGGGGGCGAGGCTATGCTGAAATTAGTTGGAAGTATGGTTACCATCGGGGCAGCTACCCTTCTGGGAGCCTATGCGGCGGCGGAGCTGGAGGCGGCCTATCAGGAGATGCTGTATCTGAATCGATTGATTGCCATGCTGCGGGGAGAAATCCGGTATACGAGATCAATCCTTTCCCATATATTTCTGAAGATTTCAAAGGAGGCCAAAAAGCCTTATGATGCGTGGCTTGGTCAAATGTGTATCCGCATGGAATCCAGAAAGGGAGGGAGCTTCGATGAGATCTGGAGAGAAACGGCGGCTGTATATCTGGGAGATTCCAAGCTCCCGCGCCGGGAGAGAAGAAAGCTTGAGGAGCTGGGGACGCTGCTTGGAAATGCAGATGTTGAAGTGCAGATCAATCATCTGCAGAGCTATCAGGAGCAGCTGGCGCTGTCCATTCAGGATATGAGGGCGGAGATACAGAATAAGAAAAAGCTGTGCCGCTGCATGGGAGTAATAGGCGGAATATTTATAGCGGTTCTGCTGATATGAGGAGGAGTTCATGGGTGTGAATCTTATATTTAAAATAGCTGCGGTGGGAATACTTGTCTCCGTGCTTAGTCAGGTGCTAAAGCATAGCGGAAGGGAAGAACAGGCGTTTTTGACAAGTCTTGCGGGATTGATTCTGGTGCTTTTCTGGATTGTACCGTACATATATGAATTGTTTGAATCGATCAGAGGATTGTTTTCTTTATAGAAACAGGCATGGACCGTTAGGAGGATGAACAGATGGGAATTGTGCAGGTAGGATTGCTTGGAATCGCAGGGGCGCTTCTCGCGGTACAGTTTAAGGGCGGTAGATCGGAGTATAGCATCTATATTGCTGTGGGAGTCAGCATTCTGATATTTATAGGGATTTTGGGAGAATTTTCGGTATTTCTGGATGCTGTTTACAGGATCGGGGACTCCATGAATCTGGATTCCTCTTATATTGGAACCTTGGTGAAAATGATCGGGATTACCTATACCTCGGAATTTGCTTCCAGTATCTGTAAGGATGCAGGATACCAGACGATTGCGGTGCAGATTGAGATATTTGGGAAGCTGATGATACTGGTTTTAAGTGTTCCGGTTATCCTGACTGTCCTTGAAAGGATTGGGGAGTTTCTGTCATGAAGAGAGGGAGGCGGAGGAAGAAGGAAAAGACGGACTTTCAGATGGGAGTGACAGTCATCCTGTGTGTTTTCTGTATATTTATTCAAAGTACACACGCACTGGCAGCGGATGGAGAAGAAGAAAAAGAACTGCCCACAGAAGAACATCTGGAGACGGTAGAAGAGGACACCAGGGAAGCGCTTCTGGGAGAGATGGATTTTTCTGAGATGAACCAGCTGCTGGAAGATTTGTTTCCGGAAAAAAAGCTGGATTTTAAAGAAATCATAGATTCAGTTATGCGTGGGGAGACAGAATTGGATGCGGAGCTTTTAAATCAGCTCGTCAGTGAGCAGTTGTTCCGTGCATTTCGGGTGAATCGTCAAAGTGTGATCCATCTTATTGTAATTGCCATAGGAGCAGCGCTGTTTCTGAACTTTTCCAGTGTGTTTCAGACCAGACAGGTATCGGAGATCAGTTTTTTTCTGTTGTACCTGCTGCTGATCGGAGTCTGTCTGACATCATTTCAGGCAGCGTCGGATTGGGTGGGAGACGGAATTGGCCAGCTGACCGGATTCATGAAGGCGCTGTATCCTGTTTATTTTGTGGCGGTTACTGCGGCAAAGGGAAGTGTCAGCTCCGCTGCATTTTATCATTTGGCGCTGATTCTGATTATCCTGGTCGATGGGCTGGTCAGAAATGTGATGCTCCCGCTGATTCATATTTATGTGATGGCACGGGTACTGAACAGCCTTCAATCGGAGGATTATCTGTCGAAGCTGGCGGAACTTCTGGAGATTATCATTAGCTGGATACTAAAGACCCTGATGGGGTGTATGATTGGCCTGAATGTGGTTCAGGGATTGATTGCACCGGCGGTAGATTCTGTCAAACGGAGTATCGTGACCAGAGGGATGGAGGCGATACCCGGTGTGGGAGACGCTCTTGGAGGAACGGCAGAGGTGATAATGGGAACTGCGGTTCTGATTAAGAATAGTATTGGCCTGGCGGGAGCCTTAATCTGCTGTGTTCTCTGCGTGGCTCCGCTGATTCAGATTGCAGTGATTACACTGGCATATAAGTTTACGGCGGCTGTGGTACAGCCGGTGTCGGATAAACGGATCGTAGAGTGCATCAGTGGTGTGGGGGAAGGCTGCAGGCTGCTGCTGAGAGCTGTATTTACCAGCGGCGTGCTGTTTCTTATTACCATTGCAATTGTGGCGTATACGACCAGCTCGGTATGAGGTGAAGTATGTTAGATTATTTGTATGAATGGATTCGGCAGATTGCATATTATATGGTTTTAGTCACTGTTGTTATGCAGGTGGTGGCAGGGCATAGTTATCGCAAATATATCCGTCTGTTTACCGGTGTTATTCTGGTTCTGATGATACTGGCTCCGGTGCTTCGTATATTCGAGAGCCGAAAACAGGATGTGGCTCTGTGGGCAGATTATGAATATGAGGCGGCAGCAGAAAGAATAGAAGAGAAAATACAGGAGATGGAACAGGCTGTTAATATAGCAGAATCAGAAGAACTAAGCGACGTGGGAACCATGAAGGAGTCAGAGGATAGCCGGAACAAAAAGACGGGGCAGATTGAAGTGGAGGAAATTCGAATTGGAAGGTAAGCAGGGAAAAGGAATACGTATTCCGGAGCATATACCGGAAAAACTAAAAACACTGCTGATGAAAAAAGACAGGCTGGTAATTCTCCTGCTGGGAGGAATTCTGCTTCTTGTAATTGCGCTTCCGGTGTCGAAGAAAGATGAGACAGAATCCGGAACGCGTAATTCCTATATAGATTCTCATGGAACGGAATCGGGGAACGGAGGAACAGCGGAGGCCTATGCCGCCTATCTGGAAGAAAAGCTGGCGGATACACTTTCCAGAGTAGAGGGAGTAGGGCAGGTTCAGGTCATGGTGACCCTCAAGTCTTCCGCCGAGAAGGTGGTTGAGAAGGATGTAGAAAGTGAGAGTGAATCTGTTCAGGAGACAGACAGTCAGGGAGGCAGCAGGAGTACAATCAACAGCACAAGCTCTCAGACGACCGTGTATTCGGGGGATGGGAGCGGCCAGAGCGGTGAGCCGTATATTACCAAAGAACTGACGCCCGCGGTAGAGGGCGTGATCGTTATTGCCGAGGGAGGAAATAATGCGGTGGCAGTTCAGAATATAACTGAAGCAGTGCAAGCATTATTTGAAATAGACACGCATAAAATAAAGGTAATGAAGAGCAACTAAATCTATCATAGGAGGAGAAATAAGTGAAACGTATATTTCGTAGGAATCAGGTGATTATTGCAGCCCTTGCCGTTATGATTGCAGTTGCCGGGTATTTGAATTACTCCGGGCGTATTTTCGGAAGTGGTACGGATGCGACGGAAGCAAACAGCGAAATGGCTAATATGGAGCTTCTGGATATTTCCGAGGATGATCTTGCTGAGACGGATGGGGAGATCGCGAGCAATGACAGCGAAGAAACGGACGGAGCAGTGGATGGAACCCCGGGAGAGGCGGTACTTACAAGCGGCGACGCCAGTGCAGTGGTGGCGGAAGCCAAAGTCACCAGAGAGCAGGTGCGCGCAAAGAACAAGGAATCTCTGATGGAGATTATTGACAATCAGAATCTTAGCGATGAGCAGAAACAGGATGCAGTGAATCAGCTTCTGGTGATGACAGACCTTGCCGAAAAGGAAGCGGCGGCAGAGACCATGCTTGCTTCAAAAGGATTCAATGAGGCGGTAGTAAGCCTGACGTCAGAAAGCGCGGATATTGTAGTCAATGCAGCTGATTTATCAGAAGCAAACCGGGCTCAGATCGAAGACATTGTGACCAGAAAGACCGGAATTGCGGCAGAAAATATCGTGATTACACCAATCAGTACCGAAGGAAAATAAAGAGTGCAAAAAAGACAGCATAAATCGCTAGCCAGCATAGTGATTTATGCTTTTTTTATGTCCGAAATGGATTTGATTCAATCCTTTCATAAAAAGGAACTGATCGGCTCCAAAACAGTGCACAAAAAGAATAGAAAAAAATAACTCTGATAATTGACAAAAAGTTTAATAAGAGTATAATTTAATTCGGTAAAAGTTTAGCATAAAAATATTTTTGGTTTAGAAACATTGTGAATGCAAGTGAAGGAGTGACTTACTTATGGAGCTTGAATATGTGAATGAACATATCGGGAATAAGATCAAAGACCTGAGAAACAGAAATGGATTAACCCAGCAGGAGCTGGCGGACAGAGCTGAGCTTACCAAGGGTTTTATTTCACAGCTGGAGCGGGGACAGGTATCGCCGTCGGTGGTGACGCTTCTGGATCTGATTGAATGTCTGGGAACGACCGCTTCCGAGTTTTTCAAGGAGGCAGAGGAAGATCACTTTGTATACTCGGAGGAAGGGTTTTTTGAGAAGGTTGATGAGGCGGGAAACAGTATCCAGTGGATTGTTCCTGCGGCTCAGAAATATCAGATGGAGCCGCTTTTGGCAGTGGTACAGCCTCATCAGAGTCTGGATGAGGATAAGCCTCACAGCGGCGAGGAATTTGGGTATCTGATATCCGGGAAACTGACGCTTCATCTGGGCGATAAAAGCTATCAGGTAAAAGCCGGAGAGAGCTTCTATTATCCGGCGAAATGGAAACACCGTATTGAGAACCCGGGCAGCGAACCGGCGAAATTTATTTGGGTTAGTACACCACCTACATTTTAATTTGCGAAAGAGCGGGGAAAGAAGATGGAACACAGGAAAAATATTATTGAATTGAAGCATATTACGAAGACATACGAAGATGGATTCACGGCAGTGGACGACTTTAATCTGGAGGTCAGACAGGGAGAGTTTGTCACTTTTCTTGGACCTTCCGGATGCGGTAAGACTACTACATTGAGGATGATTGCTGGATTCGATATTCCTACAGAGGGAGAGATTCTGCTGAACGGTAAACCAATTACCAATCTTCCGCCGAATAAACGACCGATTAACACGGTGTTTCAGAGATATGCACTGTTTCCGCATATGAATATCTATGAGAACATCGCCTTTGGATTAAAACAGAAAAATACACCGAAGGATATTATTCCCAAAAAGGTAAAGAAGGTGTTAGAGCTGGTAGACCTGGAGGGATTTGAGAACCGGAGTACGACCACCTTATCCGGAGGACAGCAGCAGAGGGTGGCCATTGCAAGGGCTCTGGTCAACGAGCCTCAGATTCTTCTGCTGGATGAGCCTCTGGGAGCGCTGGATCTCAAAATGCGCAAGGAGATGCAGCTGGAGCTGAAGGCAATGCACCGGGAGCTTGGCATTACCTTTATCTATGTGACCCATGATCAGGAGGAGGCGCTTACCATGTCCGATAAGATCGTAGTCATGTCAGAAGGGAAGATGCAGCAGATCGGCACGCCGGAGGATATCTATAATGAACCGATCAATGCCTTTGTGGCGGATTTCATCGGCGAGAGTAATATTTTTAACGGGATTATGACGGGAAAACTGAGAGCCCGTTTCTGCGGAGGCGAGTTTGTCTGTGTCGATGATGTAGAAGAAGGAACCCATATTACGGCGGTTGTTCGGCCGGAGGATGTAATACTGACCGCACCGGGACAGGGAAATATCCGAGGAATTGTGACATCTGTGATCTTTAAGGGCATGCACTATGAGATAACCGTAGAGTCGGGAAAGAACGAGATCGTGGCCCAGTCGGTAAATTCCGCAACACCGGGAGAGCGGGTTGGCGTGAAGGTAGAGCCGGATAATATTCATATTATGATTGCGGAAGATCACACCAATATCTTTGCTGCAGAGATTAATAAGAATTGGGAACTGGAATACAATGAAAACGTTCTGAATGTGGATCTGACTGCTATTATCAGGGGAAGCAGAATGATGGAGGATGGAACGCTTCTGGATGCGAATGGAGTAGAGATTGACAAGAGGAAAATCAGGATCATGGTATCGATTCAGCCTCAGCATATTAAGATGACGGACGAAATCGAACAGGGAATGGTGCAGGGATACATCAGCAATCTGATTTACAAAGGCGACCATTACAGTTATGTCATTCACACGGATCTGGAGCAGGATTTCGTGGTAGATGACGAGTACCTGTGGAATATGGATGACCAGGTCGGACTGCTGATGCCGGTAGAGAAGATGACCTTTACAGTTAAGAGATAGGAGGCGGAACGATGTACAAACATACATTTTCCAGAAAATATTTGGGAATTCCGTATGCACTCTTTTTGCTGCTCTTTGTGGTAGCGCCATTGATTGTGCTTTTATATTATGCATTCACCAATGGACAGGGGCAGTTTACACTTTCCAATCTGACCGGATTTTTTACGAATCCGAATACGCTGGGAACACTTTTCTACAGCTTTGGGATTGCAATAGTCACAACGGCAGTATGTCTGCTTCTGGCTTATCCGACCGCTTATATTCTGGCGACCAGTAAGCTGAAGGCCAGATCCGTGATCGTGATGCTCTTTGTGATGCCGATGTGGATCAACTTTTCCCTTAGAATTACGGCCCTGAAGGAAATTCTCACCTGGATAGAAGGGAATCTTGCCTATTACCCGTTTCTCAATGCAGTGATTGGCATGACCTATGATTTCCTGCCCTTTATGATCCTGCCGATCTATACGACGATCTCCAAACTGGACGGCGCGCTTCTGGAAGCGGCGAGAGATCTGGGCGCCGGGGAAATGCAGGCATTTTTAAAAGTTACGCTGCCCCTTTCGCTGCCGGGAATCGTCAGCGGGATATCGATGGTATTTTTGCCTGCCATGACCAACTATGTTGTACTGGATATGCTGTATAACAGCACTTATATTATGGGAAGTCTGATCGGCAGCTACTTTGCTGCCTATAACTGGCATGGCGGTTCTATGATCGCATTGATTCTTTTGGGAATTATCTGTCTGTTCACACTTTTTACCGGAGGAATGGAAGAGGAACATACGAGAGGAGGAGCCTTGTTATGATGAAAAAAGCATGGAAAGTACTGGTCATTATTGCGGTTCTTCTGTTTTTGTACCTGCCGATTCTGGTGCTTGCGGTATACAGTTTTACGGATGCCACCAATATTGGAGCAATCCGCGGTTTTTCCCTGCACAACTATGTGACGCTGTTTACCACGCCGGAGCTGGTGCAGATGATCGTGGGAACCGTGGCGCTGGCGCTGCTTTCAGCGGTGCTGGCATCTATTCTGGGTACGATGGGAGCAATCGGAGCGTTTTACTCTAAAAAAGGGATGTCTTCGGCAATCACCACGATGAATCAGGTTCCGGTCGTAAATGCGGATGTTGTGACTGGATTTTCAATCTGTATTCTTCTGGTTATTGTATTTGGAGTCAGCAAGGATACGTTTGTTCCGCTGATTGTAGGACATGTGACGCTGTGTGCGCCTTTTGTGTTTTTGTCGGTGACTCCAAAGCTGAAGCAGATGGATTCCAGCATCTACGAAGCGGCTCTGGATCTGGGGGCGACTCCGTTTACAGCGTTGACAAAGATTGTGATTCCACAGATTTTTCCGGGAATCATCTCCGGATTTGCACTGGCGGTCACACTGTCTTTGGACGACTATTTTGTTGCCACCTACACAAAGCCTGCTACCTTTGATACGATCAGTACCTATGTGGTCAATGCGACCAAAGGTTCTCAGACGACGATAAAGACAGCGCTCTGGGCGCTGTCCACGGTTATCTTTCTGGTGGTTGCGCTGATTGTTGTGCTGATGAATCTGCGGGCCGGCAGGGCAGCTTCGGAAAGGAGCGGCGTATGATGGGAAAAGGAATGAAAAGGATTGTGACTCTGGGGCTTGCATGCGCCGTACTTCTCTCTCTGCTTCCGGCATCTGCCGCAAAGGCAGAAGAGGGCGGCGCCGGGAAGGCAAAGGAGGTTACCCTGCGGGTCTGTAACTGGGAAGAGTACATCGATCTGGGAGATTGGGATGAAGAGGAGACCATTGATCTGGACAGCGGGGATATTATCGGCGAAAATTCCATGGTGAAGGATTTTGAAACCTGGTATTATGAGACTTATGGAGTGAAGGTAAAGGTAGAATACTCTACTTTTGGAACCAATGAAGACCTTTATAATATGCTGACTCTGGGAGATACCTATGACCTGGTGTGTCCATCTGAATACATGATTATGAAGCTTATGGCAGAAGACCGGCTTGTACCTTTGTCAGAGGATTTTTTTGATACTTCCGATGAGAAGAATTATTATATAAACGGAGTATCCCCTTATATCCGGTCTGTTTTTGAAGAAAATGAGATTCAGGGGAAGCCCTGGAGTGATTATGCGGCAGGATATATGTGGGGAATCACAGGAATTGTGTACAACCCGGAGATAGTCAGCAGGGAGGATGCTTCCAGCTGGAAGATTCTGGATGATCCCGCCTATTACAGACAGGTCACGATTAAGGATAATGTGCGGGATTCCTATTTTGCGGCGGTAGGAGCGATCAAATCAGAGCTTCTGACCTCGGAGGAGTTTTTGCAGGACCCGGATTATCTGAAAAACCTGGAAGAAGAGATGAATGATACATCAAAGGAGACCATTGAGGAGGTGCAGGAGTATCTGCAGGATGTGAAGAATAATGCCTATTCTTTTGAGACGGATTCCGGTAAGGCAGATATGATTACCGGCAAGGTGGTTGCCAATTACCAGTGGTCGGGAGATGCGGTATATACAATGGATCAGGCGGATGAAGATGATTTTACGCTGGCGTTTGCCGTGCCAAAGGAGGCTACCAATATTTACTTCGACGGCTGGGTAATGCTGAAGAATGGAATTGATGGGAATGCGGCGAAGCAGCATGCAGCTGAGGCTTTTATTAATTTTAATTCGAGACCGGATAATGTGATCCGCAACATGTATTACATCGGATATACATCGGTGATTTCCGGCGGCGATGACGGGCGCGTGTTTGAGTATGCCAATTGGTGCTATGGTGCGGAAGATGGGAAAGAGGATGTGGACGACTATGATCTGGGATACTTCTTTGCGAAGGATGAAGGAGAAGCAGCAGACTATGTCATTACCACACCGACAGAACAGATGGAACGTCAGCTGTCCGCTCAGTATCCCCCAAAGGAAGCAATTTCCAGATCATCGATCATGGTATATTTTGATGAGGAAAAGAATCAGGACATCAATCAGATGTGGATCAGTGTCAGGTGTTATAACATCCATGATATACCGGTCTGGTGCTGGGGAATGGCAGGAATTGTGCTGATTCTGCTGGTGATTTTTGCAGGAAGGAAAAAAATCAAAAAAAGTCTGGACATGTGAGAGAAAATTGTGTATAATTCTTCCCATGAGGCGCTTTAACACTTTAAAGTGCGAAGATTTTAAAATGCTAAAATGAAGTATTCTCTTTTGGCAGGAAAAACGAAAAGAGATACGATAAGGAAGGGGAAGACACAAATGGACACACGAATTTCTGGAAAAACAAGATTACTGGGAGTATTTGGGACACCGATCAAGCATTCCGGTTCCCCAATTATGTATAATTTCTGTTTTGATTATTATGGTATAGATTGCGCATATCTGGCTTTTGACTGTGATGCATCCCAGGTGAAAGATTCGCTGGCTGCTATGCGGCGCCTGAATATGCGGGGAGCGAATGTCACCATGCCATGTAAGCAGGAGGTGGCGCGCAATATGGATAAACTGTCACCTGCCGCCAAATTTATCGGTGCGGTGAATACTATTGTCAACGATAATGGTGTACTGACCGGACATATCACGGATGGTATGGGTGTTGTTCTGGATCTGAAGGATCATGGCAAAACTATTGTAGATAAGAATATTGTACTTCTTGGCGCCGGCGGAGCGGCAACGGCCATCATGGTGCAGTGCGCGTTGGACGGAGCAAAGTCCGTGACCGTATTTAACCGGGGGGCAGAGAGACTGGAGCAGGCGAGAAGGATCGGAGAGGATATGATGAAGGAAGGAGTTCCCTGTAAGATGGAGTTCCATCCTCTTTCTGAAACCGAGTTGATGCATGACAGTATTCGCAAGGCAGATGTGCTGATCAATGGAACCTCCGTAGGAATGCGCCCGATGTTTGAGGGAGTTTCACTTGTGACAGACATGACGGTATTTCACGAGGATCTGGTAGTTTATGATGTGATTTACAATCCGCTGGTAACCAAACTGATGAGTGACGCGGTGGCCAACGGATGCCGCGAGGATAATGTCATCGGCGGAAAAGGAATGCTGCTGTGGCAGGGAGCAGGCGCTTTCAAATTATATTCCGGACTTGATATGCCGGCTCAGGAATTGAAAGCTTTCCTTGCAAAAAGAGAGGAAGAAGGCGTGGAGGCGCTCCAGGATATTGCTGAGAATGTTCCATACTAATCTGCCGGAGGTTTTTGCAGACAGAAGTATCCATTAAAGAAAAGGAAAGGGAATTCACGGATTGTGGATTCCCTTTCGTTATGCTATACTATCTAATAGTGTGCAAAAAAAGAGCAGGAGTGTTATAGATATGTCGGAACTAACGAAGGAAATCAGGGAGCAGATTAAGAAGAGAAGAACCTTTGCCATTATTTCTCATCCGGATGCCGGTAAGACTACGCTTACGGAGAAGTTTCTTCTGTATGGCGGCGCGATCAATCAGGCGGGCAGCGTGAAGGGTAAGGCAACTGCCAGACATGCGGTTTCTGATTGGATGGAGATTGAGAAGGAGAGAGGTATTTCGGTTACCTCATCTGTGCTTCAGTTTAATTATGGAGGATACTGTATCAATATTCTGGATACGCCAGGACATCAGGACTTCTCAGAAGATACCTACCGTACGCTGATGGCGGCGGACTCGGCGGTGATGGTCATTGACGCATCCAAGGGTGTGGAGGCCCAGACCAGGAAGCTGTTCAAGGTATGTACCATGCGCCACATTCCGATTTTTACTTTTATTAATAAGATGGACCGGGAGGCAATGGATACCTTTGAGCTGTTAGATGATATTGAAAATGAGCTTGGCATTGCCACCTGCCCCGTAAACTGGCCCATCGGGTCCGGAAAGAGCTTTAAGGGGGTATATGACCGCAATGAAAAGGAGATTGAACTGTTCTCCGATACCAGGAAGGGAACCATTCAGGGAAAAGTGAGAAAGATTGCACTGGATGATCCGGAGGTGGATACACTTCTGGAGGAGGGCCAGAAGGAACAGCTGATGGAAGAGATCGAGCTTCAGGATGGGGCCGGTGCGGAATTTGATCAGGAGCTTGTAAGCAGGGGCGAGCTGTCTCCGGTATTTTTTGGTTCGGCACTGACCAATTTTGGAGTGGAGACCTTTCTTCAGCATTTCCTGAAGATGACCACGTCGCCGCTTCCGAGAAAGTCGGACCAGGGAGTGATTGATCCAATGGAAGAGCCGGATTTTTCCGCTTTTGTATTCAAGATACAGGCAAATATGAATAAGGCTCACAGAGACAGGATCGCATTTATGAGGATCTGTTCCGGAACTTTTGATGCGGGAATGGAGGTCCACCATATTCAGGGCGGCAGAAAAGTGCGTCTGTCACAGCCTCAGCAGCTGATGGCAAGTGAGCGCAGGATGATTGAGAATGCCTATGGCGGAGATATTATCGGGGTATTTGACCCGGGGATTTTTTCCATTGGAGATACACTGACTTCTTCGCCGAAGAAGTATGCGTATGAAGGGATTCCAACCTTTGCGCCGGAGCATTTTGCAAGGGTGCGTCAGGTAGACACCATGAAGCGAAAACAGTTTATCAAGGGAATCAACCAGATCGCTCAGGAAGGCGCGATTCAGATTTTTCAGGAATACAATACGGGTATGGAGGAAATCATTGTAGGTGTAGTAGGTGTGCTGCAGTTTGATGTGCTGAAGTATCGTCTGGAGAATGAATATAATGTAGAGATCCGTCTGGACAATCTCCCCTATGAGCATATCCGTTGGATTGAGAACCAGGAAATAGATCTGGATAAGCTGAAGGGCACCTCTGATATGAAGAAGATCAGGGATCTGAAGGACAGACCGCTCCTTCTGTTTGTCAATGATTGGAGTATCCGCATGGTTCTGGAGCGCAATGAGGGGCTGATGCTTTCCGAATTTGGGCGTTCATAGGAAGTGCGCTTAAAACTGTTTGCATTTATGGATAAATTTGTTATAATCTTAGTATGCTTAGCTTATCAGAATTAAAAAGATATGTGAGATTGTATAAAATGCAGCAATAACCAACAGGAGGTTCAAAGATATGGGAAAAGAAGAGAGAAACACATACACGATTCAGAGAGATGAGAACGTGGGTGAAGTGAAGATTGCAGATGAAGTGGTAGCTTCGATTGCAGCCTTTGCAACGATGGATGTTGAAGGTGTGGCTTCCATAGGCGGCACCACCAAGGAGATGGGAAGACTCAGTATGAAGACGCCGTCCAAGGGCGTGAAGATTGACGTGCTGGAAGGAATCGTTACGGTAACCCTTACCCTGAATCTGCTGTATGGATACAGTTTGGTTGAGGTGTCAAATCGGATTCAGGAGAAGGTGAAGACTTCCATTGAGAGCATGACCGGGCTGACAGTAGCTGATGTGAATATCCGTGTTGTAGGAGTGAAGGTACCGGAGGAAGCATAAGTGAAGAGGACAGAGCAGAGAGAGCATATTTTTAAGCTGATTTTCGGCGTGGAATTCAATCCGCCAGAGGAGCTTGCAGAACAGATTCGGCTTTATTTTGAACAGGCGGAGATTGTAGATGAGAAGGATCAGCGGTATATTGCGGATAAGACAGAGGCAGTAGCCGCCCATATCGAAGAGATTGACAGTCTGATCAGCAGGCACAGTACCGGCTGGAAGATCACCCGTATGAACAAGGCGGATCTGTCGGTTCTTCGGCTTGCGGTTTATGAGATGAAGCTGGATGAGGATGTACCGGTATCTGTTGCCATTAATGAAGCAGTAGAGCTTGCAAAGCGGTTCGGCGGGGAGGATAGTCCGTCCTTTATTAATGCTGTCCTCGCCAAGATGGCAGATTAGGCGGGAGTATAAAGCAATGGCTAATGTGTATACAGTCAGACAGGTAAATACCTACATCAAGAACATGTTTACCCAGGACTTCATGCTGAACCGGATTTACGTCAAGGGGGAAGTCTCTAATTGTAAATACCATACGTCGGGACATATATATTTTTCGTTAAAGGATGAGTCTGGAACGATTGCCTGTGTCATGTTTGCAGGGCAGCGCGGCGGGCTCTCTTTTCGTATGCGGGAAGGACAGCAGGTAGTTGTCTTCGGCGCGGTCAGCGTCTACGAAAGAAGCGGATCTTACCAGCTGTATGCCAGAGAGATCCGGCTGGACGGAGACGGAGTGCTGTACGAGAGATTTCAGGCGCTAAAGCAGGAGCTGGAAGAGATGGGGATGTTTGCGGCTGAGTATAAACAGCCGATCCCAAAGTTTGCGGGTAAGGTCGGTGTGGTAACTGCGCCGACAGGAGCAGCCATCCGGGATATTATGAATATCAGCGCCCGAAGGAATCCCTATGTTCAGCTGATTCTCTATCCGGCTCAGGTACAGGGAGAGGGAGCGAAGGAAAGCATTGTCCGGGGAATCCGAATGCTGGAAAAGGCGGGTGTGGATCTGATTATTGTGGGGCGCGGCGGCGGCTCGATCGAGGATCTGTGGGCGTTTAATGAAGAGATGGTGGCAAGAGCTATTTTTGAATGTTCTATTCCGGTGATTTCGGCGGTTGGCCATGAGACCGATACCACCATTGCAGATTATGTGGCAGATCTCAGGGCGCCGACTCCATCTGCGGCGGCGGAGCTTGCAGTGTGGGATTACTATCAGTATGAAGAGACGCTGCTTGCATACCGACAGAGGCTGCTGCGGCTGATGCAGCAGAAGGTTACGCTGTATCGGATGCGCGCCGAACAGCTCCGGACGAAGATCGCCTATTTGCATCCGGAGATTAAGATTCGGGAGAGAAGACAGCAGCTCGTGGATATGCAGGAGACGCTTCGGCGGCTGATGGAGGATCGCCTGAAGGACAGCAGACACCGGCTGGCAATTCGAATTGAGCGGCTGAAAGGGCTTTCGCCTCTTGAGAAATTGAACCAGGGTTATGCATTTGTAGAAAAGGAAGCTGAAGATAGATTTCAGGCAGTTCGGAGCGTGAGGCAGATAAAGGAAGGCGACAATCTGTCCGTCTACGTGTCGGATGGAAGAATCCGGGCGGCGGTAACCGAAGTCAGGGAGGAAGGATATGAATAAAGATCAGAACGAAGTTTTGAAGGAGATAGAAGAAGAGAGAAAGGAACGTACGCTGGATCAGGTGTTTGAAGAGCTGGATCAGGTGATACGGGATATGGAAGGGGAGGCTTCTCTGGAAGAATCCTTCCGCATGTACCATCAGGGAATGGATCTGCTTAAGGTGTGCAATGACAAGATAGACCGGATTGAAAAGCAGATACTGGTATTGGATGAGGAGGGCGAGACGCATGAATTCTAAGGAATCGATTCAGACGCGTGACTATAAAGAACTCAGAAATGAAAAGGTGACGGCCATTGAAGAGATTTTGTCCGCTTATCTTCCAAAGGAAGAGGGCTATCAGAAGATCATTATGGAAGCGATGGCCTACAGTCTTATGGCAGGCGGGAAACGCCTGCGCCCGATGCTGATGCAGGAGACCTATAGGCTGTTTGGCGGAACAGAACGGATCGTAGAGCCTTTTATGGCGGCGATCGAGATGATTCATACCTATTCACTGGTGCATGATGATCTTCCGGCAATGGATGACGATGAGCTGCGCCGGGGACGGGCAACTACCCATGTGGTCTATGGTGAGGATATGGGGATTCTTGCGGGAGACGCTCTTTTAAATTATGCCTTCGAGACGGCGGCAGGCGCATTTGAGAATTATCCGAACCAGAGTCTGAGGATTGGCAGGGCGCTGTCGATCCTGGGAAGGAAGGCCGGGATTTACGGTATGCTTGGCGGGCAGGTTGTGGATGTGCAGGAGACCGGACATCAGATCGAAAAAGAGGTGCTGGATTTTATCTATGCCCTGAAGACAGGGGCTTTGTTAGAGAGTGCAATGATGATCGGGGCAACCCTTGCAGGGGCAAAGGAAGAGGAGATCCGCGTGATCGAGAAGGCTGCCGGCAAGGTCGGCCTGGCCTTCCAGGTGCAGGACGATATTCTGGATGTGACCAGTACGGCAGAGGTGCTTGGCAAGCCGATCCACAGCGATGAGAAGAATGAAAAAACGACGTATGTGACACTTCTTGGAATCAGCGAGGCTGAAAAGATCGTAGAGAAAGAGTCGGTGGAGGCGATTCGCCTTCTGAGAAGTCTTCCGGGGGAGAATCCATTTCTGGAATGGCTTCTTACGGAACTGATCCACCGAAAAAAATAGGAGCAATTATGAAAGAACGGTTAGATGTATTATTGGTAAAACGAAATCTTGCCGAATCCAGGGAGAAGGCCAAGGCAATCATCATGTCCGGGAACGTATTTGTGGAGGGACAGAGAGAGGATAAGGCCGGAGCTTCCTTCTCGGATGAGGTTTCCATAGAGATCAAAGGCCATACGCTGCCCTATGTGAGCCGGGGCGGCTTAAAGCTTGAGAAAGCAATTCGGAATTTTGATGTGTCGGTAGAGGGAAAGGTCTGCACGGATGTAGGATCTTCTACCGGCGGATTTACGGATTGTATGCTGCAGAATGGGGCAAAGAAAGTGTATGCGATTGATGTGGGCAGAGGACAGCTGGCATGGAAGCTTCGGCAGGACGAGCGGGTAATCTGCATGGAGAAGACCAATATCCGCTACGTGACTTTGGAGGATTTGGGAGAGCCGATCGATTTTTCGTCCATCGACGTGTCCTTTATTTCCCTGACAAAGGTACTGCTTCCGATCCGGAATTATCTTCGAGGAAAAGGGCAGATTGTGGCGCTGATCAAGCCCCAGTTTGAAGCAGGAAGAGAAAAGGTAGGAAAAAAGGGTGTTGTCCGGGAAAAAAGTACCCATATTGAAGTAATTGAGATGGTAAAGAACTATGCCCTGTCGATAGGATTTGATGTTCTGAATCTGGAATTTTCGCCTATCCGGGGGCCGGAGGGCAATATTGAATACCTGATTCACCTTGAGAAATCCGGGGAAGAGACCGGGCAGATGAGAACCGGAATCGAGACGAAACAGATAGTAGATACCGCATTTGAAACACTGACGGGGTCTCACAAGTGAGATGTGCCTGAATAAAAAGGAAGACAGCATGAGTATGAAACGGTTTTTTGTAGTAACGAATGATGGAAAGGACAGAGACGGGCGGGTGACCGAACAGGTTGCACGGATTCTGGAAAGCAGAGGAAAAACCTGTATTTTGTGCAGGAAGGATAAACAGAAAAATATCATTGCGGACAGCATACCGGAGGAGATGGACTGTGCAATTGTAATCGGCGGTGACGGAACTCTAATCGAGGTTGCAAGACTTTTGAAGAAGGAGATTCCTATTTTGGGAATTAACATGGGAACGCTGGGATATCTGACGGAGGTAGAAGTAGACCGCGTGGAGGAAGCTCTGAATCAGATTCTGGACGGTAATTATATGATGGAAGACCGGATGATGCTGGACGGCAGATTTGACGACGGCATACAGGATGTGGCGCTGAATGACATTGTGCTTTCCAGAAAGGGCGCGCTGCGCATCATTCATTTTAATCTGTATGTCAATGGAGCGCTGCTCAATTCCTATGAGGCAGATGGCATTATCATCTCCACGCCTACCGGCTCTACGGCATATAATCTGTCGGCAGGGGGACCAATCGTGGAGCCTACTGCAGCAATGATCGTAGTGACGCCGATCTGTTCCCATGCACTGAACACCAGCAGTATCGTACTGTCGGCGGAGGACGAGATTCGGATTGAGATTGGCGAGGGAAGACATGGCAGGCCGGAGGAGGTTTTTATTTCTTTTGATGGAACCAATACCCGGGAATTGAGAACCGGACACACCATAACTATTCGGCGGTCGGAGATGATCACAAAGCTAATGAAACTAAGCGAAATCAGCTTTTTGGAGATATTACGCAGAAAGATGAAAGGAAATTAATGAAATGAAAGTAAACAGACATGCGAAAATCGTTGAGTTAATTAACAAGTATCATATAGAGACCCAGGAGGAGCTGGCGGAATATCTGAACCGGGAGGGCTTCAAGGTAACACAGGCTACTGTTTCCAGAGATATCAGAGATCTGAAGCTTACCAAGGTTCCCACGGATGAAGGAAGACAGAAATATGCGGTACATCAGACCGCGGAGATGGAGATGAGCGAGAAATATATCCGTGTCCTAAAGGATGGCTATGTATCAATGGATATGGCACAGAATATTCTCGTCATCAAGACGGTATCGGGAATGGCTATGGCGGTCTGTGCGGCGATTGATTCCATGAAATGGAATGAGGTCGTAGGAAGCATTGCCGGGGATGATACAATCATGTGTGCGATCCGCAGTGTGGATGATACGATTAAGGTAATGGATAAAATCAGCAAAATTGTTCTGTAAACAGGAGGAATTATGCTACAGAATTTACATGTGAAGAATCTGGCTCTGATCGATGAAATCGAAGTGGAGTTCGGTCCGGGGCTGAATATTATGACCGGTGAGACGGGAGCGGGTAAATCCATAATACTGGGCTCCGTAAATCTTGCCCTTGGGGGAAGATACAGTAGGGATATTCTCCGCAAGGGAGCGCAGTTTGGTCTGGTGGAGCTGGCATTTGTGCCGGAAAATGAAAAGCAGCTTAAGAAACTGGAGGCCCTGGATATTTATCCGGAGGATGGCATGATCCTGCTTAGCAGACGCCTGATGGACGGGAGAAGTACCAGCAGGATCAATGGCGAGACGGTCACCATGTCCCGCCTGAAAGAAGCGGCGGGGATACTGATTGATATTCATGGACAGCATGAGCATCAGTCTCTCTTATATAAAAAGAATCAGCTGTTGATTCTGGATGCATTTGCAGGCGAACACTTAAAAGCGGTTGCCGGGCAGGTGAAAGATGCATATAAAGACTACAGGAGCTGTCTGGATGAGTGGAAGAAGGCGAATCTGGACGAAGCAGAGCGGGCAAAGGAAGCATCTTTTCTGGAATTTGAGATTCGGGAAATTGAGCAGGCAAATCTTGCTCCCGGTGAGGATGAGCAGCTGGAACAGGATTACCGGAGAATGAATCATGCCAGAAGTATCATGGAAAATGCGGCGGAGGCTTATGAGCTTACCGGCGGATCAGGAGAGGGCGCCAGCGACCAGATCAGCAGGGCGATCCGCTGTATGAGCGATGCGGCCCGATATGACGGAAGGGCGGAAGAGTTATACCGTCAGCTGTCAGAACTTGAGGGCCTTCTGAATGATTTTAACCGGGAATTATCGGACTACCAATCTTCACTGGAATTTTCCGAAGAAGAGTTTCATGCTGTAGAGGAACGGCTGAATGAGATCAACCATCTGAAGACGAAATACGGAAATTCTATTGATCAGATTCTTAAGTATTGTGAAGAAAAGAGTCAAAGGCTTCAGATGCTGAATGATTATGAAGGTTATCTGCTGTCTCTGCAGGAAAACTTAAAGAAAAAAGAAGAGAAGCTTAAGAGACATACGGAAGATTTAAGCAGGCTTCGCAAGGGGCAGGGAAAGATTCTCGAAAGAGCAGTTGAAGAAGCTCTTCAGGAATTGAATTTTGTGGATGTCAAGTTTGAAATACAGTTTGCAGAGCTGGAAGCCTATACAGCAAATGGAAAAGACGACGTGGAATTTCTGATCTCCATGAATCCGGGGGAACCGGTGAAACCGCTTGCAGAAGTAGCATCCGGCGGCGAGCTGTCACGGACCATGCTGGCGATCAAGGCAGTCATGGCGGACAAAGATCAGATCGAGACCTTGATCTTCGATGAAATTGATGTGGGAATCAGCGGAAGAACCGCCCAGAAAGTCTCTGAGAAGATGGCGGTCATCGGCAGAAGCCACCAGGTCATCTGTATTACACACCTGGCGCAGATCGCGGCGATGGCGGATACCCATTATGTGATCGAGAAGACCGTGACAGACGGAAGTACCAGAACGGGAATCCGTCAGCTTGCAGAAGAAGAGACCACGGAAGAACTTGCCAGAATCCTTGGCGGCGCGGAGATTACCGGCGCCGTGCGTGAAAATGCGCGCGAGATGAAGGAGCTGGCGAAAGATTATAAAACCCGTATTAGCTAAAAACAAACATGTGCCGCCAGTAAATGGCGGCACATGCATTATACCAGAAAACGGTAGTAATTATTTCTTTTTTGCTTTTTCAATTGCCTTTTCAAGATCAAAGATAATCTCATCATTTTCAAATACAAAGCAGGGAATGCCTATCTTTCCGGTTCCTTTAATATGATCAAATTCATTGTGATCATCTCTGAATTTTGTAAATTCTTTTAGCAGAGATATGGAATCCGTGAAATTTATATATTCATATTCAATTCCAAGTTCTTTTAATTTGATTTCTGCTTTATCACATTCGCTGCATAAATGAGTCCCATAGATTTTCATATTAATCTCCATTCTGTCAGTTTTTAATGCCAACCGTATTTTTATTTTCTTATGAATATTATATTAATGATAAGAATAAGATTCAAGATTATCCCTAAAATGAAATATTGACAATATCAATAAATGTGTTTATTTATTGAATTAAGCTATTTGTTGGGGTAAATGACTTTATGTATAATTAGAGAAAATAAGAAAGATTGAGAGGTATAGTGTCAGTGAGGGAATATTCATATACGATAATTGCGGATAATATAATTTCAGCTGAAAAATATTATAAAAAATATTTTAATTGGGAGGTCGAAAAAAAGAATAGTAATTTTTTCATTTTAGACACAAAATCACCATTAATATTTAGTGTAATAGAAAAAGAATATTTGCTGAGTAAATTAAATATTACAGGAGAGGATATTCCCGTAAAATCTTTTTGTACATGGATTTATGACTCCGAAAAAGAATTGCTGTCTGAAAAAGAAGAATTTTTGAAGAAAGGATTAACTCAGATTGGGACGATCGGACATTTTTTGAAAGATCCGTCCGGGATAATATGGGAATTAAGAAGAAGAGGGGAATTGGTTTAATGGGAAAACATACGGCACATGGATATTTAGTGGATGATGTATATAAAGCAGCAGAAGAATTTACCAGAATTTTTGGAAATGAGCCATCCAGAATCGATGAAACATTTGCAGGATTTCCTATGGAAAGAGCAAATGGCAAGGTGGAGTTCTTTTTATGGCAATGGAAACACCTGGAAGATAATCTCGGAAAAGATATTATGGATAAGGTAAAATATCGCGACCAACAGGCAATTCGCTATGAGACAGTAAAAGAACTGGAAGAGGAATATCAAAGACTGAAAGCGAAAGGCGTAACATTTATTTCAGAGCCAAAGGATTATGAGTGGAATGCACGCTGTGTCTACTTTATAGATGAGACAGGGCACATGTGGGAACTGTTTTGCTGGACGGGAGCGGTTCCACTTGGGGATTTAGAATCGGAAAAAGCGGACGAGGAGAATATAGAAGATGAGATATAAAATATTTGGAAATACCGGATTAAAGGTTTCTGAAATTTCTTTAGGAACATGGGGGATCGGCGGCGCCGGATGGGGTCATACGGATCATAAACAGTGCGAAGAGGCGGTTAGGGCAATGCTGGAATCAGGAGTGAATTTGATCGATACCGCACCTGCATATAACGATGGAGCAGCAGAAAGGTTTTTAGGAAATATCCTGAAAGAAAAAAGAGAGAGTTTGTATTATGTTACAAAAACAGGAACGCAGTACAAAGAAGGTGTATATTCTACGGATAATTCCGCAAAGGCAATAAGAAGACAGTGTGAAGAATCTCTTAAATATTTGAATACAGATTATATAGATGTATATCTTATCCACTGGCCGGATGCAAAAGTACCTATGGAAGAGACTTTTTCGGAGATGAACAAATTAAAAGAGGAAGGAAAGATTAACCATATCGGGGTATCTAATTTTTCATTGGAACAGATCAAAGAGGCGTCAAAATATTCTTGTATAGAAGTTATACAAGATCAATATTCTATGGTATATGGGCAGAAAAAAGATAAAATTGTAAAAGCACATGAAGAGAATATGGCTGTTATGATATACGGATCTATGGGAGCAGGAATATTGTCCGGAAAATACAGGAAAAAACCTGTGTTTGAGAAGGGTGATATGCGTACAGGATTTTATCAGTTTTTTGAAGAACCCAGATTTACAAAAATCCAGGGACTTTTAGAAAAAATGGATGGAATGGCGAAAAATCATGGAAATGTACCAATTTCACAAATTGCTTTGAATTGGAGTATCCAAAAATCCTATGTTGATACGGCAATTGTTGGCGTCCGTTCTGCGGGACATGCTTTTGAAAATTGTGACACAACAAAGTGGAAATTAACAGAAGAAGAACTAAGGATGTTAGATGAGTATGCCGCACATATAGAATAAATCAATAAGTATGATTATATTATAGAAATAATCAAATTGTGTATATTAAAAATGAATGCGATAATTATGTATATACATAAAATAATAAATGGAGGATACGAAAGAATGAAAAAGAAAATGATCAGCATACTTTTGTGTGTATCAATGTGTGCGGCATTGATGGCGGGCTGCGGAAGTTCGGATAATGATGCCGAAGAATCAAAGGAAACGGAGCAGGAAACAGAAGAATCTTCAGACAAACTGGATCTGGGACTTGATATTGATTCCGTAACAGTAGCAACATCACCGGGATATGAACCGTTTGAATACCAGGAAGATGGTGAACTTAAGGGATATGATGTTGATATATGGAATGAATTTTCGGAAAGAACAGGTATAGAAGTAAAATGGGAATTTGCTGATTTCAGCGGACTTCTTGGACTTATTTCATCCGGAAAAGCAGATGCCGTATCTGCACAGATGGCGCCGAATGAAGAAAGAGAAAAATCATATTGTTTTTCTGATCCGGTCAACTACTATGGCTCTACACTTGTAGTTGCAGAAGACAATGAAGAAATTACGAGCGTAGAAGATTTGTCAGGAAAGACAGTTGGTGTAGGGTCCGGAAATACAATGCAGCAGGCAGTAGAAGAAATGTATCCGGATGGGGATGTCAAGTTTGAAACTTATACATCTGCAACACTGGAAGCAATGTTTGACGATGTTGTTTATGGACGTATTGATGCAGTTCTTGCACAGGATATTCAGACATATATGGCTATAAAGGCAAATCCGGATTTGAAAATAAAAGTTTTAGAGCCATTTTCATATGATGTGGCAACAATTGTATTTAATAAGGATAATACGGAATTAAGAGATGCAATGAATGAATTTATAGAGATCCTTAGAGAAGATGGAACATTAAAAGAACTTTCTGAAAAATGGGTTGGCGTAGATATTACTGAAGAGAAGGAATAAGCATGAATTATTTTACAGAAACTTTTATCCCCTATGGGCAGGTTCTGATTCCGCTGCTTTTAAAGGGATTGTGGATTACCATATATGTTTCGGCACTTTCGTTTGTGCTTAGTATTGTACTTGGAGCTATATTGGCGATTATACAATATTTTAATATAAAAGGGTTAAGCCAGCTTGCGAAAGTGTATGTTTCTTATTTTAGAGGAACTCCTCTTTTGATTCAGTTGTTTTTGTTTTATTATGGTTTGCCGATGGTATTCGAAATCATGAAGCATTGCCCAAAGACGTTTGCATTAGTATTCTGTCTGGGACTAAACAGTGCAGCGTATATATCGGAAAGTATCAGAGGTGCAATTGAAAGTATCGATAAGGGACAGTATGAGGCAAGTATGGCATTTGGACTATCTCATAGTCAGATGATGTTAAAAATTATACTTCCTCAGGCGGCAGTGGCTGCAATTCCTCCAATCGTAAATTCATGCATGGATATTATTAAAATGTCTTCACTTGGAATGACGATCGGTATTCAGGATATTATGGGTGAAGCACAGTTGACGGCTGCTACATATTATAAAACATTCGAGACATATATTCTTGCGGCTGCATTTTATTGGATATTGGCGGTGGCTCTTGGAGCAGTACAAAAGAAAGTTGAACAGGTCGTTGGATCTGCTTATCAAAAGTAATTATCAGGGGATGTTTTTAGACATCCCCTCTGTACATACGGTAGGAGGAGCATATGCTGGAAATAAAGAACTTATCAAAAAGATTTGGAGACCAACAGGTACTTGATAATATTGACCTGAAGATTGAAAAAGGAAAAGTATTTGTTGTAATCGGACCTTCTGGTACAGGAAAATCAACGTTACTCAGATGTATTAATGTGTTGGAGCGCCCGGAAAAAGGAACCATCCAGTTGGAAAATCATACATTTGATTATGAAAATCTTAGCAAATCGGATATAAAAGCGCTTCGTACACATACTTCAATGGTATTTCAAAATTCAAATTTATATCGTAATAAAACAGCTCTTGAAAATGTGACAACACCACTGATTCTTGTAAAAAGAATGCCTAAAAGCGAGGCGGAAGAAATTGGACTGAGTCTTTTGAAAAAAGTAGGGATGCTGCACAAAAAGGACGCTTATCCGGAAACTCTGTCAGGTGGAGAAAAACAAAGAGTCGGAATTGCAAGAGCACTTGCTGTTAATCCGGATATTATATTGTTTGATGAGCCAACGTCAGCGCTTGATCCCGAACTGGTATCGGAAGTATTAGATGTTATTAAAGATTTGGCAAAGCAGCATACGACTATGATGATCGTTACTCATGAGATTAAATTTGCAAGAAATGTTGCAGATGAGGTGATCTTTATGGAAAACGGTCATATTGTAGAACAGGCGCCACCGCAGGAATTGTTTGAAAACCCAAAAGAGGAGAGAACAAAACAATTTTTAGCTAAGAATAAGAAATAAGAACACAGGGGACAGGATTATGAACGATCAATTTGACCAGACAATCGATAGGAGTCAGACAAATTCATTTAAATGGAAAGCAAGAAATCTTGAGCATAATGGCAGGAAAATTTATCCGATGTGGGTCGCTGATATGGAATTTTCCTGTTCTCCTGCAATACAAAAGAGATTAAAAGAGAGGGTCTGTCAGGGAGTTTTCGGATATGAATTACTCTCAGACAAGTACTATGAGGCAATTAAATACTGGATAAAAAACCGACATGATTGCCAGATAGACGATGAGAATATTCTTTATTGTGCGAATGTGATGTCTGGTATAAGCATCATATTGCAGACATATACAAGGAAATATGATGAAATTCTTATGAATGTTCCGACATATGGAAATTTTTATCACACGATTGAGGGATGCAATCGCATAGTAGTTGAAAGCAGGCTGATAGAAATAA